>NZ_LT992558.1:1191245-1450913 GCF_900258435.1 Carnobacterium divergens | reverse complement strand
TGCAAGTTTGCGATTTGACCGCTCATTTCTCCTTCTCTCCAAGTCTCATGCAGTTCATTAAAAAGGTGTTGGACTCTTTGAAAAATACTCTGAACGTCATTTGTGTTCTGTTCTAACTTGCGGAGATCGGTTTCTGTTTGATAGCGGTCTTCCGTGACATTCCTTAATTGTTCTTGTAACTCGTCAATCGTTGACTGTGGTTCCAATCCTTATTCCTCCAAACGTTAGTTTATGCTAAATAAGGATTTTGCTAGTGTTTGATCCGTTGCTTCAAAATCCGTCGCGATACTTTGGATATTTTGGCTATCACGTTGTAAGGCACCTAAAAAGCTCGTTAACAATGATTTTGTTTGATCAATAGTAAGAGCTGCTTTTTGATTTCCTAATACCTTAGTAGCGGAAGCTTTTGAGATCGAACTAGATTGAGAGAACGTCTGTGTAGCGTTGGAAAGTTCGGTAGCTAGAGAGCGAGCTTGATTGAAATCACTTTTTATTACTCCCATTTTAAAATCCCCTTTAGTTTAATAATAGCGCATCTGATTTTTAAAATACAAATGTTCTTTATTATTAAACCATAACTTCAAGAAAATTAAAATAGCGATCGTGATTTTAATTTAGAATCATGTACTTCAATAGTAAAAAAATACTTAACTTCCTTTACTTTTAATTTGTTTTAAACGAATCGCTTTTTAGTCCATTTACTAAGAAAACATCATCTATTGAACTCACGACTCGAGTCCAATAAATGATGTTTTATGTTTATAGCTGGTTAAATGTATTTACAACGTTTTCAACTGTAAATCCATATTGTTCGATAACTGTATTTCCAGGTGCACTTGCACCATATTTATCAATGCCAAGCATTACGCCATCAAGTCCAACGTAACGTTCCCAACCAAAGGTTGCGCCCATTTCAATTGACATACGTTTTCTAACTGCTTTTGGTAAGACACTCTCTTTGTATGCTGCATCTTGTTTTTCAAATAAATCAAAACTTGGTAACGATACTACTGAAACATCTTTGCCTTGTTTTTTCAATTCTTTTTGTGCTTCGATTGCTAAAGCGACTTCAGAACCTGTTGCAATTAAAATTCCAGTTGGTTGATCGCCATCTTGTGGAGAAATTACGTAACCGCCTTTAGCAACATTTTTACGTGCATTTTCTTTTGTTCCAGGCAAGACAGGTAAGTTTTGACGAGTCAAGACTAATACTGTTGGGTGGTCCGTTGAGGTAATTGCTTGTTCCCAAGCAGCAACCACTTCATTTCCATCCGCTGGACGAATGACAGACAAGTTTGGCATACCGCGTAAGCTAGATAGTTGCTCTACTGGTTCATGAGTCGGACCATCTTCTCCTACAGCGATTGAATCATGTGTAAACACATACGTTACAGGTGCTTTTGAAATAGCTGCTAAACGAATTGCTGCACGTAAATAATCTGTAAATACAAAGAATGTTCCGCCATAAGTTTTTGAACCACCGTGTAATGAAATTCCATTCATTGCAGCTGACATTCCAAATTCACGAACACCGTACCAAATGTTGCGTCCTTCATATTGACCTGGTTCAAAATCTTTTTCACCAGCAACCATTGTATTGTTTGAAGCAGATAAATCTGCAGATCCACCCCAGAAAAATGGAATAGCTTTTGACAATGCTTGAATGGTTTCACTGCCTGTCACACGAGAAGCAGCACTTTCGCCTTCTTCGTAAACTGGTAATTCTTTATCCCAATCAGTTGGTAAGTTCCCAGACATTGCTAATTCAAATTGAGCAGCTAATTCTGGATATTCAGCTTTATATGAAGCGAACAATTCATTCCATTCACTTTCTGATTTAGCGCCTTGATCAATCATTGTTTCTTTAAAACGTGTAGCTACTTCATTTGGAACAGTGAACGCTGGATAATCCCAACCGTAAGCTTTTTTAGTCGCTTCGATTCCATCCATTCCAAGTGGTGCGCCGTGAACTTTAGATGTTCCTTCATTTGGAGCACCAAAGCCAATCACTGTTTTAACTTCAATTAAAGTTGGTTTTTTAGTTTCTGCTTTTGCTGCTTTAATCGCTTTTTCGATTTCAGCTAGATCATTTCCATCTTTAACTAAAATATGTTGCCAATTATACGCTTCAAAACGTTTGCCTACATTTTCAGTAAACGCTTTTGAAGTAGGACCATCTAATGAAATATCATTTGAATCATATAATACTACAAGTTTGCCAAGCTCTAAATGACCTGCTAAACTTGCTGCTTCAGCTGATACGCCTTCCATTAAATCTCCATCACCACATAAAGCATAGGTATAATGATCAACGATTTGATGATTTTCCTTATTATACGTTGCCGCTAGATGAGCTTCTGCCATTGCCATTCCGACACTATTTGCAATTCCTTGTCCAAGAGGACCTGTTGTTGCTTCAACACCATCTGTATGATGTACTTCTGGATGACCAGGGGTTAAGCTATCCCATTGACGGAAATTTTTCAAATCCTCCATTGATAGTTTGTAACCTGATAAATGTAACAAACTATATAATAGCATTGAACCGTGTCCTGCTGAAAGTACAAAGCGATCGCGATTTACCCATGATGAGTTGCTTGGGTTTACGTTTAAATGTTTGGTCCATAGCGTGTACGCCATTGGAGCAGCCCCCATTGGTAAACCTGGGTGTCCTGAGTTTGCTTTTTGAATCGCATCCATACTTAGTGTTCTAATCGTGTTTACTGCAAGTTGGTCAGTTGTATCGAACAATTAAATCATCCTTTCAGTTTTAATATCTCTATTTTACTGTTTTAAATCGTTTTACGCAACGCTTTCATAGAAATTATTGTATTTATTTTAACGATTAACCGCCAAATTTTAACAATTGGTAAAGCGTTTTCTACTTGAACGTCTCGTTTCCTTCTTATTTTTAGCGGTCGTGTAATCCTTTTTCTTTTTGAATTTGCTTTAATTTTTCAGGAGTAACGTCTGTTCCATCATTATCAACGACTTTCATTCCTTCAATATGATTTCTCATTCCACCGCGGAAAGCTTGTAAATATTCTTCTCTTAGTTCCTTTTGTTCTTGTTGCTCAGATAAGCTAAGGGTTTCGCTCTTTGACTTATTGGCTAGCTCATTAATTCGAGCTATTTTTTCTTTAGATAGCATTTAATTCACTCCATCTCGTTTCATTTAACCCCTTAACTATATCAAAAATTACGTTGAAAATATATCCATTTGCCTAAAAATTAGTTTATTCTTACAAAGCTTCCAGACATTAAAGATAGAAATTTCATTTTTACCGAACATCTGTTTGAATTCTAGGTTTAGTTATGGTATTCTATAGTTAAGAAAATTGATAAAGAAACGAGGTGCATTTAATCATGCGTAAAACTCCAGAATCTAGACAAATTGAAGTATTACAGTACATACATGAACAAGTTCAACTAAAAGGGTATCCCCCAACTGTTCGTGAAATTGGTACTGCTGTATCTCTTTCTTCAACGTCAACGGTACATGGTCACTTATCACGTTTAGAAAAAAACGGCTTTATTCAACGAGATCCTAGCAAACCTCGTGCTATTGAGTTAACTGCACTTGGATTATCTAAACTTGGTGTCCCAATGGATAAGATTCCCCTTCTAGGAACCGTTACAGCTGGTGAACCGATATTAGCAGTTGAAGAAGCTACTGATTATTTTCCATTACCTCCTCATCTGCAATATGCAAATGAAGCGTTGTTCATGCTAACTATTCGTGGTGAAAGTATGATCAATTGTGGAATTTTAGATGGCGATGCTGTAATTGTTCGCAAACAATCAAATGCTGATAATGGTGATATTGTAATTGCTATGACAAGTGAAGATGAAGCAACTTGTAAACGATTCTTCAAAGAAAAAGATCATTACCGCTTGCAACCTGAAAACGATGGAATGGATCCGATTATTCTTAGTGAAGTAACCATTCTTGGAAAAGTTGTTGGATTATACCGTAGTCACATTTTTTAAGACTTTCAGAGTTTCCTTTAGTTAGGAAGCTCTTTTTTAATGCTTTTTAGTTGTCTCTACAAATAATTGTGCTAAACTTTGTATATAAGGCTTTTTTTATTCTCACATAAGGAGGTTAAGTGAAATGGTTGCATTATTGTTTTATTGGTTTAGCTTATTGATTCAAGTTGCTTGGATTCTTTTAAGTGTTGGTCTTTCCGTTATGTACTTACGCAATAAAGAAAATGGAAATTTATGGGCATTTGCTGTTTTGAATATTCTTTCAATTATTTATAGTGGCATTGTCATCTGGATTTATAACACTTGGGATTTCGGCATTCAAACATCTAATTGGTTTGCAATTATCGTTGGTATTTTAGTTGTTTTAACGATTATCGAGTTTGTCCTAGGACGCTCTCCTAAAAATTCAAAATCAATCGCATAAAAAGAATCCCCTTCAGGTTAGAATCAATCTAACTTGAGGGGGATTTTTATTTTAGTAGTCCATTAAAGTGAAGATATCGTATCCTTCAATTTGAGCACGACCATTTAAATCTGTTAATTCGATTAAGAAAGCTGTTCCTACAACAATTCCACCTAATTTTTCGATTAATTGAATCGTCGCTGCAATGGTTCCACCTGTTGCTAGTAAATCATCACAAACCATCACTTTTTGACCTGGTTTAATAGCGTCTTTGTGAATTTGTAAGACATCTGATCCATACTCTAAACCATAGCTAACTTCAACTGTTTCTCTTGGCAGTTTGCCTTTTTTACGAGCAGGAGCAAAACCGATTCCTAATTCATAGGCCACTGGGCAACCTACGATAAAGCCGCGTGCTTCTGGTCCAACAATCATTTCAACGCCTTTGTCTTTTGCGTATTTTGCAATTTCGTTAGTTGCATAACGATAGGCTTCTCCATCTGCCATTAAAGGTGAAATGTCACGGAAAATAATTCCTTTTTCGGGGAAATCTTTTACATCAGCAATATATTGTTTTAAATCCATCTATAAATCCTCCATTCAAATTTTACGAGGCTTCTTTAATTTGTTGTTTTAACCAGATTTCTAATTCTGCAAAATGGCTGTACAGCAAGATTTTTTCAGCTTCTATTTGATTTAGTCGTTTTTGGTAATTTTCTGCATCAGACAACTCTTTTTTAGGAGCATCTTTGACATAGTTCATTACGCCATTGTCTATTGTAACAAATCCTAGTTCAAAAAACACGTTAATCATGAAAATTAATAAGTTATCTTTGATTTTTAAATAATTTGCTAAAAGAGGTAGCTTATGACGAATGTCGACATCTTTGTGTGTGGCTACAAATTTAAATAATTCTCCAAATTGTGTTCGGCTTGGCATCCCATTTAGGTAGCTTTCCGATTCACTAAAAAAGGCTGTAACTAACTTTTCTGGTGCATTGCCTTGAATCGTTGACGGAATCCATTCTAATTCGTTTGGACAATCGATAAATACAAAGGTTGAATGTTGCGTTTTAAAAACTTCCGCATCTTCTTTGGACTCAATCAAAACACTTTCACTGCCCATTGGAACTTTATCATTATGCGTTTGATAGCTTTTCTTATTATAAAACAAATAACAGGCGGCACCTTGTACCCAAAGACCTGCTGCTAAATTGCTGCCTCTCAAATCAACAACTTGAAGTCCATCCATTGCAATATCTTCAAGCATCAATTGAGGTTTACGATTGCCATTCCATTCATTTATAGAAAGTTTTCCGACTAACGACACTTCAGAATGGTCGTTGATTTCATCAGCAACTGCACCTAATTGAAAGCCAATTACATCTAAATTCACCTTATTTTTTGTTGCTTTAAGTTTTAAATGAGCGTTGTTGCCGCCAATTTTACGAATGTCTTCTGCTTGAACATGTTCCAGTAAGAAAACAGGTTTTGGATTATCTGTGCCAAATGGCGCTAAGCTAGCTATTTCTTCAATCGCTGCAACGGTGATATCGGCTAACTCAATCGTTTCATCAATGGCCAGTTCTTCATTCAAGTTGCCGACTAAATCATGCGTTAACGCGTAGTGATTTAGTTGCGTTTGTAACGCCTCTATATGTTCAATTGGTAAAGTCAGTCCTGCTGCCATATGATGTCCACCAAAATGAGTAGTCAAATCTCGGACTTCATTAATCGCATCGTATAAGTCATATGCACTAACACTTCGCCCAGAACCTTTGGCTATGCCTTTTTCAGCGTCAATATTCAATACAAGGGCGGGTTTTCCAGTGGCGCCAACAATTTTACTTGCAACAATACCCAGTACCCCTTCGTGCCAATCGGACTTCGCTAATAAATACACAGACGGTGTTTCTTTCATTTCTGCAATCATTTGGAAGGCTTCTTCTGTAATTTTTGCCACAAAAGCTTGGCGTTCTTCATTTTTAGTGTTAATAAAAGTCGCAAGTTCGATGGCTTCTTCTTCATCAAAGGTTGTTAGTAAAGCGACAGCTGGTGCTGCTTCACCTAAACGACCGACAGCATTAAGACGCGGTGCAATCGTAAAGCCTATCGTTTCTTCTGTCATGGTCTCTTTTTCTATTCCTGCAACTTTTGCTAAAGCTAAAAATCCTAATCGTTCAGAACTTTTTAACATTTCCAATCCTAAAATCACTAATGCTCGATTCTCGTCCGTCAATGAAACTAAATCTGCAATTGTGCCAATTGCTACTAGATCGACTAGTTCAGTTGGAAATTCGCCTAATAGTGCAGTTGCTAGTTTG
The DNA here is from genome assembly GCF_900258435.1 of Carnobacterium divergens. Classification (NCBI taxonomy): domain Bacteria; kingdom Bacillati; phylum Bacillota; class Bacilli; order Lactobacillales; family Carnobacteriaceae; genus Carnobacterium; species Carnobacterium divergens. Next base: position 1,444,196 of record NZ_LT992558.1, on the reverse strand, counting down.
AAGGCAACGCCTACTCCAGCTAATTCACCAAAAGGGTAGGCTCCTTTTGGGTGTTTTGGATGAACAATGCTATATGCCTCTGGCAAAATCTCTGGCATTTCATGGTGATCCGTTACAATCACATCAACGCCTAATTCTTTCGCTTTTGCAATTGCCTCATGACCTGAAACCCCATTGTCACACGTCACAATCAATTCTGCTCCGTCTTCAATCAACTTCTCAAAAGCTTGGACACTTGGTCCATAGCCATCTGTAAATCGATTAGGGATATAATAATCTACTTCCCCACCAAGCATTTCAATCGTTTCTTTTAAAACGGCCGTACTTGTTACGCCATCAGCGTCATAGTCGCCATAAACGATTATTTTTTGACCATTTTCAATTGCTTGCGTAATTCGTTCAACGGTTTTTTCCATATCATACATTAAAAATGGATCGTGAATCCAAGTTTCATCTGGTTTTAAAAAATGTTGTACTTTGTCTTTTGTATCCAAACCACGGTTAACTAATAACGTCGTCACTAACGGAGAAGTCGAAAGCTCTTCACTTAACGCTGTGATTGCCGCTTCATTTAGTTGTGGTTGATTTAATTTCCAGTTCATTCGAGATTTTAACAATCTAATCACTCCCAACTTATTTAGTATACCAAATTTTTCGAAAATAAAGTAGTTGAACTCTTGATTTTTTCGCTTTTTAATTCTTAGCCGTTTATTTCTAATTGCAAATCATTTCGTTTAATTTTATACTATGATTAACTAATAAAATCAACTAAAGGGGCTAATGTGATGACGTGGAAAATAAAAAGATTTAATGAGTTAACAACGACTGAGCTTTTTCAAATCTATCAAGCTCGAGTGAACGTTTTTATTGTCGAGCAAGAATGTTTTTATCCAGATGTAGACGATAACGATTTAATCAGCATCCATGTGTTTAATGAACAAAATGGCCAGATTCAAGCTTATGGGCGCATCATTCCAAATCAAGAAAAATTGATGTTTGGTCGTATTTTAACAGTGAAAGAACAACGTGGGACTGGTTTAGGCAAAGAGTTATTAACGATTATTTTAAAAACAATTGAAGATACTTTTCCAAATCAAGCCGTTGAAATTCAAGCACAAGCTTATTTACAAAATTTCTATAGCCAATTTGGCTTTGAACCAATCAATGGTGAAATTTATTTGGAAGACGCTATTCCTCATATTGATATGATTAAAAAATAAAAAACCTTCTTTTAAGCAACTTGTAAATTGCTTGAAAGAAGGTTTTGCTTTAATTATTTTTTGATAATCCCAAAAGGCTTGCCAATTGGTAAGAACGTAAAGCCAAAGTGACCATTTAAAACAGCTGCTGCTGCGCCATAAAATGATAAAATTGAAATTAAAAATTCTGCAACTGCCGCCATCATGTGGAAGAAGTCTGTTGCAATTCCAAAAGTTGACATAAATAATCCTAGGAATAAAAAGTCAATCAAGAAGAAAATAAAGAATAAGACTTTATTTGTTTCTAATGCTCCCACGGTCATAAAGACTGTGAAAATAAAATAACCTAGGAAAGCAAAACCTAGTTCATTAGGATCGAAAGAAGATTGTAATACTTCTCCGAATAAGCCATTTTGAATCATCCAGCTCATTCCTGTTCCTAACCAAAACAACCCATAACCAGCAAAAGCTGTTGCGCCAAATACGTTATTATGTTTTGCATCATAGTTAGAAGCAATCAATTGAGCAATTCCGCCTAAGAAAATCGCCCATGGCAACACGCCACTTACGTTTTCTGTCCAGCCTAATTTTTGAGATGAGGCTACTAAAGTAACCATTGCTAAACCAAACAATCCAATCGCTGTCGGATCAATTATAACTTGTTTTACGTGATGTTGCTCGTTTTTCATTAATGATATTCCCCTTTATTTAAAATTGCCAACCTGTATAAAATACCATCTAGGCTACTAAGAGTCAATTCTTTTTTTTTACCCTTCAAAACCCCGATGAAATAACTAATCTTTCCATCATTTTTAACTAAAAAAGCAACTTACATTTAATGTAAGTTGCTCTTGTTTAAAAGGCTTTATTTAGAACTTCAAAAACTTCAACTGAAAGTTCTTTATGCTTATTAGTTGGATTAAACCAAATGTCATTCCATGCATCTAGACTGCGTTCATAGGTAGTCCGTTCATCATAGTCACTAAGCGTTTCATAATAAATATCCAAAACCACAACCGTTTGATCTCCTTTACTTCGCTTAAATTGATTGATTCCTAAATTGTTCACAATTCCATTAAACTCAGAACTTGCAGATTGTTGGAATTTCTCCATTAATTCTGGTAAATCAGATGTTTTTGTTTGATACGTAAACACCACTTTAATCATAGTTGGATTCCTTCTTTCACTTAAAGCGTCTTTTCAGTTGGCGGTGTTGTTAGTTTTGTAACTAACTCTTGCTCTAGACTATCCATTTTTTTCTTGTTTTCTGCTAATGCAATTTCTTTTTCTGCAAGCTTGTTTTCATACTCCGCTTTTAAACTTTCAGTACGCTCCGCTAGTTTTTGATCAAATGTCGTCAATTCTTTTCCTTGTTGCTTCACTTGTTTTTTTAATTGCATACTTGATCCCGTTGAAACTAAAACTGCTGCAATCGCACCAACAAATAATGAACCTAAAATCACCATGATTAATGGCCACTCAACTTTTGCAAAACCAAAATTCACAGGTACTTCTGAAACATTTAAAATAGCAAATAACGCAACGATTAGCACTAAAATAATACCGACAACTAGTCTCCATTGATTTTTCATCAGCTACACCTCTTCTTCCTAAATTTAAAGAAAAATTCTTCTATTTAAGAATAACTTTATTTTAGTTATTTGTCTAATAGTATTCATTAAGAACATAAAAACCCATTTAAATAAACGGGATTTTATGTAATGATTATTTAATGAATTGGAAATCGCAAGACTGTTTTCAATTTTTCTGGTGCTACTTTTTTAGGATCAGACACGTAGATTTCTTTATGTTGGTGACCGACTTTTTTTAAATTCATTTCTTTACAATAATCATTCATTTTGTTAAAAGAATGAATCTCGTCTGCATAGCTACCAACATGCATCATTTGGATATTTCGTCCTTCCTTAATCGTTTCAAATTGCAGCTTATCCACTAATTCAATTGCTAAGGAATCCAAACGTGTCTCCTTTATCTCGGCTACCAATTCAGCAGTTACAAAATCAGGTTGGCGAATCATTATTTTATAAATCAACTGATCTAAGTTTAAGGGTTGCTCATTTGTAACAGGAATTTGGGAATCCCAAAACCCTTCTAATGGGAAAACCGTATAATCATAGTATCCATCAGGTATTATTCCTTTTTTTGGCAACATTTTTATTGTATAGGAAGCCTTGTAAAGAGTTGCTACTGCGTTGGAAAAAGAGGTCATATTTGGATTTCCTTCTCCAGTAATTGTTAAGTAACTTAATTCAGGAACTTCCACTATTGTTGGGGTCTCTTTTGGTAAATACAGACTTTTTTCTTTTTTTCGCCATTCATATTTCATAAACAATCGTCCTCTTTTCTTGTTTTATTTCAGTATAAACCTTCTCAGTGTGTCAGAGTCAATCAAAAAAATCTCCTGATTCAATTGAATCCAGAAGATTTTTAGTTTATTTTTATTTATTGTTAAAAAGAGTACTTGCTAGGTAATCTCCCACATGTGGAAACAAGGTATACATTTTCCCAGCAAATTCCATTAATTTAGGCATATTCAATTCACGACGAGGGACGTTTATAACCCCAACAATTCGTTTCGCTACAATCGTTGGATCTAAAACTAATAAATCAACTTTCTTTAAGTATTCGCCAGTTTCATCCGCAATCTCAAAGAAATTCGTTTCAATCGGTCCTGGATTAACCGTCGTTACGTAGACACCCAGTGGTTTCAATTCTAAGCGCAATGCATTTGAATAACCTAAAACCGCAAATTTTGTTGCCGAATAAATTGAAGATTTTTGGGTAGCCATTTTAGCTGCTTGGGAAGCAATGTTAATGATATGCCCTGCGCCACGATCGGCCATTTCGATGGCAACTAATTGCGTCATGTACATTAAACCTAATACATTCACTCTAAACATTTTTTCAGCAAGATCCATATCAAAAGTCAGGGCTTCTTCAAAATGACCAAAGCCTGCATTATTAACTAACACATCAATTGCTCCAACTTCATCATGAATTCGTTCTACTACTTCTTTAATATTTTCAGGATTCGCTACATCTAATTGAAAAGCAAAGGCCGGTGCACCGGATAAATCCTCACAATTATGGCGTACTTTACCTAATAAATTAATTCTTCTAGCACAAACGACGACGGTTGCATTTTGTCTAGCAGCCGCATAGGCGATTTGCTCTCCTAAGCCACCTGATCCACCTGTAATGACAACAACTTTTCCTGTTAAATCGTTTCTATTTGTTCCCATGCTTCATTCATCTCCTTTATTATTTATCGGTTCTTGTTAACGGAATGATAATTTCATCAAAATCTTTCACCACATAGCTGTTATCAAAAATCGTCTTCGCTTCTTTTTGAAGTTCTACTACGTCTTTCCCAAGATAACGCGCACTAATATGAGTTAGCAATAAACGTTTCGCATTCGCTTCTTTGGCAATTTCTGCAGCGTCAAAAGTTGTTGAATGAAAATAATTGCGTGCCATTTTTCTATCTTCCCCATCAAAGGTACTTTCATGAACTAAGACATCCGCATCTTTTGCTAAAATAGCACTATTGGGATGTTTTCTTGTATCCCCTAATATAGCAACTATTCTTCCTTTTTGATCTTTACCAACATATTTTTTTCCATCAACAACTTGACCGTTTTCTAAAGTAACCGTTTCCCCTTTTTTTAATCTACCATACAATGGTCCAAAAGGCACACCGATTGCTTTTAATTCTTCTACTTGGAGCATTCCTTTATGATCTGCTTCTTCAAAACGATAACCAAATGATTGGATACCATGATCCAACTCTAAACAACTTACTTTAAATTGCTGGTCTTCAAAAAGAACCCCTGCTTCATAGATTTCGTGAAAATTCAAAGTATATTTCAAATGCGTTCCTGAAATTTTCAAGCTTGTCAGAATGTAATCTTTGATTCCTTTTGGTCCATAAACGGTTAATGGACTTTCGCCACCTTGAAACGAACGACTGCTCAATAGGCCAGGCAAACCAAAAATATGGTCGCCATGTAAATGAGTAATAAAAATTTTATCGATTTTTCGTGGTTTTAAAGTGGTATTTAATATTTGCTGTTGCGTGCCTTCGCCGCAATCAACTAACCAAACTTGATTGCGTTCTTCTAATAATTTTAACGCAATGCTTGTAACATTGCGATGCTTTGCAGGTACACCTGCGCCAGTACCTAAAAATAGTAATTCCATAGTCATTATCCTATCTGTCAATAAATCAACGTTTAATCTGTTTATTTTGTGGGTGCTTTTTTTACTTATTCAGTTAAGACTGTTTTGGCAATCAATTGAGCATAATGTTTCGCGCCCTCTTCATTTGGATGGACACCATCGTTATAAAACCAATCCGTTCTGTCTTTACTGTATTGATTCCAGTCAATCAAACGAACATTTTTAAATCGTTTACTAGCTGAAATTAGCCCTGCATTTACACTATTTTTCCAATTTTTGGGAACTTGCGTATTAACCAAATAAATCGGCGTATTTTTGTCAATTGTGTTCAATAGTTCGTCCATTTGACTATCTGTAAACGCACCATTTGTGCCTAATTCTAAAATCACTGGAGTCCCTAATTTTTTTTCTGATTTCAATCGTTCAACAACTGGAGCTGTGTTATAAAGTTGACGTCCGACTTCTCCATCAATCGTTCCTTTTGGAAAAATCACTTGCAACGGTTCAACAACGCTTAGCATAACAGAATCGCCAATAAATGTAGCCTTCATTTGACTGGCTTTTTCCATTTCGGTTGGAGTGATCCCCTCTACAAGCGGAACCGTTTCTTTTGGTTTAGTTGCGGTTGACTTTTGTTCTTCCAGTTTTGCTTTATTCGTTGCTATTTTCTCTGCTAGTTGTGTGGAGGATTTATTTTCACCTGTGGGTGCCATTATAAAGCCTACTGTAGAAATTAGTAACGTGAAGCAAATAAATGCGACACTCCCTTTTTCAAGCCAACCTCTGACTCCTGTTCCATTCAATAAAGAATGCCATTTTTCAACAATCACTTGCCAATTTAAAATGGCTTTCACATTTAATTTTTTAAACGGCATTTCAATTAAACTATATGAAGCTTCTGTCAAAAGTACAATCAAAAGCAACTGAATCAATAGGTGCCTTGTTGGATGAATACTGGTATCTCCAATTTTCACTTCATACAAAACCATGACAGGATATTGCCATAAATACAATCCATAACTTCTTTGACCAAGCCATTTAAAAGGTTGCATACCTAGTACACGAGATAAATAAGTCGCTGGATGGGCAACAATTCCGATTAAAACACCACTGACTAAACTAAATAAAAACATTCCTCCATAATAAGTGAATGTATTAGTTGCCATTACCGTCGTCATCATAAAAATCAAGAGTGCCAATGCCACAAGTCCGACAGATTCTAAAATCAGTTTCGCCTTCAATGGAACTTCTTCCTTTAACTTAGTGCTTGGCCAAACAAAAGAAATAGCTGATCCAATTAAAAGTGAAAAAGCTCTCGTGTCTGTTCCGTAATAAACTCGACTTGGATCTCCATTTGGCACAAATAAAACAGCCATTAACAGGGCTGAAATAACGGATAACCCCATAAACAAGTAAAATATGTGGCTATTTTTCTTAATCGTAATTGTTGCTAAAACAACAATCACCGGCCAAACTAAGTAAAATTGACCTTCTAAAGCAAGTGACCATAAATGAACAAAGGGAGATGGCGTTGCAAAGCGATCAAAATAGGACTCCCCTTGAAGAATTTGCCACCAGTTGTTTAAATACAACAAACTGCTAATAATAGCGCCTCTAATATTTAACAAAAGCTCTCGTTGAAATAATGTAATCCAACCTGTTACTAAAATCAGCATCGCTAGTAATGCCGGATAGAGTCTGTTCAACCTTCTCTTCCAAAATTGTTTTAAACTGATTTTATTATTTTGTTGAAATTCTTGAATAAGTAAGTCAGTAATCAGATAACCTGATAAAACAAAAAAAATAGGAACTCCTAAAAAACCTCCTGGCAAAATATGAGGCGTTAAGTGATAAAAAATGACACCTAAAACAGCGATTGCGCGTAAGCCATCTAGTCCAGGCATGTATCGACTTTTCTTTAGTCTTTTTTTATTTTCCATTCGTATAATAAACTCCTTTAATACTCTGCACGATGGATTTTTATAAATAAAGTCATCCAACAACTTTCCTTATTTGTAAGTGTGCGTCACTTATTATTTTATCAAATATTCAAACAATAAGCGACCTTCAAAAGGCCATGAATGAACGAAATTTTTAATTCTAATTGCGAACTCCTTATTTATCAGTAATTTCAGAGTTCTTAAATAAAAATTAAATTATTTAAAGTCTTTCATTCGCCTAAGATTCTTCCAATTTACGCTAACTTTAAATGGAGAATGGGATAGGCTCTGCCTTCGTTGTCAACTGCATCTCGACCGATCTGAACAAATCCATTTTTCAAATAGAATTTTTTTGCACTGTGATTTTGCTCATTGACGTCTACTTTTTTTATTGAAAAATCTTTCATTAATTGATTTAAAATTTGTTTTCCATATCCTTTGCCGATAGAAGGCTCATCTAAGAAAAGCATTTCCAAACACTCTTCTTGAATCGCTGAAAATCCTACAATCCCATGATTTACAACCCAAAGGTGAAGGACTAGATGTGGAAAATAAGTTGGGATTTCTAATTTAATCGCCTCACGATCTTTTGCTGATAAAAAAGAATGGGTGGCGATTACAGATTGTTCCCATATTTTTAAAATCAACGGATAATCATCTTGTGTAGCTTTTCTATAATCCATTTTTCAGTTCCCTTCTAAATAAAAAGCTGAACTCTATAAATTACATAGAGTTCAGCTTTTAGCATGCTATTTTATTCCACAAACTCAAATTCATATTTCATAATACGGACAAGATCGCCATCTTTAGCTCCCATTTCACGCATTTCTTCATCGATTCCCATCGCACGTAATTGTCTTGCAAAACGCATGACACTTTCATCGGTTTCAAAGTTCGTCATCTTGAATAATTTTTCAAGTTTTTCGCCACTAAGAACCCAAGCTGCGTCACTATCACGAGAAATTTCATAGCCTTTTTCTTCTGGCGTATGTTTGTACATAACCGTTTCGTCCTCATCCACCAATTCATAAAGTGGAAACTCAGGCGTTACTTCAAGGACATCTGCTGTCGCACTTAGTAAGTTGTTTGTTCCTTTATGACTAATTGCTGAAATTGGGAAAACAGGAATGTCGTCTTCAAATTCATCTTTTTTAAGAGCTTTTAGTTGTTCTTTGAATTTCTTCAAGTTTTCTTCAGATTCTGGCATGTCCATTTTATTGGCTACAATTAATTGTGGGCGTTCCATCAAACGTAAATTATACGTTTCTAATTCTTTATTGATGGCAACGTAATCTTCGTAAGGATCACGTCCCTCGCTCCCGCTCATATCGATAACATGTAAAATGACACGTGTCCGTTCAATATGACGTAAGAATTGTGTACCTAAACCAATTCCTTGTGAAGCTCCTTCAATCAATCCTGGTAAATCGGCCATAACAAAGCTACGTCCATCTTCTGCTTGCACCATTCCTAAGTTAGGAACTAATGTTGTAAAATGATACGCACCGATTTTTGGGCGGGCTTTTGAAACGATTGATAAAATAGTTGATTTTCCAACAGATGGGAATCCAACCAGTCCAACGTCAGCTAATACTTTTAATTCAAGCTCAATATGACGTTCTTGCCCTGGTTCACCATTTTCAGCGATTTCTGGTGCTGGGTTTCTAGCAGAAGCAAAACGAATATTGCCTCGTCCACCACGTCCACCTTTTGCCACAACTAATTCTTGACCATCAAGAACTAAGTCTCCTAGTACTAAACCGGAATCCATATCCTTTACTGTCGTACCTTGTGGGACTTTAATGTACGTATCCCCAGCGCCACGACCATGCATTCCTTTGCTCATTCCTTTTTCGCCATCTTCCGCTTTAAAGCGACGCGTAAAACGGAAGTCCATTAACGTTCTCAAACCTTCATCGACTACAAAAATAATGTTTCCACCATTTCCGCCATCTCCACCGGCTGGTCCACCATCTGGTACATATTTTTCGCGACGGAAGGCAACCATCCCGTTTCCACCTGCACCTGCTTTAACACTAATTGTCACTTGATCTAAAAACATTGACATCTTTTATTTCCTCCTCATTTTATGAGTTTGTGAGATTTTCATCTAATTATATATAAATTCATGCTTATCATTGGACTTTTGTGAATAATCTAAGTGTTACATTTGTTCCAAGATGTAATTTAAGATGCGATTTTATCATCACGAATCCTCTAAAAATGAGATATTGTTCAGTATATCCCACATTCGTCCATGTTCTATTGTACTTGTGAATAGAAGCTTTGTCTATAAAGATTCCTTAGATTTATCATTTTTTTATAAAAACGTTTGTTCATTTAAAAATATAAAGAGCTCATTCATCGCTTTGATGAATGAGCTATCTGTTATTTATTTTCGATTAATTTAAAGTTTGACCATGGTTTCAAGAAATCTAATAAGAATAATTCATCCTCGCTAATTCGGCCTACAACGTTCACACGTCCAGTATTTTTCATTTCTTTCAAAGCAATTTGACACTCACCTTTGTATTGTCCAAAATCAACATTATCAACTAATAAGTCTCCTTTGATCATATCACGCGTATCATGCGGTGGAAAAGCTTCGTCTTTATATTTGATACGTGTCATTGTTGAACGTAAAATATATGCTGAACGATCGCCTCGGTAACTATGCAGCTCATCAAGAATCACCTTACGCTCCACCTCACTGATGGACGCATCTAAATCAACCTTAACGGATGGATAAGGGGCATTGAACGCCTCTGCCATTGCTTTTAATTCAGCTTCAGAAGCATACGCATTTCCGATAATGATGTCATCAATCAAATCCGTTAATACATAATGTTTAACTTGTGTAGCAATCTCTAAATCACGATGATCTTCTAATGTACAAAGACCGTCTTGGGTTGGCCAAGGACCAAAAGTAGCCTCATGAGAATTTACAAAGGCTGCAGTGTTAAGATTGTGATTGCGGTATTGATTTGAACAAAATACAAAATGATTATATTCCAAACCAGAATAACGATGTGGATAAAAATTATGGGACCCTAATAAGTTTTCTCGATTTGGCGAGTAACTCATAATGCTTTCAATGTAATTGGTTCCAGAGCTCATGTTTACTTCGATTTTGATGCCATAAGGATTACGCGTCATACGTGCTTCTTCTTGACCAGTAAAACCTAGATCTAAACGGATGCCATATGCGCCCATTTCATGGAAAAATGATAAATCATCGTAGGATATTTTTAATTGTTCAAAAAGAGCAGGATTAATATCCACCATAACTTCCATGTCTAAACTGTTCGCGTAAGCGATCACTTTCTTAAAGCCATTTAAAACGGCATCGCCATCACCATCGACTTCTAATAAACTGGTAAAAACACGTTTGTAGCCATACTGATGTGCTAAATCTAAATATTTTTTATCTTGTTCAAAAGTTGAACGTTCTGGATAGATTGAAACTCCTAATTTTCCCATATGATTGAGACCCTCCATACTTCAAATAGATGATTTTTTAAAACCACCCTCATTCATTTACTCTTTTAGTATAGCAAAAGAAAACACTTTCATCTAGCGACTTTTTAAAAGTTTTTGCTTTTATGATAGCGCTTTTCAATTGGTATGATAGTCACTACAAGAAGTGAGGAAACTGAATTGTTTGGCTTTAAACTAATTGGTATAGACCTAATCTTTTTTTACCAAAAACAAAAAAATGAAAAAAACGACTAGCTATTTCCAAATCATACAAACTAATGTAAAATAGAGGTTGTTCTAAAAATAATCAAAGGATGTGTTTTTAACCAAAATGAAAAACAAAAAATTAATTTTAGGCGTGATTTTGTTAATTGTTGCTCTTGTTATGATTGTCTTTGGCATAAAATATATGAGCGATCAAAATAAAGATGAAACAGCCTCAACAAACGATGAAAGCTCATTAACTTCTGATAGTGCTGAGACCAGTGAAAGTGAAGAAGAAAAAGTTGATTTTTCAAAATTAACGCTTCCTCAACTTTCAAACGAAGTAGCCGATAATGAAACTGAATTAGAAATCGTAACTTCAATGGGTTCAATTAAAGTAAAATTATTCCCAGAACTAGCACCAAAAGCTGTAGAAAACTTTGTAAAACACAGTAAAGACGGTTATTACAATGGTACTCCTTTCCACCGTGTCATCAATGAATTTATGATTCAAGGGGGCGATCCTCAAGGCAATGGAACTGGTGGAGAAAGCATTTGGGGCAAACCTTTTGGCGTTGAAAAAACTCCGGAACTTTACCATATCCGTGGCGCTTTAGCGATGGCTAAAACGAATGACCCAATTTCAATTGGAAGTCAATTTTACATTGTTCAAAACGATCAAGATCAAAGCAGCCAAGTTAGTGCTGATGATGTGCCAGAAAAAATAGTAGAAGCCTATAAAAAAGGCGGTACGCCGTTCCTAGATGGTCAATATACTGTCTTTGGCCAAGTAATTGAGGGAATGGATGTTGTCGATAAAATTGCTGCACTTCCTGTTGGAGCAAATGACAAACCAAACGAAGAAGTAACCGTTCAACAAATCAACGTTATTAAAGAAGCAAACTAATTTAAACTAGTTAAAAAACCTGACAAAACCCAATTATAATTTGAGTTTTGTCAGGTTTTTTTATGGAGATTCCCTAAAATAAACTAAGCTCATTCATACCTAGTCACAAATCATGAAAATAGGAAAATAACCACTAGAGGAAGAACGATAATGCCAATCATCATTCCCCATGATTGCCCTCTAGCAAAATTCATACTCGTTCCAATACCAAAACGCTTTTCAACCCAAATAGCTGGATCTTTTGGATTAAAATAAAAAACGCCTAATTTCCAATGAGTGTCATCATCATAAGTGGAAACAACTTGATTTTCAGATTGAGAAGGGTCCAATTTACGGTACCTCTCCCCTCCTTGTCCGTATTTTACAGTTAAGAAAAGACTTCCTGCAATCACCAGACCAACAAAACCAATAATAATGAATTCAACATTAAGTTTATCCATTAAATCAAAAATACTAATAAATTGAATCAGCATTAATAAACATTGAATCAAGATGGACACTAGTAACAAATAGACCGACCAAGCAAAGCGAAACGCTTGATTTTGATGGATGGACACACTTACCTTACTAGCATTAATTTGCTGTTTTGCTTTTTGAAATGAATAATTGCTAAGGTACATCACTACCATTAAAACAACTTGAAGCGCAGGCAGTGCTAATAAACTTTTAACTGATTTTTCAGCAAAACCATCTGCTACATTTCCAACTGTCCAATGAGTGGGAATAATGGGTGGGATTTTATCAAAGTTTGCAAATGTAATGCACACTGTAATAAGAATCAATAAAAAATTCGTAATGATTATGACTGAACCTGGAATAACCAAGCGATTGTTACGGTATGAGGTATCCACTACAATTTCTTCCTCAATCATTGCTGGTCTTGGAAGGTTTTTTTTATACTCTTTTAGTTGATTTCGAATCTTTAAAAAGATTAACCCACTGACTAAAAAATAAATAACCATGCTCACCATTAAATAAATAGCACTCCATTTTGCTAAAATTTCATATGAAAAAGAATTGCCTATAAATAAAAATGGTAGTGCTAAAAGAGCTGCCGTCACCATGTTTAAAATAAAAAACCTAAATTTTAACGCTCTGATTTTCTCGCTGTTTTGAAACCCATTTGGCAACGAGATACCAAATTGACTCGTTTTTCTTCCATAAAAAGGCGTCATTCCATTTATGACACCAATTAAAACCAACAACCCTGCCATAAACCAGTTAAACAACATCATCTTCATCACTCTCTTTCAATGTTTTCATTATTTCTGTTTTCAAATCCATTAGCACTTCATCAGATACATTAAAAATCCTGGCATCAATCATTAGTTCTTCTAATTTCTCTCGAAATGCTTTGAATTGGTCTTCCTTCATCATTAAATTGACGGAAGGATTCACCCTAAAACCCTTCTTTTGTTGAACTAGAACTCCTTCTTCTACAAGTAATTTGTATGCTTTGTTTACTGTATGAAGATTAATACCTATGTCACTTGCTAAACTTCTAACACTTGGCAGCGACTCACCTGGCATCAGCTCTTTTTTTATGATCCCTTTTTTAATTTGATAAATCAGCTGTGTATAAATTGGAATTTCACTTGTTGGCTGAATTCTTAAATACATTTTACCCTCCCCCTCTTCAATTCGTTATACACATACTATAACAATAATCGTTATATGTCAACTATAACAAAAAAACATTCTCGCCTTTTAAATTGCTTATGGTATACTAAAAAGTAAGGAAATTTAGCGAGTGAAGCATACGAAATATCTCATAGAAAGAAGCGAAAATAGATGAAATTAACCAAAAGCCTCGAACAAGCCATCTGTATTATTACATTATTGGCTACACAAAATAATCAAATCCCAGTCACTTCAACTGTAATCAATCATCGGTTAAATGGATCGCCAACATACATCAAAAAATTAATGCGAAAATTGGTGGTTCATCAGTTAGTCACTTCCGTTTCAGGCAATAACGGTGGCTTTACTTTAGTGAAACCGCCTAGTGAAATTTCAATTTTAGAAATTATTGAAGCCGTTGAAGGCGAAATTAATACGTATCCAAACTCGGGATTGATTGATGTTGTCTTTCAGGATATGCAAGTTGAAGCCCATCAAGGCGATCAAGTTTTAAGTGCTGTTTTTCATCAAGCAGATACGTTATGGAAAGATTATTTAGCAAAACAAACGGTGGCCGATTTATTATTCCAAACACTAGGTCGTGAAGCGACACCAATTCTGAACTGGAATGATTTAAGCCAACCTCACGAACGTTTATTAAAAAAAATATTGAAATCAAAATAAAAGAACCCTTCACAAACAACGAACTGATTTACTTTTCGTTGTTTTTTTTATTACGCTTGCAAAAAAAAGAAAACGTTGACATTTAATGATTGATTTTGACCGTTTTTGATGTTAAACTACTTTTGAAGGAGGGATACAATGTTAACAGAAGAACGACATGCCCTAATTTTAAAGCGCTTAGTTGATCATGGTGTCATCAAATCTCAAGATTTAATGACGGAATTAAACTGTTCGGAGTCAACGATTCGACGTGACTTAGCTTTATTAGAAGAAACTGGAGAACTCATTCGTATCCACGGTGGCGCTAAACGAAATTTTCATTTAGATGAAGAACAAGACATGAACGAAAAAACGTTCAAAAACGTTCAAGAGAAAAATTTAATTGCTCAATTAGCGGCGAGTCTTGTCAAAGAAAAAGACACCATCTACATTGATGCTGGTTCCACTACGTTAGCCATGATTCCCTTTTTAACACAAAAAGGAATTACTGTTGTTACAAATGGTGTTCAACATGCCTCCCTTCTTGCCGATCATAAAATCAACACCATTCTAATTGGCGGAAATCTAAAAAACTCCACTAAAGCGATTGTCGGTTCAACAAGCTTAGCAGAAATTGAACGCTATCAATTTAGCAAAACATTCTTAGGAATGAATGGAGTTCATCCCGATTTTGGCTTTACTACTCCTGATCCAGAGGAAGCTGCGTTGAAAGCAGCAGCATTAAAAAAAGGGTTTGATATTTATGTATTACTTGATGAAACCAAATTTGATAAAGTTAATTTTACAAAGGTTGCTGAGATTGATCAAGCAACTATCGTGACGCAAAAACTGGATCATCAGAAATACCCAACTTATTTTGAAAAAACAACTATTTTAGAGGTGAGAATATGATTTATACAGTTACACTTAATCCATCCATCGATTACATCGTTCACTTAAAAAATATTCAGTTAGGTGAACTGAACCGTATGGACAGTGATTTAAAATTACCCGGCGGAAAAGGTATCAATGTTAGTCGTGTTTTAAAGCAGTTAGACTATCCTTCTACGACACTAGGATTTTTAGGCGGTTTTACAGGAAATTTTATTAGCGAATGGTTACACAAAGAAGGCGTTATGACTGATTTTACAAATGTAAATGATGATACTCGTATTAATATTAAATTAAAATCCGTTTCAGAAACCGAAGTAAATGGTTTAGGTCCAGCAATCACCACTTCAGAAGCAGAAGAATTATTAACAAAATTGCAGGCTTTAACATCTGATGATGTTGTTATTTTATCAGGAAGCAAACCACCAAGTTTGCCTCATGATTATTATCAAACAATGATTGATTTGATTACTAAATCAGGCGCCGAATTTGTTATTGACACGACGGGTTCTGACTTAATGGATGCCCTTAAGCATCGTCCACTACTAGTCAAACCAAATCATCATGAATTAGCCGATTTATTCGATATTTCCTTTGATTCAATCGAAGCGATGTTGCCTTACGGACAAAAATTATTAGACATGGGTGCAAAACATGCGTTAATTTCAATGGCTGGTGATGGTGCTCTTTTCTTTACTGGCGATCACATTTACACAAGTAATGTCCCTGTTGGAACGGTTAAAAATTCAGTTGGTGCTGGTGACTCCATGATTGCAGGCTTCATCGGAACCTACCAAGCAACAAAAGACCCGCTTTTAGCTTTCCAAATGGGTGTTGCTACTGGAAGTGCAACGGCGTTTTCAGAGGACTTAGCAACCAAAGAAGCAATTCTTGCTTTAGTTGATGATGTTCACGTTAAACAAACAAAATAAAACATAAAAATGGAGGAAATAGTATGAAAATCAACGACTTATTAGTCAAAGATGTCATGATTATGGATTTAAAAGCAACCACAAAAGAAGCTGCAATTGATGAAATGATCCAAAGTTTAAGTGAACATGGGCGAATTAATGATCCTGTCGTCTTTAAAGAAGGCATTATGAAGCGTGAAGCGCAAACGTCCACTGGTCTTGGAGATGGCATCGCTATGCCACACGCAAAAAATAAAGCCGTAAATGAAGCAACGGTACTTTTTGCAAAAAGTACTACCGGAGTTGACTATGCCTCACTAGACGGACAACCGGCTTTCCTATTCTTTATGATAGCGGCTCCTGAAGGCGCAAATGATACCCACTTACAAGCACTTGCTGGTCTTTCACGTTTATTAATTAATCCTGATTTTGTTGCTTCTTTAAAACAAGCAACCACTCCAGAGGACGTTCAACAACTCTTTGCTGCTGCTGAAAAAGAACATGAAGAAGCTGAAGCAAAAGAAGAAACTGCACGTAATGAAGCGCCTGTTGAATGCAACAAGCCTTTCGTCGTAGCAGTAACTGCCTGTCCAACTGGGATTGCCCACACTTATATGGCTGAAGACGCATTAAAGAAAAAGGCAGCTGAAATGGGTGTTGACATTCGTGTTGAAACCAATGGCTCTGAAGGCGTTAAAAATCGCTTGACTGATGACGAAATTGCACGTGCAAGTGGCGTTATTGTCGCTGCGGATAAAAATGTTGAAATGAATCGTTTTGATGGCAAGCATGTGTTAGAGCGTCCAGTTAGCGATGGAATTCGCAAAACAGAAGAATTGATTACGAAAGCGATTCACAGCGAAGCACCTATTTTCCATGCAAATGGTGAAAAATCTGATGCTTCAGAAAATGAAAAAACAGGTTCAGTTTGGAGCAAAATCTATAAAGACTTAATGAATGGCGTTTCTCACATGTTGCCATTCGTGGTTGGTGGCGGAATTCTAATGGCCATCTCCTTCTTAGTTGAAAATACAATGGGCGATAAAAGTGAAGCTTTCTTATTCTTAAATTCAATTGGTGGAAATGCATTTAACTTCTTGATTCCAATCTTAGCCGGATTTATTGCTATGAGTATTGGGGATCGACCTGGATTAATGCCTGGTATGGTCGGTGGTTTAATGGCAGTCAATAGTGGCGCTGGTTTCCTAGGCGGTTTAGCAGCTGGTTTTATCGCAGGTTATATTATTGTTGGTTTGAAAAAACTATTCAGTAAATTGCCTAAAACGCTTGAAGGAATTAAACCCATTTTACTTTATCCTGTGATTGGTTTACTTTTAATCGGCATCGTAATGTACTTTATTATTGACCCAATTTTTGGTTCAATTAACAAAGCAATGCTTGATTTCTTAGAAAACCTAGGTACTGGTAACGCTGTTTTACTTGGTGCTTTACTTGGTGGTATGATGGCATTTGATATGGGTGGTCCCTTTAACAAAGCTGCCTATACCTTCTCAATTGGTGTCTTCACTGATACAGGAGATGGAAAATTAATGGCGGCTGTTATGGCTGGTGGGATGGTTCCTCCTCTTGCAATCGCTCTTGCTTCAACTATTTTCAAAAATAAATTTACTGCAGATGAAAGAAAATCTGGTTTAACCAATTATATTTTAGGGTTATCCTTTATCACAGAAGGTGCGATTCCATTTGCTGCAGCAGATCCATTACGCGTCATTGGTTCTTCTGTTGTCGGCGCGGTCATTGCCGGTGGATTAACGCAATTCTGGGGTATTAGTATTCCTGCTCCTCATGGTGGTATTTTCGTCATCACCTTAGCAAATCATGCCCTACTCTTCTTATTCGCTCTTGCAATAGGAACTGCCATTTCAGCAATGATTTTAGGGGTTTGGAGAAAACCTGTTATCGAAAAATAATAAAAAGGGCCAACAAGAATTTAATCTTGTTGGCTCTTTTTTTATCCTTTAAAATCTTTTTTTTCATAAAAGAAATAACTTAAACCACTAAATGCAATAATCCCCATCACACAAATGAGCAGATGAATGCCCTTCATATTTTCATTTAAGGTTGTTGAGGGGACAGCATAGTGAAGTGGCGATACATTCTTCAGCCATTCTACTTTGCTATTAATTTCAGAAAGGATCCCTAAGATATAGGTACCAAAAATAAATCCTAAAGCCACTCCAGTTGTTTGTTTACTCGACTTTAAGATTGGTGAAAAACAGAAACCAATGGCGAATAAAAGCAGTAACACTAGGCCTTCATTTAAAAAAACGCGATTGATTTGTGAAACAATCGTTGACCAATTAGATCCTTTTTCTTTAAAAACATAAATGATTCCAAATGAAAAAAGCCAGGTAAACAGCCAAAATAATGCCAACAACAACGTATTTGCAATTTGCTTATAAAAAACGATGTCTCTTCTCGAGAGAGGTTGTGCGTATAAAAAATCAATCGTGCCATCTGTTTCTTCTTTGACTAACGCAGTTGCCCCTAATAGAACTGCGTATATTCCTGCTGCCAAAAAGAGGTATTGGAAAACATAGGCAAAGTAACCTGTTACTTCTAATAAACTTGTTCCACCTTGTAAATTAAACATCTTCAAAAGTTCACTAGGCATCGCGTCTAACTTCGTATTGACAATATCCTTCATCCCAGAACTTTGCATCGTTGGGAAAACAGCCATAAACAAACCTAAAATCAACATTACGGCAGCTGACCATAAAATTAAGCTTTTTATCCCATTACGCCATTCAATTTTAATTAAGGTCATTGCAATGCCCCCTTTTCGTACATTGTCATAAATTTATCTTCCAGTTCTTGATTTTTAATTAAAACATCTTTAATTTCAGAATGCATCAATAATGGCAAAAGGATTTGCATGTCGCCGTTATAAAAGAATTTCAACTGTCTATCCGACTGCTGGATTAACTTCGCTCCAATTGCAATGAATTTTTCTTTTGGCAAATTATTCCCAACTAACTCCACCACTTTTCCAGCTACTCGATCAGCTGTAATGTCTTCAATCGATATGATTTTCCCCTCTTTAATAAAGGCAGCCTTCGAACAATAACGCTGTACTTCTGTTAAATCATGACTAGATAAAAAAAGGGTCATTCCTTTTTGATTTTTTTCTTTTAGTACCTCAAATAAACGATGCTGCATTAAGGGATCAAGACCATTTGTTGGTTCATCCAAAATCATCATTCGAGGATTAGCGATTAATCCTGAAACAACCGCCACTTTCTTTTTATTTCCAAGAGACATCTCTCCTAACTTTTTCTTTGGATCTATTTCAAAATAATCAAAATAATGGTTAATAATGGGTTTAGCATTTTTTAGATTGTGAAAATCAGCGACATATTTCATAATTTGCATGGCATTCATTGCTGGGTAAAAGCGAACGTCACTGGATACATAACTCACTTGTTTCTTAATGGATTGTGACTCTTTGACGCAATCCAATCCTAAGATTGAAGCTGAACCACTTGTTGGATAAATAAAGTTCAATAGCGTTTTAATTGTTGTCGACTTCCCCGCTCCATTGGGCCCAATAAAACCATAAATTTCCCCTTCTTCAACAGTTAAGTCAATGTGATCAACTGCTGCTTTTTTATGGTACATTTTGGTTATTCCCAGTATTTCGATCGCCTTCATAACGCTCCCCCCTTTTCTTTAATCAAATGTAGCGTACTCTTTCAACTAATGAATTGTCAACTTTAAAGAACCTCTCTTTAAGACTTGACCTGATACGCGTTTCATAAATTATACTAGTTTTATCAAATTGTGAAAGGATGATTTTTATGTATGGCATCATCTCCGTATCTGATTTATTAGGCTTAAACTATCACTATGTTAAAATTGACTTTAACGGCAATCAATTAATCTTTGAGAGATATTTTTTACTCCATCAAACACCCCTCACTTCTATACCTGTTAACGAACTAAACCATCTTTTTTTCGAGGAAAATAAAGATAGCGTAAAAATTTTCTTTACTTATCAAAATCAACACTATCAAATTAAAGAAAATGCTTCATTAAACGTTGCAGACATTGCTGTCTTCATTCAAACAGCTACTTTTGCTTATTACGGGAACTACATTGAATTGCCAACTTTTTTAAATAAATAAGCCTAAATTCACTACCTTTATTGTGTCTTTTCAGTTAAACTAATGGAAGAGAGTAAACATTAGAAGTGAGGGAATAAAATGAATATTGCGCCTTTTGGTGTAGAAGAATGGTTAAACGAGTGGGAAAACGAAGCAATTTATGATATTGCAGGCAGTTCCATCGCCTCGCTTACCGTAGAAGAATTAATTGGTCTTGATGGATCAACAATCGAAGCTTTTTTCAAAGAACAGTCGAAAACAACGTTAAATTATGGATGGATTGAAGGTTCTCCTGAATTTAAAGAAGAAGTTAGCCAACTATACACCACGGTATCACCTGAAGCCATTCTTCAAACAAATGGTGCTACTGGGGCTAATCTATTAGCTTTGTATGCACTTGTTGAAGCTGGTGACCATGTTATTGCACTACATCCGAGTTACCAACAATTATACGATATCCCAAAATCATTAGGTGCCACTGTTGACTATTGGTCCATTTATGAGTCAAATCAATGGTTGCCAAGAATCGAAGAATTAAAAAAACTTATCCAACCAAACACAAAGCTTATTTGTCTAAACAACGCAAACAACCCAACTGGAACGTTATTAGATGAAGCCTTTTTAAAAGAAATTGTACTCTTAGCTAGGAAAGTTGACGCGTACATTCTGGTCGACGAGGTGTATCAGTGCTTAGATTCGACTCAAACGATTCCTTCCATCGTTGACTTGTACGAAAAAGGAATTGCTACCAACAGTTTATCGAAAACCTACTCTTTGCCAGGTCTTAGAGTCGGATGGACAGCCTCGTCAAAAGAAATTGCCGATTTATTTAGAAAATATCGCGATTATACGATGATTTGTGCAGGCGTTCTTGACGATGCTTTAGCGGTTCATGCTTTAAAAAATAAAGCGATGATTTTAGAACGCAATCGATCTATTGTTGCAACGAATTTGGCTATTTTAACCGATTGGGTTCAAAAAGAACCGCGGGTGTCTCTTATTTTGCCTAAATCTGTTTCAACCTCCTTTATAAAACTAGATATCCCAATTGATGTAGAGGAATTTTGTTTGCGTTTATTGAAAGAAAAAGGGGTCTTACTTGTTCCAGGCACCCGTTTTGAAACACCTTTTCACGCGCGTTTAGGTTTTTGCGCACCAACAGATACTTTAGTTGCTGGATTAAGAGAGTTGTCATTATTTTTAAGAAGCTTTGACAATTAGAAAAAAAAACATGGAATCAACATTTAATAAAATGGATTCCATGTTTTTTTATTGATAGTATTAAGGTTGAGCAATTGGTATTTCAATAACTTGATCATGGGTGTAAGAGCTTTTTTGAAGATAGACTGAAAATAAATTATCGTTTGTTATTTCATGAATAGTAACAGATTCATGAGTAACTGGATGAATAGCCCTTGCTAAATCAAAAATAATTCTAACTGTATGATCGTTTTCATCTAATTGCTCTACCACTGTATGGTGAAGCTCAAACTCTTTCAAATTTGCTAATAATTCTTTGCTTTCTTCTTCATACTGTCTGACATTCAGTGTTCTATCATTTTTTGAAAATTCGCTAGCTTTTTTTGAACTATAAATTTTAGGCATCCACTTGTCTATTGTAGAAATAATGTCAACCGTTTCTTTTTTTTCTTCTTTGGTTTTGATATCAACAAGAAGCTGACCATCCATTACTTCATAATGATAGAGTTCAAAATCCAATGTCCCTTTTGGTCCTTGAAAAAAAATTGGAAGTGATTCTGAAAACTCATGACTTAGATTTTCTCCTTTATAATCAATATAAACAGCAGCATTCACTGAATTCTCATTTGGTGGATTCGTTAAATTTAATTGATAAATGCTACGTTCTTCTTTATTATTGAGATTTACTTTTTTTATAAGCTGACTCGGGTAAAAGTCGCTATAAAGATGACTTGGATTTCCTTCAAATACTTGTAAGCTTTGACCTGGTTCAATAATACCCATTTTTATCTCTGCAATATCGTCCTCTTTTGGCTTAACAACGCTGTATTGAATTGTCGTAGTCGTTTTCCCTTGTACAATTTTATCAATTTTCATTTGTACTTCATCATTTAAATGAATTAATTTATCAACTTCAAAAAGAGTTGTTTTTACTTCTTTAAGGGGTACTTTTAACGCCCATTTCCCTTTTACTCCATTAATCTCTGTAGCAATGAGCGGAAGAGTTTCTTTAAGCTCGTCAGCTGGGTCAAGGTAGTTGATTATTATTTTTCCAAAGTACACATTCTTTTCATTTCTTAAGACATTTTTATACTCAATTTTAACTTGTTCACGTGGAAGATTTACAGTCAAATTACTATCAGCTAATTGGATTGACTTACTAGCCGCGTAATTATCAATCTCATCAATTGTGAGTAAATCAGGTGCTCCTTCGTAGGAGTATGAAATGTCAATTTGTCCGCCATCTCGATAAATTGTATCTATAGTTAACTTAATTCCTTGATCTGTTACATAAACACCCACTGGAGTTGGATCTCCTTCTTCTTTTATAACACTGCCTTTTTCGCTTCTGAATTCAATTATACTATGAACAATCGGTACTTTTGCCAAACTATTTAATGTTTTTATAGGTAAGGTAAACAATAATAACAGGCAGGCCACTATAAGAATGCTTCCTCCAATTGCTACTTTTTTTCCAAAAAGCAACTTTCTTCTTTTTGAATCAGCTTGTTCAATCCCCAACTTTAGTGCCTGTCTCACTTCTTCGATAGGCACTTCAATTTCATTGATTTTTTCTTTAATTTGTTTGGAATCCATTATAGTCAACCTCCTCTAGTAAAGTTTTCAAACATTTTCTACCTCTGGATAAGTTTGTTTTTATTGTTCCTTCAGGTATATTTAGTGCAAGAGAAAGCTCTTTTATACTTAACCCTTGATAATAATGTAATAAAATAACAATACGATAATCTTCCTTTAACATACCTATTGCTCTCACTAAATCTAAATCATTTTCCACTTCATTTGTTTTAAGAAAAATCAACTGCTCCTCACCTGAAAAATGAACTTTCTTTTTTTGTTTAAGTTCTTTTAAAGCGGTATTAATCAAAATTCTAGTTAGCCATGTTTTAAAAAGACTTGGATCTCTCAACTGATAAATAGATTTCATTCCTAGATATGCTGTTTCTTGTAAAACATCCAGTGCATCTTCTTTGTTTTGCATATAAATATACGCAGTTCGATACAGTTGCTCTTGCATTTCAAGTAGTAATCCTTCAAAGGCTAGTTTATCTCCTTTAATAGCTTGAACAATACGCTTTATATCCATTGTAAAACCTCTCCTTCATTTCTGAGTACTCCCTTATTAGATACTCATTCTTATCATTTGGTTTCAACTTTTAATCATTTTATGTAAAAAAACTAAATACACTAACTATAATTGAACCATTCATTTATTCATTAGTCTATAATAAATAATAAAGTGTCTTTTATTTAATTTTTAGGCATCCTTGATTCTTGTTTTAGCATTGATTTAACTATGAAATTCAGATAATTTTTTAAGCCAATTTGATTGAATTTGTTTGATTTTACTTCTAAAATTGAGTAAACTATTTCTATTGTTGTAAAAATTGGGAGTGGATAAAATGGGACTTATGATGGAGGAACGTTATCAAGAATTAAAGATTGCGGAACGTGGGGCAATCGTTAGTATTGTAGCTTATTTAGCTCTTTCAGTTGCTAAATTATTTATTGGAAACTTAGCCGGTTCTGCTGCGTTACGAGCAGATGGTTTAAATAATACGACAGATATCATTGCTTCAATTGCTGTTTTAATTGGACTTCGACTTGCTCGTCGCCCTGCTGATGATGACCATCCTTATGGACATTGGAAAGCTGAAACTGTTGCAAGTATGGTGACTTCCTTTATTATGTTAGCAGTGGGGCTTGAAGTGCTGTATTCTGCTATTACAAAGTTAATCGAAGGTGAAAGTGTCGCTCCTGATCCCATTGCTGGCTATACTGCGATCGCCAGCACATTTGTTATGATTGCTGTTTACATTTACAATCGAAATTTAGCTAAAAAAATAAAAAGTGGTGCGTTGATGGCTGCTGCTAAAGATAATTTAAGCGATGCTTGGACAAGTATCGGAGCAGCGATTGCGATTTTTGGTTCGGCTTTTGGAATGCCTTGGTTAGATGGCTTAACTGCTGTCATTGTTGCTCTTTTGATTTTAAAAACAGCAATTGAGATTTTTCGAGAAAGTGCTTTTTCTTTATCTGATGGGTTTAATGAAGAAAAACTAGAAGAATACAAACAAGCGGTTCTTGCAATCAAAGGTATTGAAAGTGTTCGAACAATCAAAGCCAGAAATTACGGCGCAAATACTTTTGTAGACGTGGTCATTTGGACGGCTCCTGAAATGACGGTTAAACACAGTCATGAAATTACAGAAGAAGTTGAAGCGATGTTGCTGGAACAGTTTAACGTCTTTGATACAAAAGTTCACGTTGAACCCAGTGATATTCATCTACCTGAATAAAATTAAAAATGGCTTAGTATTGGAGTAAACCGATACTAAGCCATTTTTTTATAATACTTTTGCTAAAAAATCTTGTGCACGTTCTGTTTGAGGATTTTCAAATAATTCTATCGGCGTTCCATCCTCTACGATATAGCCACCGTCCATAAATAAAACACGATCCGCGACTTCTTTGGCAAAGCCCATTTCATGGGTCACGACCACCATCGTCATTCCTGATTCAGCTAGGTCCTTCATTACCTTTAATACTTCCCCTACCATCTCAGGGTCAAGCGCAGACGTTGGTTCATCAAAGAGCATTACATCTGGATCCATCGCTAGCGCACGAGCAATCGCAACCCGTTGTTGTTGTCCTCCTGATAAACTAGCCGGATAAACAGCTGCTTTATCTTCTAAGCCAACTTTTTTTAATAAATCTAATCCTTTAGCTGTCGCTTCTTTTTCAGATAATCCTTTGACTTTCATTGGAGCAATTTTTAAATTTTCAAGAACCGTCATATGTGGAAATAAATTGAAATTTTGAAAAACCATTCCCATTTTTTCTCGTAATTGGTTTAATTTTTTTTGATCTACCTTTGTAATGGTTGTTTCTTCAAAAATAATATCACCTGCAGTTGGTTCTTCTAAGAGATTCAAACAACGTAGAAACGTACTTTTACCGGAACCCGATGGTCCAATAATCACGACTACCTCTCCTTTGCTTATTTCTTCATTGATATCTTTTAAAACGACATTCTCGCCGTATGTTTTTTTTAAGTGCTGAACATTAATCATGATTCATCTTCCCTTCATAGTAGTTTAGCAATTTAGTTAAACTATAAGTTAAAATAAAGTAAATCACCATTGTAATCGCTAATGGTGCTACAGCACGGTATGTTACAGCCGTTACAACATTGGTTTGATAAATCAAATCGCCAACGCCAATAATGGATACAATTGAACTTTCCTTAATTACTGTAATAAATTCATTGCCTAACGCAGGCCAAATATTTTTCAAAGCTTGCGGGAAAATAATGTAACGCATCGCGTCTCTTTTGCCTAATCCTAAACTTCTTGCTGCTTCCATTTGGCCTTTTGAAACAGAGTTTAAACCAGAACGAATAATTTCACAAATATAAGCGCCGCTGTTTAATGAAACTGCAATAATTCCTGCTAATAATGCGGGTATATTTACAATGACTCCTAAAGCAAAGTAGATAAACATCACTTGAATCATCATCGGTGTACCCCGAACAAATTCGACATATGCTGTTGCAATAATGCGAATCAATTTATTTTGCGATAGTCTCATTAAAGCTAACGAAGCGCCAATGATAATTCCTAAAATCACACTAATAAAGGCAATAAAAACCGTATAACCTGTTCCTTTGGCAAAATATTCCCAAAAAGAAAAAATCGATTTTTTCCCACCGTCTTCGTTTCCACCCTGTCCTTCAACAAGTTGTTTTCCGGCTATTTTAATGTACGAAGGAATTTTATCCTGTTCTTTGATTTCAGAAATCGACCCATTTACAGCATTTACTAAACTGGTTGAACCTTTTTTAAAGGCAATGGCTGAACCTTGTTGATTTTCCTCAAGATCAAATTTGCCGTCGATATAAGCTAAACTATCATCATTTGAAACATATGCTAATGCGCTTGGCTCTTCTAAAACAATGCCATCAATTTTTTTTGTTTTTAAATCTAAGATTAAGTTAGGAATCTTTGCTAAACCTGTTACTTTAACGTTTTTAATTTGATTTTTGGTTACATCTTCTTGCATCGTGCCTTTTTGAACGCCTAATTTAGTTCCTTCAAAATCACTTCTTTGTTTGAATTTATCCTTATCCTCTTTACGAATAATAATAAATTGACCACCTTGATAGTAGATATCCGAAAAATCAACGCTTTGACGTCTTTCATCAGTTGGGTTCATCCCCGCAATAATCATATCTGCTTTGCCAGCTTCTAAAGCTGAAAGCAATCCATCATAGTTTAAATCACGAATTTCAAGTTTAACGCCTAAATCTTTGGCAATTTTATCTGCAATTTGAATATCCATGCCTACTATTTGATCTTTTCCATCTAATTTTGCATGAAATTCATAGGGAGGGTAATCTGCACTTGTTCCGATCACCAATGTTCCTTTTTCTTTGATATCGGTTAACGAGATATCTTCTGCTTGTGCAGTTGAACTGATAAGGAACGTGCTAGTAAGCATTGTCAGTAAAAATATTAGTGGAATTAATTTCTTTTTAATCATCGCGTTTCTCCTCTTGTCCTTTTTAGTATTTAGTTGTCTTCCGTTTAGTAACTTGTTTTAAAGTGTAACAGAAAACGGATTTTTATACAATAAAAATTCGTTATTTTGTCTCTTTTTATTATTTTTATACAAAATTAACGTTTTCATACATTTTAAATTGCATAAAAAAAGAGCAAACCATTTGTTTGCTCTTTTTATTTAAGGACACTTGACTCATAACCTGCTAAAGCAACAATGTCACTTAATTTTTCAGAAGTTTGCAATAAGTCATCAAAAATGACTTTAGCTTCGCCTTTTTTTAAATGAACTTTTACTTTTTCAACACCATCTTGTTCAGATAAACAATCTGTAACGGTTTTTACGCAATGCTCACAGGACATGCCCTTTATTTTTAAAATCGTTTTTGTCATGATGCTATTCCTCTTTTCATTTAATGTTCTTGACACTCGCATTGACCTGGGATGCAATTGCATTCAATTGCTTCCACACCTTCTGCTTTCTTTTTTTGAATTAACGCTTCTAACAGTGCGATATCGTCGAATGTTAAGGTTGCTTCTGAAATAAGCGTACCAATTGTACTCCCTATTTTTTTGCTACAAACATGCGCAAATAAATTCTCTGTTGCACTAATCATGCTATCTGCTTCACTGACACTTGGAAAATAAATATAACGATTTCCTTCTGCTTTCGTTAACAGCAATCCTTTTTTCACCAATCTTCCTATCAGCGTTTTAATAGTTGCTGGTTTCCAATCCATTTTATCTTTTAAAACGGCGACAATTTCTTGACTGTTGACTTCTTTTTTTGACCATGCGACACGCATTACTTCCCATTCAGCATCGCTGATTTTTGGTTGCTCTACTTGCTTCACTCTAATCCCTCCAATCCATTTACAACTGTAATCAACATCTACATCTAGTTTACAACCGTAATCGTTAGTTGTCAATTGAATTTATCCGGATAACTGGATTTTTTTATGTAAATCCGCTAAAATAAAGATACGAAGTTTAGTAAAGGAGGTCTTTTCTATGGGACTTACGCATAAAACAGAAACAAGTTTAGATGATTTATTCAGCAAATTTGCCGTTGAACCTAAAGAAAAAAAACGTGAAGAAGATGATGATGAAAAAGAAAAAGACGACAAAGATAAAAAAGAAGAGTAATAGATAGAATAAAAAGAAGCCCAGTTAACTGGACTTCTTTTTTTGTAGCGAATTAGGATTCTTCACGATTTAAACTAGCCTCTTTTGAAAAACCATCTGGATATCGACGTTGCAATTTTTCAATATTTTGTTTGGCAACCTCTTCAAAAGGAATATCGGCCCATTCAGCTATTTGAGAAAGATACCACAAAACATCTCCCATTTCTTTTACCAACTCTTCTTTATTTAAATCATGACCATGAAAGGTGTATTTTTTAATCGAGTCAATTAATTCCCCTGTTTCCCCTGCTAAACCTAAGGCGCAATTTGTTAAAACTTGTTCGTTTCCATATAATGTACGATTTGCAAGCTTTTGGTAATCATTAAAATCCATTGAATTATCTCCTTTTAAGCACTCTTATGCTTCATTTTTTAACGCTTGAAAACTGGACTCCATGGCATCTAATGTTTGTTCAATATCTGCTAAAGAATGCGCGGTTGATAAAAAGATGCCTTCGAACTGAGATGGCGGTAAAAAAATACCACGATTTGCCATTTCTCGGTAATAATTAGAGAAAAAGACTGTATCACTTGCTTTACTTTGTTGGTAGTTTGTCACCGGACCTTCATTAAAAAACATTCCAATCATACTTCCTGCACGATTAATAGTAACCGGAATATGATAGGTTTTGCTTAAAGATAGAATCCCCTGTTCTAACGTATCTCCTAGTTTTTCAAAATGAAGATAGGCTTCTTTTGTTAGGTTAGAAAGTGTAGCAAAACCAGCAGCCATTGCGATTGGATTGCCTGATAAGGTACCTGCTTGATATACACTACCACTTGGCGCCATCATTTCCATAATTTCTCGTTTTCCACCATACGCCCCAACTGGAACGCCTCCACCAATTACTTTTCCAAGACACGTTAAATCTGGAATAACGTTGTAATGCCCTTGAGCACTATGGTAGCCAACACGAAAACCTGACATAACTTCATCAAAAATTAATAAGGCGCCATCTTGTTGAGTCACTGTGCGTAGACCTTCTAAAAAGCCTTTTACTGGTGGAATAACCCCCATATTACCAGCTACCGGTTCAACAATCACAGCCGCAATTTCGCCAGCGTACTGGGTAAAAATTTCAATCACTGCATTTAAATCATTGTAAGGTGCGACCAATGTATTCTCTGTTGTCTTTTTAGGGACACCTGGTGAATCTGGTAAGCCTAAAGTAGCAACACCTGATCCTACTTTTACTAATAACGCATCGTCATGACCATGGTAACTGCCTTCTAATTTTAAAATTTTATCCCGTTTTGTGTACCCTCTTGCAAGTCGTAAGGCACTCATGGTCGCTTCGGTTCCTGAATTGACAAACCGCACCATTTCAATTGAAGGAACGCGTTCAATTACTAACTCGGCTAATTGATTTTCCATTAAGGTTGGCGTGCCAAAGCTTGTACCTGAAACGGCTGCCTGCTGAATTGCCTCCACAACACGAGGTTCTGCATGTCCTAAAATAAGTGGCCCCCATGATAAGACATAATCAATGTACTCATTGCCATCAATATCAACGATATGACTTCCTTGCCCTTTTTTCATAAAAATAGGGGGAACATCAACTGATTTAAACGCACGAACCGGGCTGTTCACCCCTCCTGGCATTAAGTAAACGGCTTGTTTAAAAGCCTTTTCTGAACGTTCTGTTTTTCTCATAAGTCTCCCTCACTTTCCATGATTTTTACGCCTTCAACTGGTACAACAATTTTTTCCTCTTCTTTTAATAGTCCCAAACTTCGCACAAAGCTTTCTAATCCATCATTCGCATCAATGTTGGGGTTGGTTTTGGCTAGCTCTTTCATCGACTGAATAGGCGCTTTAGACAATTGGTTCATCACACTTTGGAAATGCTTGTCAATCATTCGCAATTCTCGGTCATTCAAATCAGGTAATTTTTGATGCAAGCTTTTCATCGTACGTTTTCTTAACTCAATTGTTTTGGTTCGTAATTGATACATATAAGGAACCGCACGTCTTTCTTGGTACCAGCTATTAAAGCGAAGCACAGCTTCATCTAATTGGAAATGAATATTTTTTATGATTTTTTCTCGCTCAATTTTAAAATCATCAATCTTCGTTCCTATTTGATCCATATCATAAACATGAATTCCTTCTACTAATTGAATTTCTGGATCAACGTTACGTGGTACGGCTAAATCAACTAATGTTAGCTCTTTTTTTCCTCGACGAATCTGTTGCATTTGTTGAATCACTAATGAGTGAATGATATATTCAGAAGATTTAGTTGCAACGATGACGCCATCCGTACTTGCTAGCGCCATTGCTAAATTAGCATACTTTCCTGAATAAAAATAACGCTTCAACTGATGGGGATGTTTGATCGATTGTACCCACTCATTTAGTTCATCTGCAAGATCTGTTGCTTTTTCATCATGTCGATTTAAAACGGTAATATGAGTGGCTCCATTTTGAATCAGTGATTTCGCTGCTAATCGAATCATTTTTCCAGCCCCAACTAATAAAAATCGTTTTTCTTCTATTGTTGTCCATTCTTCTTTAAAAAACTTAACGGCAGCGGTACTTGGATTGAAAGATAGTTGATCCAGTAAGGTTTCTGTATGGGCTTTTTTAGAAAAGGAAACAGCTTTATTAAATAACGAACTCAAGATAGGACCTGCAGTATGAGCATCTTGTGCGATTTTTAATGCTCCTTTTACTTGACTTAAAATTTGTGTTTCTCCAACCATTAATGAATCCAATCCTGTTGCTACTGAAAAAAGATGAGTCGCTACGTCACTATTGGATTTACCATAACTAGTTGAAATCACATCTGAAACATCAAAACCAGTATGCTCTCCAATGTAGCGTAACATCTCGCCATGCATAAATTCAGTCTGATCAATATACAAATAATATTCAGTTCGATTACAGGTTGTTAAAATAACCGCCTCTTCGACTCCAGTAAATTCTTTTATTTTGGATAAGTGATGAGGTACATCTGCTTCTTCGATCGTGTATCGTTCTCTTATTTCAATCGGCGTCGTTTGATGACTAACACCATATAATAGTATTTTCAACTGAATCCGTCCTTTTTTATACTAACTTAAATCATCTGCTCTATTTTAATTCATTTAAAAAAACAACTAAGAAAAATCTTAATTGTTTCAGGTTTTAAAATAACGATTTCTTATAAATCTAAATATTTTTCAATGACGTTCCATGCTTCTTCTTTGCCTTCACCAGTTTCTGATGAGAACATAATAAATTCATCATTTTCGTCAAAATTCAAGGTATCTTTTACAATTTTGATATGTTTGTTCCATTTGCCACGAGGGATTTTATCAGCTTTCGTTGCTACCACGATTACTGGCAATTCATAATATTTTAAAAACTCATACATTTGAACGTCTTCACTACTTGGTGCATGACGCAAGTCAACAACTGACAAAACAGCTTTTAAAGTATCTCGTTGTGTCAAATACGTTTCAAGCATTTGACCCCATTTAGCACGTTCTGTTTTTGAGACCTTTGCGTAACCATAGCCAGGTACATCAACAAAGTAAAATTGTTCTTCAATAATATAAAAGTTTAGCGTTTGTGTTTTTCCTGGTTTGCCAGAAGTTCTAGCTAACCCTTTACGATTAATCATCCGATTAATAAAAGATGATTTCCCAACATTTGAACGCCCCGCTAAAGCAATTTCAGGCAGTCCTGTACTTGGGTATTGGGCAGGTGAAACTGCACTTATGACGATATCTGCTTTATGCACATCCATTTTTTCAATCTCCATCTCTTTTTAAATTCTTTTATTATTTTAACATAGATAGGCGAGATATGATATTCTTTCTAAGGATTTTGTTAAATTCGTTAGAGGTTTCTTGACTTATGTATAAACTAGAAGGACTCTTTTTAAAGAATCCTTCCGTTGTCTCTAGTCATAATGTAACACTTGTCCTGCATAGATTAAATCTGGATTAGCAAGATTGTTTTTTTGAATTAACTGCTCCATTGAAATACCCAATTTTAAAGCAATTAAAGACAAGGCATCACCTGATTGAACAGTGTAAGTTTTATTTTTTGTAGGACTTAATTGAAGAACTTGTCTTGGATAAATCAAATTAGGGTTTGAAATATGATTGATTCTTACTAACGCCTCCGCTGTAGTTTGAAATTTTTTTGCAATCAAACTTAAATTGTCACCTAATTGAACGGTATAACTTGTTTGCTTTTCTTCAATCGTTCCTGCTTGACCTGATAAAGCTAGTCGATCCCAATTCGTTAACCCGTTGGCTTCAATCGTTGCAATTAATTTGTCTGCGTATAGTGGATCCGTCGCATAACCAGCTGCTTTTATTCCTCTAGCTTGAGCCACAAAATCAGTTAAACCAATAATACCAGAATAACGTGAATTGTCATGAAAAAAAGAACCATGATCTTCAACAGAAGCTGACCAGCTTGGATATTTTCTAAATACCGCGTTTACAGTCACATTTTGTCCATTGATGACTTCCCATGTTGGAAATTGAACCGATTGTCCTTGGTAACTTCCTTTAATACCAAATAAATTGTGATTAGGAGCTAGCGATAATTGGCTCGTTCCCCAGGCACTTTCTAAGGCAGCTTGCGCAGCGGTGACACTTGGTAAAATGCTATATTTGTGCCAGCCAGCAATTGAACCTTCTTTGATTTCATTTAAAAAATTTTCTACTTTACTCATCTCTTTCCTCCTCCTTTGATTCGACTTGATCTTGTAAAATACCTAAATATTTTTTTAGAAATCCAACATTGACGCCCATTTCACTGATGTTTTCCAAAATGCTGCCTAATTCATAGAGTGTGATAATAATGGTCCACCAAAAAGCAATATTAATTGGAAGGCTAATGTTCATTAATGGAGCTAAATCGTCAATAATTCCTGCTGAAATAATCGTAAAGAATGTGACGAACTTAATCAATAAACCTTCTACATTAATAGCTGATCGCCAATTGTGCTGCTTTAGTGCTTTTAAATAACCTGTAATTAAATCGATGGCCAAGGCAGACATGTATAGAGATAATACTGGACTGCCACCACCGAATAGAGATTCTAATAGGTGGTTAATTAGTTGCATAGGTTCCCTCCTTTATATATTAGTTAAAAATTTAATCTGTTAACCACCACAATTCATTAAAAGAAAATATAAATTGTTGAGAACCACTTGCTAGAATAGCTCGAATCTCCTTTTTATTATATTGTAATTTAACTATTTCATTTGCAAATGGGGAGTGTAAATATGCAAATCCTTCTGAACTAGGCTCATATCCTGCTGGTATATTACATAATTTTTTTTGATTAGTTAAATTTGCATCACCAACAACACTTTCACCTTTAAAAACTACTAATTTTCCATATTTACGAATATATATTTTATTCTCTCCAATTCCATTTTCCATCCTTATCATTTTCCATCCGGTATCATTATCAACTTGAACTTCTTTTCCATTGTAATGTAACTTACCATTTCCAGTTGTTTCCAAATTAATATCATTTCCAGTTTCATTAGAAATTGTTAAAGTATCATCTATAACACCAGTAAAACCAATCCAACCTTTTCTAATTGTATTTTTATAGAAACTCATAAATGCATTTGTAAAATTAGACTCATTTATTGATCGTATAGTTAGAGATGGTCCAGTTTCTTCATTTTTTATTTCTACATTACCTTCAATAATTCCACCTTTTTTACTATATTTCTCTTTTTTTATCTTTTCAATTTCCAATGCCAAATTAGCCGCCGCATCATCTCCAACGGTACCTTTAATTTCACTCAACCATTCATTCCAATCGGCCTCAAACTGAGTCCACAAAGTGGTTGGATCGATATCAATTAACGAACTCACAAAACCACAAACGTTTCCGTCTCCTCTAGTGTCTTGAATCATTCCTTGCGTAATTGGTTTGCCATTACCAGGTATGGAAATGCGTGCTAACATCAATTCATAGACAGTCGCATTTCGAGTTAACTCATCTGTTCCCTTCACTTCAACAGTCATTTTACGCTCCGTTAAATCCATTCGCAATACAACCGAACCTTTTTTAGCCGTTCCAGAAACATCAGCAATATTAAATACCACTGTCTTAGGCTCTGTTAATTGGTAAAGATACCCGTTTATATTGCCATAACCTGCTTCAACGATTAATGACAATCCATTTGTTGTTGAAGCCATGACTTGTAAGTTTTTGCTGTTATTACTAAAAACTCCGTTTGAAAATAGTTTTGAAAAATAACCAGTAAAATCACTTGCCTTGTATTTACGATCCCCATTTTTTGAAGGGAAAAATAATCCTTGTTCCATTTAGTTCATCACTTGCCTTTCCTCTTAATTTTATCCACCAGTGTTGGAATTTTATTGCCAAAGGTCAATCGAACTTCGACTCCACTTTTCTCGTAGACTTCTTCAACGCATTCAATTCGAGTCTCTAATTTAAAATTTAATTCACCGACTAAAACCGTAATCTGATCGCCTAAATCAAAATCTTGTTGGTAGCGTAAATTGCCGTTTGTCAACACATCTGCTTCCATCGATTGAATAAAGCCATATTGTAAAAGGGTTTCATTTCCTTTTTGTTTTACTAGTGCTTGTTGTTCGTCAATGGAAATTGGCTTTTCAGCTGAGGGGGTGCCTATCGTTTTTGCGTCAACGTAGATTTCTCTTCTTGAAATATCTGACGTTCCATCAGTGACTTCTAACAGATAGTTTTTTTCTTCTCGCTCATATTCCAAAATCGCCGTTGTTTTTGCATCTATTCCACTTAATACAATCGTTTGTTGTACTATATTCTCAAAAGATTGAGAAAAAATGGCTGGGCTATTTTTTTGTTGTTCACTTCCTCGATCTTTTCCAGTGTAGGATATAAAAATTAGCTGTCGATTCACTAAATCCATTTGAACCTCAAACCCCCATTGAAATTCCTTGCAAACCAAACTGATTAATTCTAATAAATTTTGATAATTGGTTTCAAGATTGATGGATTGATTGGTTTCTGGAAAGGTCCCCACTTTAAATGCTTTCATTTTACGAACAGGATTTACCGGATTAATAATTGATTCATCCAACCATTTTTTTATTAAATTTTGTGGTGTGTCCTTGTAGTGTTGGGTTCCTAATAAAATCCTTCTTTCTAAATAAGCACGTAAATCACGTCCCTTAATGACGATTTCACTAACTTCCTGTTGGAAATTCGGACTAATTTCTTCAATTAAATAACCCGTTTTTTCACCTGATTTCAGCAAAATATTCCCCAAAATAAGTTCGTTATTTTGAATCAATTCTAGGTGTTCCTTTGTAAGTGGCACATGCAATTCAAATTCACTCACTTCTGAATAGCGTTTTGTAATCACTAGACTGCTAAAATTTTCTATTGCATTGATACGGTTGAGTTGTTGGTCTATTAACCATAAAATCATTTTAATCAGACCCCCACATAACGAAGACGATAATGAACTTTAATTTCTAATTGATCCGCATGACTTTCCGTTTGATACCGCAGATAATTTTCGCCTACATCTAATTGAATAAACTGACTATCTAATGAAAGTGTATTAAAAATATTTCCCCAAAATTGTTGGGTGTCATTCCACTTTTCAATGCGTTTGTTTCCAACGGATGTTGTAATGCGAATGAGGTCACCTGCTTGGATAGTTGTGAGTAATTTCATTTTTTGAGTCCTCGTACCATCTGCCATCACCCGAATAATTTCAGGATTTTTAACATCTCCACTGGCTGTTAGATAAAGTTCCATTCCTGTGGCTTCATCGCCATCATTGACCAAGGTCACCAGCTGATCACCATTAAAGCGTTCCAATTCAATTCCTAACTCACTCGCTCCCGTCATCGGAAATTCTAACTCCCATTCCAGATTTGGTTCCCAATTTGATAAATAATGAATCTCATCTTCAACAGCATACCAAAATGGATCTGAGGCAATTAAATCAAGCGTGACACGTTGTGCTTTTTTACTTAAATAACCATCTGTTGTAAAAGTAGGCACGTGTGCACTTTGAACATCAATTCGATAGCTTCGTTCGTCTTCTTTGTAACGAAGTTCTAATGTTCCTGATTTTGGGTTTAGCATTTTACTCATTTCCCGACGCAGCTCTTCCATTGTTTTAAACTCGTCCGCAATCATAATCAATTCAATTTGGATATCACGTTCTGCTAGCGTACTTTCAATAAAAATCGTACCATCTCGATTTGAATCCATCGTTTGACGATCTGCTTCAACTTCACCGAGTCCATCTAATTTAATAAAAAAGTAATTCCCCTTTGGTTGTCCGTTTGTTTGATACATTTCTGTAACGTAATCATTAATCATTAATTTCGATTGCATGGCCTTATTGTATATTTCGCATTCCATTACATGCTCCACCCCATTTCCTGATTCGCTTGACGCATTTTGCGCAGCACCTCTGAAGGTCTTGCAATCGGTTGATTGAATTGAATCGTTTGATTGTTTGAAATTGACCCAGCAGAATTAGTAGCTTCCATTCTATTAGTATCCACCATATTTGAAAATGAAAGTGGTGTTGAAATACTCCGCATATCGGATAAGCTGGATTTTAAATCATCAGGATCAATTTTTGCTGCATTTGCTAGATGATCCGTTGCCCGCTTCACTTTATCAGTCTCACTTTCAATCCCTTTAGCAAGTCCAATTGACATGTATGCTCCTAAACTTTTCATTACTCGAGAAGGTGATTTTATTTTAAATAACCCCTTAATACCTCCTAAAATACTATTTCCAATTTCTTTCACTTTTTCAACAACCGCATCTTTCATTTTGGCAATACCGTCAATTAAACCTTGAATAATATTTTGTCCAATTGTTAACATATCCGCTATTTTACCTGTTAATCCTTCTTTAACTTTATCTAACATTTCAGATCCTTTACTTTTTAATTGTCCAATCAACTCGCCAATTCCAGAAACGATATTTCGAATAAAATCAGCACCAATAACAATTAATTTTGCAATAACAGTCACAATCCCTCCAATTAAAGCCATCAAAATTGATACTCCTGCTGAAATTAATTGGGGCAATGCAGACAATATCGCTGCAATAAATGAAACCATCAATGTAATTACGGTTGCTAAAACAGTCGGTATAATTGTCATTAATCCATTAATGAAATTTAATAGTAACGTTACCCCTGCACTAAGCAACCCTGGTACTGCTGCTAAAATCGTGCTAATAAAACTAACTAACATATTTAGTCCTGTTGCAATAACTTCTGGAATTTTTTCAGATATTCCTTGAATAAACGAAACAATTAAATTTTTTCCATTTTCAATAATTTGCGGGATGGCTTCAACAATACCTGATACAAAGCCAAATAATTTATCTTTTAACGTTACAAAAAATTCTCCCAAACTCATGTCACCACTAAATACTTTACTAATATCTGAAAAAATACCTAAATGATTCATCAATAAAGCAATTCCTGCAACAACTGCGATGATTGGTAAGGTGATTGCTAAAAATGGTGCAATTAGTGCCCATACACTAGTTGCAGCTCCCATCACAGCCGTTCCCAAAGCAGAAAACAGTGGCATTATTGCTGAAAAATTGGGGGTTGGAAAGCTCTTTAATTTTGATCCAAGATCCAAAAAATCTGATCCTGTTACCCCGGCCATGTCTTTCAATCCAATAAGGTTATCTTTTATTGTTAAAAATCCATCAGCAGATTGACCAATATTTTCAGCACTTTTTGAAATCCCATCAATTGCTTGCGATAAACCATCAACAATTCCAACATTGCCATTAAAAATATCTCCAATTGAACCAGCAGATCCAGCAATTTCTCCTAAAGCAGTTTTCACCTGAGAAAAAGGTGTCACAATTTCTGTCGCAACACTTGCCATAGATGAAAAATCATTCGTTAGTAATTTAGTGTTTTGTAAAATGTCAGCTAAATTCCCTGATAATTCATTTAAATTTAAAACCATATCCTTCCTCCTTTCCTAAGTTTTATTACTCTTATCTTCAACTGTAAAATTCACTTGATAATTACTTAATGCTTTATTTGCTTGCAGTAGCATCTGTGTATTCGGTGTTTTTTGATTTCCTGGATGATTCAAACTTCGTAAAGCTTTAGTTTTGTCAAAAATTTTCCGCTCATTTGCATGTTTTACATGGTGGGCATAACGATTTGCCATCGCTGATTTTGCCATAAACTCGTATTGATCAATGGTCCTTAACTGCATCCCTCGTAACGCGGCTTCGTATTCGACTAGCGTTAATTCCAACATTGGTTCAATCGTTGTAATACCGTGCTGAAAACAAGTTTCTATGATTGAGAAAGTAGAGAAATGGCTTTCTTGCTTTTTTGTTCCATTTGTTTGGCTAGTTCCTTGTTGTTGGGATCGGTTTTCAAGTTTTCCATCAGCATTTTTTTCATTTTTGCGAAAAAACCGCTTGTTTCAAGCACCCCGATTGCTTTTAAGAATAGGTTTTCAAGTGCATTTTCATCTTTTTCTAGCAGATCGTCTAAAGATTCTTCAATCACTTCCATACTAGGACGCTCACTTGCTTTGATTCCGTAGTAAAGGAAGTTTAACAGCGCATTGATTGAATCACTTTGTAACCCCATGTAAAGCAGTGCCATCCCATTTAATTGATTGATGCCCTCTTGCACAGTTGATAAATTTGTTTCGATATCTCGCGCAAAACGTAAGGTTCCTTTTACTTCATAGGATTTTTTCTTAAAGTCGATTGTAAACATCTGGTTTCCTCTTTTCTCGTTTTATGAAATTTACGAATTGAAATGTGGATGCTCGATGAAGAGCATCCGATAAGATTATTCTGGTTGTGTAGCACCTAATTCACCTGTTTTTTCACCTGGTTTTTCAAATCCATACATGGCTAAGTTTAACAATTCTTCTGGAATATCTGCTAATGTCCCCGGTTGAGTCTTGCCGATTACTGGTAAGGTTACGGTTAGCTCTGCAAAACTATCTGCATCTGAAATGGCCACACTTTGAATAATTGAATAACCAAAACGCGCTGGATAAGAGCCATCTGAATTCTCCGATAATTCAACGCGCCATACTTTGACTTGCCCTTCGTTGTCATAAGCATCTGTGATGACTTCTTGTCCACCATCCCCTGGTGCTGAATATAAAGTCAGTTCAAAAGTTTCTGTTTTTGCGCCATAACCTAAAATGCGGCCTGATTTTGTTTGTTCGTCTAACGCCTCGTGCTCACGAGTCCAAGTTCCTTCTGTTTGAAATCCTGGTAATAATGCTTTGGTTCCTTTTGCTGCATTTGTTGCTTGTACTAAATAAACAACTTTTTTTCCTTCGATTGGTTGAACTGTCATAGTATATTCCTTCTTTCGTTTATTGTTGGTTGTTCGTCTCGAGAACGGTATTGTCAGGCTAGAGGCTTCTTGCCTTTCAACATCCTAAGTATACCTCGATACCGAACATTTGTTCTATCTCGTTTCTTTATCTTTTCTGTTTGATTTCTTTTTTTCTCTTTCAACATTCTTTTTTACCTAAAAAAATAAAAAGAAAGAGGACTCTGGTTAAGAGAATCCACTTTCTTTTTATAAGTTGTTTGTTTATTTAATTATAATCCCCATAAAAATGCAAGTATCTCAAATGCTTCTTTCTTCATACGATAGTAATACGATTCACTCATGTTTAGATCCATATAAACTTGAATGTCTGTTTCATAATTATTTTGAATCAAATAGCGCTTGGTAATAATTTCTTTTTGATCTTCATCAGGAATAGATGCAATAACTGCTTTAATACTGTCAAGCTCATCTTTAGCACTTTGCAAGCGACTGTTTAAGAGTGCATCTCCTGATATTTGTTCGGCTAAACTAGCCATCGCTGTTAACTTTGGTATTTTTTTTAAAAGTTGATCTACTTGTCTTCTGGTTTCTTTATCTACAATAATTTCTCCCATTTTATCACCACTTAGTATTATTGAGGGTATGTTGTCGCACCGCGTTTCCATTTCCATTGTACCGAACGTTTGTTCTTTTCGCAACTAAAAGATTATAAAATTTGAATTTTTTTATTTTTGATGGAATTATTTATTTATATCACGCTATTATTTATTTAATCAAAAAAAAGAAGAAGTTGACGTTTGTCAACTTCTTCTTTGGTTTACGAACCTACAACAACACCTTCAACATTGTAAAGTTCAGGTTTTCCTGAACCAGAAACGGTTTCTTCAGTGATAACACATTTGTTGATTTCAGGTCGGCTTGGTAAATCGAACATAATTTCAAGCATAATGCTTTCAATAATCGAACGAAGTCCACGTGCACCTGTATTGCGTTCAATTGCTTTTTTAGCAATTGCTTTTAAAGCTTCTGGTTTAAATTCCAATTCAACTTCATCTAATGCAAATAATTTTTTATATTGCTTCACTAATGAATTTTTAGGTTCCGTTAGAATATGAACTAAATCATCTTCAGTTAATTTTTCAAGAGCCGCCATAACAGGCAAACGTCCGATAAATTCTGGAATTAAACCAAATTTTTGTAAATCTTCTGGAACAATTTGTTGCATTACGCTTTGGGTTTCGTCTAATTTTTTAGAACTTGAACCAAAACCAATGACTTTTTCTCCCATACGATTTTTGACAATCTCTTCGATTCCGTCAAATGCACCACCTACAATAAACAAAATATTGCTTGTGTCTAATTGGACAAATTCTTGATGAGGATGCTTACGTCCGCCTTGTGGTGGAACATTTGCAACCGTACCTTCTAGAATTTTTAATAAGGCTTGTTGAACACCTTCCCCACTGACATCTCTTGTAATGGATACATTTTCACTTTTACGGGCGATTTTATCAATTTCATCAATGTAAATAATGCCTTTTTCAGCGCGCTCAACATCGTAATCAGCTGCTTGCATTAGTTTTAACAGGATGTTTTCAACATCTTCTCCTACGTAACCTGCTTCTGTTAAGCTTGTAGCATCTGCAATCGCAAACGGTACATTTAATATACGAGCTAAACTTTGTGCTAAGAAAGTTTTTCCTGAACCAGTTGGTCCAATTAATGAAATATTGCTTTTTTGCAGTTCAACATCGCTATCTTCTGTATTTAATTGATTGACGCGTTTATAATGATTGTATACAGCAACGGATAAAGCTTTTTTAGCTTGATCTTGACCGATAACATAATCATTTAAAATCGCTCTAATTTCTTGTGGTTTAGGTACTTCTAAAAATTCGCCTAAACTTGTCTCATTGAATTCTTCATCAATGATTTCCTTACATAATTCGATACATTCATTACATATAAATACTCCTGGACCAGCAACAATTTTCTTGACTTGATCTTGTGATTTCCCACAAAAAGAACAATTAACTGGGCCTTTTGTTTCTTCATCGTTAAACATCGCTTCATCCACCTCAATTCTCATTTAGATCTATTTAATAGTATCAGACTTTTTTTGCTATTAATACAATGAGATTCTTTAAATATTCTCTATCTTAGCACACTGTTTTAAAAATGAGAACTATTTATGTTTGGTTTTTCAACTTTAGTCAGAATTCATCAACATTTTAATAACTTATCTAATTAAACTACTGTTTTTGAAACTATCAAACTTACTTTAACCTTAATTTTACATTATTATTAGTAAGTTTGCTATGCTTTTTTCGTTTATTTTTACGAGTTAAGATGGTAATTAAGAAAAAAATGACTTTCTGGAAAGCGAACTATTCCAAAAGGTCATTCTTCTTATTTTTATAAATAATCTTTTAATTGTTTTGAACGACTTGGGTGACGTAATTTACGTAGTGCTTTTGACTCAATTTGACGAATCCGCTCTCTTGTCACGCCAAATACTTTACCAACTTCTTCTAACGTACGAATGCGGCCATCTTCTAAACCAAAGCGAAGTCGTAATACATTTTCTTCACGATCAGTCAATGTATCTAAAGCTTCTTCAATTTGAGTTTTCAACAATTCATAGGAAGCTTGCTCTTCAGGACTTGCAGCGCCTTGATCTTCAATAAAGTCCCCTAATTGTGAATCATCTTCTTCACCAATTGGCGTATCTAGAGAAACAGGTTCTTGAGAAATTTTCAAAATTTCATGTACTTTCTCAACGGTTAAATCCATTTCAGCACCAAGCTCTTCAGGTGTTGCTTCACGTCCCAAATCTTGTAACAATTGTCTTTGAATACGAATTAATTTGTTGATCGTTTCAATCATATGAACAGGAATTCGAATGGTTCTTGCTTGGTCAGCTATTGCTCGGGTAATGGCCTGACGAATCCACCAAGTTGCATAGGTTGAAAATTTAAATCCTTTTGTATAGTCAAATTTTTCAACAGCCTTCATTAAACCGATATTTCCTTCTTGAATTAAATCAAGAAACTGCATACCACGGCCTACATAACGTTTCGCAATACTTACAACTAAACGTAAGTTTGCTTCTGCCAAAGCTTGTTTTGCTTCAGGATCACCATCTTGGATACGTTTTGCTAATGTTACTTCTTCATCTGCTGTTAATAATTTTACTCGACCAATTTCTTTTAAATACATACGAACGGGATCATCTACGTTGACACCAATCGGTGCAGCTAATTCTTCTTCTTTTTCTTTATCTTTTTTACGTTTTTTTTCAGTTGCAAGAATTTGACGGTCTGTCGGGCCGCCATCATCCCCAACAACACTGACACCAGCATCTTCTACTTTTTGAATTAAGTTATCGATTTGTTCAGCATCTAAACTAAATGGAATTACCACTTCGTTTGTTAGAATATCAATGTGCACAATCGCTTTAAGCTTATTTTCTTTGATGATTTTTTGTGTTGCGGTGTCGATTAATTTTTTTGTCTCTTTATCTACTTTAGCCAACGAAAAGCCCCCTTCGATTATTCATTCATTTTTACAGTTTTATGTTA
Organism: Carnobacterium divergens; assembly: GCF_900258435.1. Lineage (NCBI taxonomy): Bacteria > Bacillati > Bacillota > Bacilli > Lactobacillales > Carnobacteriaceae > Carnobacterium > Carnobacterium divergens. The sequence continues at coordinate 1,401,217 of NZ_LT992558.1, read as the reverse complement.
CACCTTAAAACGAATTTCAAATGACTACAACTATATAGTATACGTCATTCTCTCAGCAACGCAACAATTTTAACTAGAAAATTAAAAATAATTTAAAATTCACCTAAAAAAGCCCTGCTACTAACAAGTAGTAGCAAGGGCAACGAACAGTCAGCTTATTTTTCTACTGCTGTTTCAGTAATAGTGTCAATTGCTTTTTTCATTGAAATGTCATGTTTTAACATGTCAACACTTAGAGCAGCACGGACAGCTTTTTCTTCCATGTTGTATTGTTCAGCTAATTCTTTGATTTCTTTTTCAACTTCTTCTTCAGTTGGTTCGAAACCTTCTGCTGCAACAATTGCTTCAAGAACTAGGTTTGTACGTGTTCTAATATCAGCATCTGCTTCCATTTGTTTGTGTAAGTCTTCTTCTGTTGTACCAGTTAATTGGTAGTACATTTCTGGAGATACACCTTGACGTTGCATATCATTTAGGAATTGATCCATTTGACGGTGAACTTCATCATGTACCATTACATGTGGCAATTCAACGATTTCAGCATTGTCAACTGCTTGACGGATAGCTGCTTCTTGAACGGCTTCTTCAGCTGCATTTAATTTAGCATCTGTTAATTCTTTTTTGGTTTTTTCTTTTAATTCAGCTAATGTTTCAACTTCTTCGTCGATGTCTTTAGCAAATTCATCATCTAATTCTGGTAATTCTTTTGCTTTAACTTCATGAACTTTAACGTTGAATACTGCTTCAGCGCCTTTAAGGTCTTCTGAATGATATTCTTCAGGGAAAGTTACTTTAACTTCAACTTCGTCGCCAGCTTTTGCGCCAATTAATTGTTCTTCAAATCCTGGGATGAATGAGTTTGAACCTAATTCTAGAGAAGTATTTTCACCTTTTCCACCGTCAAACGCAACACCGTCTTTAAAGCCTTCAAAGTCAATGACAACTGTGTCGCCGTTTACTGCAGCTTCTTCTTTTAAAACAAGTTCAGCTTGTGCTGCTTGTTTTTGTTTGATGTTTTCTTCAACGTCTGCATCTGTCACTTCACGGTCTTGTTTTTCAACTGTTAAGTTTTTGTATTCGCCTAATTTAACTTCAGGTTTTACAGTAACATCAGCAGTGATTACCCATGCTTGACCTTTTTCCATGCTTAATACATCGATTTTTGGTTGGTCAACAGGATCAATACCTGATTCTTCTAAAGCAGCAGCATAAGCTTCTGGTAATACAACGTTCAATGCATCTTCGTAAAGAGCTTCTTCGCCGTACATTTTGTTAAATACTTGACGTGATACTTTCCCTTTACGGAAACCTGGAACATCAAGATTTTTTTTCACTTTGTTGAAGGCTTTCTCGATTCCTTCTTTGATTTTTTCTTCTGTAATTTCAAATGTTAAGACACCATCATTAGCGCCTTTTTTTTCCCATTTTGCAGTCATGTATATTCCCTCCGAAACACTATAGTTTTCATATTTTTTTAGCTATTGCATACTCATTAATAGTACACTATCAGCAAAACTTTGTAAATACATTGACAGCAATACATTAAAAAAATTTCCAATTACAAGTTATTTTATTAGAAATATAAGCTAGAATTGTGTTTCATTGCTTTCCTATTAAATATCCTTAACTTTTTTGTTCTTTAATATAATTCCAGTAATTGCTGATTTAATCGATCCATCCATGTAGCCATGTTTTTTTGTTCCTCTGATTCTTCTATTATAATAGACGTTTCCATGTCGTATTTTTGCTGATATAGTTTTACCCAAATTGAAGGCAACGTAATCACTTCTTCTATGAAAGGATACAATAAAATAACGTGCAGATTGAATTCTTCATTTATCAGTTGGAAAAGTGATGGATTGTGGATTGCAACTTGTTCTTCGATTATTTTCTTAACCGTTTCAACTGTTTGATTTTCTGCTAGCGGCTTCAACTGTGTTGGAATAATCTGACGATCTTGATCGAACCAGTTTATTTTAATTACTTCTGAACACTCGTTAGCGATTAACCCTTCAATTAAGGTGGCTTTGATCAATCCATTCACAAAAGGATTCACCAACATTATTTTGGCAGCTTGTAGATAAATTTCTAGTGGAACTTGCTCCAACGTTTGCATTAAGTCTGCTTGTTCTGAGTATGATTTGTCTCCAATTGAAAAAGATTGTTTTAAAAGATGTTTATGTTTTTTTTCTTCTTGTAGTCGTTTATTTTCTGCTTCTTCTAAACAATTTTTTGCCAATGTTTCCCAGACTTCACTATTTTTAGGTTTCCCAATTCGATGTTGCTCTTTTGTAATAATATCAGAGGCTTCTTCAAAGTAGTGGGCTTTGATTAAAATGGAGGTATAAAAAGCGTATAGTTGCTCTTCATTTTGATAAAATGTTAATTTTTCCTCTGCTATTTGTTTTGCTTCTTGATAAGAACCAATTTGATAAAGGGCTGTTGTATAAAAAGTATTAATTTTATCTTCTTTTTTAAGCTGATAAGCTTTAGCAAAGTATGGAATCGCTTCTTCCATGTTGCCAATTTTAAAATAACTCATCGCTTTTTTTAAATACAAATCATAATTCTTTGGGAAATCAATTTTTTCTCCCATGTTATTCACAACCATTCTTATTAAAATTCAACTTGTTCTATCTTACCTTAACATACGCAATATTTAAAGGAATACTTGTTTTTTTGCTGAAGAGTTATTTACAAATCTTTAATTTGTGATATGATGAGCTAAGTGGTAATGAGAATCACTATCAATTAATTGGTGGAATCGCCACTTCAAATTAAGGTAAATGAGGTTTTAACGATGAATGTTCATTCAATTCAATTAAACCATCCTATTTCAATTAATGATTTATCAAGGTTAGATGTCTTAACAAAACGACGTCTAAAAGAAGTTGGAATCTGTGAAGGGTCCGTAATTTCCGTTAAACGACGCTATCCCTTTCACGGTCCTTGTACGATCGAAAGTGACGGTCAACAAGTTGGCATTCGTCGCCGTACTTTAGAGCTGCTCTTAGGAGATGAAATGTGATGAAAATAGCTCTTTTTGGAAATCCAAATACTGGTAAAACTACCGTTTTCAATCAGTTAACTGATTCTTACGCTTATGTTGGCAATTGGAGCGGGGTTACGGTGGAGAAAAAAATCGGAAAAATCAACCATTCATTCGTATCTATTATTGATTTACCCGGTGTTTATTCTTTAAATCCTTTAACAAAAGACGAAGCTGTGGCAGCTGATTTTTTACTTCATGAATCCTTTGATCAAACACTGAATATTTTAAATGCAGCCCAGTTAAAACGCAACCTCTTGCTCACTATCGAACTTTTAGAATATGGAAAACCAACGGTACTTGTTTTAAATATGATGGATATTGTAAAAAAACAAGGACTGGAATTAAATCCAACTATTCTAGGCAATGAACTACATGCGACTGTTTTCCAAACAGACGCTCGCACAAATAAAGGCATGGATACATTAAAATCGTTTCTTATTAGCAACCCCTCTTTAACGTCTTCTCAACTGTTTCAGTTAGACTACGGCAAAAGGGTTGAATCAATTATACATGAAGGTCAAAATTTATTAACTACTACTTATCAACACGAAGTACGTTTTGCTCGATGGTTGATGATTCAATTTTTAGCTGGCAATAAGATGATAGAAGAATTTATTGACGCTAATCATTATGATTTATTAATACCATTAAAAAAAGATCCTCAACTTTTAGAAGATACTATCTACTCAGTTCGTCTAGAGTTTATAGAAGCTTTACTCAAAAAAGCTACGTTAAAGGAAGCTACTCAAAAAACAACTGCATTAACTAAAAAAATAGATCGATTGACCACCCACCCAATCTTAGGCATGCCTCTATTTTTAATTCTTTTTTATTTGATGTTTAAGCTAACGTTCGATTGGGTTGGTGGACCACTTTCTGACTTGTTAGATGCGTTTTTAAGTGGTCCCTTCTCGTCAAATAGTAGTCTTTTTTTAACATGGCTAGGTGCAAATGACTTGATTCATTCCTTAATAGTCGATGGCTTAATTGCAGGCGTTGGGGGTGTTTTAGTCTTTATGCCACAAATTTTTGTATTATTTGCTTGTATATCCTTTTTAGAAGACTCTGGTTATATGGCTAGGGCGGCTCTGGTTATGGATCGTTTGATGGAACTTGTTGGGTTAAATGGGAAGGCTTTTATCCCTTTATTAATTGGGTTTGGATGCAATGTCCCAGGAATTATGGCCGCTAGAACGATTGAACAACCTAAAGAACGCTTAATCACAACTTTAATTTCGCCTTTTATGAGCTGTTCGGCTCGACTGCCCATTTATAGTTTATTTATTGCAGCTTTTTTTGAAAAAAATCAAGCTTTAATTGTATTATCCCTTTATGTATTAGGGATACTCGTGGCAATTATTTTAGCAAAATGCTATTCATTAATCTTTAAAACAACTGATTCTTCAATTTTCATTGTCGATTTACCTGAATATAATTTACCAAAATTAGCTATTTTATGGCGTGGAACTTGGGATAAAGGAAAAGGATTTGTAAAAAAAGCAGGAACTGTTATTTTTGGTGGGACTGTTTTAATTTGGTCTCTTAGTTATTTTAACGCCAGTGGAGTGGCTTCTTCTATTGACACTAGCTTTATGGCAGCGATAGGCTCCTTTTTAGCTCCTTTCTTTGTTCCCTTAGGCTTTTATAGTTGGCAAGCTGTCAGCGCCATTATTACAGGGGTTTTAGCAAAAGAAGTCGTTGGATCTACTCTGTTGATTCTGTTTCACGTTAGTGGAGAATCTGCTTTAATTGGTCAACTTTCATCTGTTTTCACGCCACTTCAAGCTTATAGCTTTTTGGTATTTGTCCTACTTTACATTCCATGTTTTGCTGTATTAGGCGCTATCAAAGCTGAAACAGGTTCTTGGTTCTGGGCAATCTACTCTGCTGTATCAAGTTTTATCATTGCTTATGTCGTATCATTTATGATTTACCAAACCGGAATTTTATTGCATTTTTAAACGCTTGATAATTCCAATAAAGGAGTGACCTTCATGACTATTTATTCATTTTTATTAAATTGGATTATTGGCATTTTGATTTTTGGTTGGGCCATCTTTCAACTTGCTAAACTTTTTAAAAATTCTAAAAAAGGAAAATGTGGCGGTTGTGATTCTAGTTGTGAAGCAAAAGTTTTAATGGATGCTGCTAAAAAACGAAATAGTTAACTTATTTCGTTTTTTTTTGCCAAAATTGTCTCATTTATCCACTATCATTCCACTATCTTTGATGGTAAAATTAATTAGCTACGTCTTATTTTATTATGCTGCTCTAGGGGGATAAGGATGAATCAAGGAAATGTGAATGAGTTAACGGAAGCTGAAGAAAAAGAACTACAAAGTATCTCAAATTTGATATTTGTAGAAACCATTGCTTGTGGGTTTTATGAGTTAAAAAAAATCGAAATCACCCTACCTCATGATATTCCAAGAGGTCGAATCTATACAAGAGAAAAAATTGGAGAGTTACTTTTAAGCAACGATCGTTTCTCCATATTAATTGAAACCAATGATGGAAAATATTTATATCAATCTTCTACAGTCGAAATTCCAGAGGTTACACCTCATCCTTAAACAAAAAAGTTGTCGCAATAAATTGCGACAACTTTTTTTAGTATTTTCTAAATCGTTTGTAGCGATCTTCAACTAGTTCTTCTGGTGTAAGTTTCCCTAACTGTTGAAGGGCTAAAATTAATTCATTTTTCAAATTTTGCATAATGGTTTCTTGAGTTAACAGAACTTTTTGATCGGTTTCTTCAATCATTTTATCAATCACATCAAGTCCTAATAAATCACGAGCTGTTAGTTTCATCAGTTCTGCTGCTTCCTTAGATCGTGAGGCATCTTTCCACAAAATGGATGAAAAGCCTTCTGGTGATAAAATAGAATACATGGTGTGTTCCATCATCCAAACCTGATTTCCCATTGCAAGTGCTAATGCACCACCACTACCACCTTCACCAATAATAATGGCAATAATAGGGACTTTTAATTGACTCATTTCCATCAAGTTTCGTGCGATGGCTTCACCTTGTCCGCGCTCTTCTGCTTCAACACCACAATAAGCACCTGCTGTATTAATAAAGGTTACCACCGGGCGACCAAATTTTTCAGCTTGCTTCATTAGGCGTAATGCTTTTCGGTACCCTTCTGGATGAGGGGACCCAAAATTGCGCATCATATTTTCTTCTAAATTATGCCCTTTTTGAATTCCAATAACTGTAATTGGTTGATTTTGCAAGGTAGCAATTCCACCAACAACTGCTTTATCGTCTCGATAAGAACGATCACCATGGAATTCAATAAAGTCATTAAACAAGAAATTCATGTATTCTAACGCTGTTAAACGGGTTGTTTTTCTAGCTAAGGCTACGATTTCGCTTGCAGTCATCAATTGTTTCCACCTGCCTTCGCGGGTTTTGGGGCATGAAGAGTTAAAATCAATCCTAGCGTCGCCTTTAATTCAGGACGTGGTACAATTTTATCAATAAAGCCATGTTCTAATAATGACTCTGCTCGTTGGAAATCTTCTGGCAACTCCTCATTAATGGTTTGTTCAATGACTCTTCTTCCAGCAAATCCAATCAATGCTTGTGGCTCAGCTAAGATAATATCTCCTTGCATGGCAAAACTTGCTGAAACTCCTCCTGTTGTAGGATCTGTTAGTACTGCGACGTACAACAAGCCTGCTTCACTATGTTTTGCAACTGCTGCACTAATTTTCGCCATTTGCATTAAGGAGAGAATCCCTTCTTGCATTCTAGCACCGCCTGAAGCAGTGAAAATAACTACTGGCAATTGACGTTCTGTTGCTTTTTCAAAAGCACGAGTGATTTTTTCGCCAACAACTGTTCCCATACTGCCCATAATAAACCGAGCGTCCATTACAGCCAATACACATGCTTGCTTGTTGATAGTAGCTCTTCCAGTGACAACAGCTTCATCTAAACCTGTTTCTTCCTGTAAACGTTCAATTTTTTCTGAATAGGCTGGAAATTCCATTGGATTGGTGTTCGCTAATCCTTTGTCCCACTCTTCAAAACTATTTTCGTCCACAATCAATCCAATGCGCTCAAAAGCATCAATTCTAAAATTATAACCGCAATTTGGGCAAATTTGTTCTTTCCCTAAATCTTTGTTATAAATGGCTTTTTTACAGCTTGGACATTGTGCCCACATTCCATCTGGCACCATCGGTTCATCCAACTGAGTTTGTTTTTGAGGTTTGATATCGATTGGAATAAAAGGTCTTTTTTTAAACAGTTTCATTTTTTCACCTCTTTAGATTCCAGTACATAGAATTAATTCGTTTGTTGCTGCTCCCACTCATCAAGAAAAATATCTTGTAGGAAACTTGTATCATACGCGCCTTCAACGAATCGTTGATCTGCTAGTAAATCTTCTTGGAAATATTGATTCGTAATAATGCCATCAATCACTAATTCGCCTAATGCACGTTTCATTTTCGCAATTGCTTCTGCTCGATTCTCACCTTTTGTAATAATTTTAGCAATCATAGCATCGTAATAAGGTGGAATTTCGTAACCAGCGAAAACAGCACTGTCTACACGTAAGCCTAGTCCACCACTTGGTAAAAATAAATAATCAATTTTCCCTGGAGATGGTGCAAAATGAAAGGCTGGATTTTCAGCATTGATTCGGCATTCAATCGTGTGTCCAGTTATTGTGACTTCCTCTTGTTGAATTTCTAGAGGTAAACCACTGGCAATTTTTAATTGTTCTTTAACAATATCAATTCCGGTTGCCATTTCAGTAACAGGATGCTCTACTTGAATTCGTGTATTCATTTCCATAAAATAGAACTTTCCATCTTGATCCAGTAGAAATTCAATAGTCCCAGCATTTTGGTAATTCACGTATTTTGCAGCTCTTACAGCTGTTTCTCCAAGTAATTGTCGCTGTTCTTCACTGATTGCAACAGATGGAGATTCTTCGATTACTTTTTGATTGTTACGTTGCAAAGAACAATCACGTTCACCAAGGTGAATCGCATGACCAAAATGATCGCCAAGAATTTGAACCTCGATGTGTCTGGCATGTTCGATAATTTTTTCAAGATACATTCGATCATCACCAAATGCGGCTTTCGCTTCACTGCTTGCACTATTGAAGGCAGGTGAAAGTTCATCAGCATTTGCCACTTTTCGAATCCCTTTTCCGCCTCCACCAGCTGCAGCTTTTAACATAACTGGATACCCTAACTTTTCAGCCAATTCTTTGGCATCTTTGGCATTGGTGATAAAACCATCACTACCTGGAATTACGGGAACATTCGCTGCTTGCATTAAGGTTCTTGCGTTGGCTTTATTTCCCATTTGATCAATGGTCTCGGCTTTTGGACCGATAAAGGTAATGTTGCATTCTTGACACATAGTAGCGAAAATACTATTTTCTGACAAAAAGCCAAACCCAGGATGAATTGCCTGGGCTTTTGTAACAACAGCCGCACTTAATATACTTTGCATATTTAAATAAGAGTCTGTTGCTTTAGCGGGACCGATACAAATGGCTTCATCCGCTAGTTGCATATGAAGGGCATCTTTATCTGCTTCTGAGTAAACCGCAACGGTTGCAATACCTAATTCTCGGCAGGCGCGAATGATACGTACCGCAATCTCGCCACGATTTGCTACTAAAATTTTATTAAACATAGGCTTATCTACCAATGATAAAGGTTAATTCAGCTTCACAAACTTTTTTACCGTCTACATATGCGACTGCTTTTCCAATACCTGCGTATTCTTTTAATTTAATGATGTCTACATGTAATTTTAAAACGTCACCAGGAACTACTTTTTTACGGAATTTAACTTTGTTCATTCCACCTAAGTAGGCTGTTTCGCCTTTAAAACGATCTAATTTCAATAATGGAATTGAACCTGCTTGTGCTAATGCTTCTAAAATTAAAACACCTGGCATTGTTGGGTTTCCAGGGAAGTGTCCTTGGAAAAATTCTTCGTTGATTGTAACGTTTTTAGTTGCAACAACGTGCTCTCCTGGGATTAACTCATCCACATAGTCGATAAAATAAATTGGGTAACGGTTTGGGATTAACTCCATAATTTCAGTTGCGTTTAAAATGCTCATTTAATTGCCTCCTAAGATTTTATTATACGATTCTAAATAAGGGTTGGTTGTATTCAACGACTTGTTCGTTTTCAATTAGAACTTCTGCAATGGTACCTGCAGTATCGCTAGTAATTTCATTCATTAGTTTCATTGCTTCTACAATACATAAGGTTTCTCCAACAGCTACCGTATCCCCAACTTTTTTAAAGGCTGGTTGATCAGGTGTGGGGGTCAAATAAACAACGCCAACAATTGGTGAAGGAATCAGCGTTCCACCTAGTTCTACTGCTTCTGGGTTGGATTCAATCGTTGTTGTATTAGACTGTGTCGCTTCTTTAGCTATTTCATTAATTTTTGTTTCTACAACAGGACTCGCTGTTACTGATTCAACATGGTTTGGTTTTGGCGTATCGTTTTTACTCATATGCAAAACGGTATTATCAATTTGCAAATCAAATTCCGTTAAATCTGATTCGTTGACAAGAGCCAATAGTTCTTTTACTTCAGAAATATTCATTTAAGCTTCCTCCCACTTTTTAAAGCAGACAACAGCGTTATGTCCGCCAAAACCTAGCGAGTTGCTTAACGCATATTTAGCTGACTCCACCTTGCGTCCTACATTTGGAATGTAGTCTAAGTCGCAGGCTTCATCCGCTTCTTTAAACCCAATTGTTGGCGGTAAAAAGTCATTTTCCAATGCTTTCACACAGGCGATTCCTTCAACAGCTCCTGCTGCTCCTAGTAAATGTCCTATCATACTTTTTGTACTTGAAATTGGAACGTTGTGGGCTTCTTCACCCATTGCGTATTTAATGGCTGTTGTTTCAGCGCTGTCATTTGCTGGTGTACTTGTTCCATGAGCATTGATGTAATCCACGTCTTTTGGTTCAATTCCAGCTTCTTTCATCGCTTGAATCATTGCTTTACCAGCTCCGCTTCCATCAACAGATGGGCTTGTCATATGACCAGCGTCACATGTTGATCCGTAACCGACAACTTCGCCATAAATTTTTGCTCCACGATCTAACGCATGTTGCAATTCTTCTAATACAAGAACGCCCGCGCCTTCTCCCATTACAAAACCGTTACGCTCTTTATCGAATGGAATCGAACCGCGTTCAGGATCTGTTGATTTACTTAAAGCTGTTAAAGCGCCAAATCCAGCAATGCCAATTTCACAAATCGTCGCTTCTGTTCCGCCAGCTAAAATCACATCCGAGTATCCGTGCTTAATTGAACGGAACGCTTCACCAATTGAATTGGTTCCTGATGCACATGCTGTTACGATTGAGGTACATAGACCTTTTGCTCCAACACGTATTGCAATATTTCCTGCTGCCATATTTCCAATCACCATTGGGACAAAGAACGGAGCAACACGTTGTGGACCACGATCGTGCATTTTGATTACTTGTTCTTGAATGGTATTCATCCCACCAATTCCTGAACTAACGATTACGCCAAAACGATCGACATCTATTTTTTCTGTATCTAAGCCACTATTTTCCATTGCTTGGACAGCTGCTGCTATTCCATATTGTGAAAATAGATCTGTACGTTTAGTTTCTTTTTTTGGCATATAAACTGTTGCATCAAAATCTTTTAATTCTGCTGCTAACGTTACGCCAGTTTCTGAAGCATCAAATCTCGTAATTTCGGTAACACCGTTTTTTCCAGCTTTTAAACTTTCCCAAAAAGCATCCACTGAATTTCCAATAGGGGTAACTGCACCCATTCCTGTAATCACTACACGATTCATCTTCTTTATGCCCCTTTCATTAACCGTTCATCACCATGCCACCATCGATATTGATGACTTGTCCTGTGATATATTTATTTTCACTTAGGAAAACGGCTGCTTTTGCAACATCTTCAACAGTTCCAAAACGATTTAATGGAATTTGTTGTTTTGATAATTCTTTTACTTTATCGGATAGTTCATCTGTCATATCCGTTTCAATAAAACCTGGAGCAATCGCATTGACGGTAATTCCTCTAGCCGCTAATTCTCTGGCAGCTGATTTTGTTAAACCAATAACACCAGCTTTACTTGCTGCATAATTGGCTTGACCTGCGTTTCCAATTTGACCAATGACACTTGATAGGTTAATAATTGTTCCGCTTCGTTGTTTTAGCATCACGCTTGAAGCATGACGAATTGTATTAAACGTTCCTTTTAAATTGACGTTTAAAATTGAATCAAAATCATCTTCTGACATCCGCATTAATAATTTATCATTTGTAATTCCTGCATTATTGACCAGAATATCTACACTGCCAAAAACTTCCTTCGTTTCATCAATCAATTGTTTCGCACAACCAAAATCACTTACGTCTCCGATAAAGCAATGACATTTCACGCCTTCTGCTTCAATTTCTTGAACTACTATGTCAGCAATTGGTTTGCGACCATTTAATACAATGTTGTAGCCTTTTTTTGCAAATTCAAGTGCAATTGCTTTTCCAATGCCTCTTGAACTTCCTGTTACAATCACTGCTTTGTCTTTTAAAGTCATGTACTCATTCCTTTCAATGTTTCAATCGTTTTGTCTAGCGTTTTTTGATTTTCAACATTTAAAATTGTTACATTCCGATTAATTTTTTTAATAAAGCTGCTTAAGGCTTTTCCAGGTCCAACTTCGATAAAAGTGTCCACGCCCATGTCAATCATTGTATTAACGCTATCTTCCCATAAAACTGGCGACATCACTTGTTGTGTCAGAAGTGGTTTTACATCTGCTTTATCTGTAATTATCTTTGCAGTCGTATTGCTGATGACTGGTAAGTTTAGCGGATGAAATTCAATGGCTTCCAGTTCATTGGCTAATTCTATCGCTGCTGGTTTTAATAAAGCTGTATGGAAGGGCCCGCTTACTTGAAGAGGAATGATTCGTTTCGCTCCTTTTTCTTCTAATAATAGAGTTGCCTTAGCGACCGCTTCTTTTAATCCTGCAATGACAATTTGGCCAGGCATATTGTAATTCGCTGGAGAAACGACACCGCTATCACTGGCTGCTATACATGCTTCTTCAATGGTTTTTCGATCTAATCCCATTACAGCACTCATAGCTCCATCTCCTGCTGGAACAGCTTCAGTCATAAATTGTCCACGCTTTTTCACTAATTGAACAGCTGTTGTAAAATCTAAAACACCTGCTTTTACTAGAGCGCTATACTCTCCTAAGCTCAAACCAGCCACTACTTCAGGTACTACGCCATGCTCTTTAAGAAGGGCATCAATTGCCATGCTCACTGTTAAAATAGCAGGTTGTGTATAAGTTGTTTGATTTAATTGTTCATTTTCATCAAAACACAGAGAAGTCATATCCATTTTTAGCGCATCACTTGCATGCTGAAAAACATCTCTTACAACTTGATTATTTTCATAGAGTTCTTGGCCCATCCCTTGATACTGTGCTCCTTGACCACTATATACAAAAGCGATTTTCATGTTGTTTGACTCCTTTTATCTAGTGCCATTATTTTTTCTTGAAAGTTGTCCCTATTAGTAAAACAAGCCTTTAAATAAAGGCTCATTTTAAGAATAATTGATTCACTAAAATGAATTTAAATAAAGGCTTTTTTTTGTTGTTCGATCACTGTTTGCGATTCAGACATTAGTTCTTGAATGATTTCTTCACAGCTTTGTTCAGTTTTTACAAGTCCTGCAATTTGACCTGACATCATTGACCCCGCGTCCATATCGCCATCGATAACAGCACGTCTTAAGGCACCTTTACCAATCGCTTCTAAACGCTCAAAATCGGGTTGATCTTTACTGGTCTCTTCTTTTTCTGCTTTATCATATAGACGCGTTAGTTTATTACGGATTGTCCGAACAGGATGTCCAGTAATTTGACCCGTAACCGTGGTGTCGATATCTCTAGCTTTTAAAACGGCATTTTTAAAGTTTTGGTGGATCGTGCATTCATGGGCAACGAGGAATCTTGTTCCAAGTTGAACAGCAGAAGCGCCTAACATAAAGGCTGCTGCCATTCCACGACCATCTCCGATTCCACCTGCTGCAATCACAGGAATTGAAACAGCATCCACTACTTGAGGAACCATGACCATCGTGGTTAATTTTCCAATATGGCCACCGGCTTCCATTCCCTCGACAATAATTGCATCCGCACCGTCTTTTTCCATTCGTCTAGCTAATGCTACCGAAGCAACGACAGGAATAACAATAATGCCATGTTCACGGAACTTTTTCATGTATTTCCCTGGACTTCCAGCGCCTGTAGTAACTACTTTAACGCCTTCCTCACAGACAGCATTCACCACTGCCTCCACATGGGGAGAAAGCAACATAATATTTACTCCAAAAGGTTGATCTGTTTTTTCTTTCGCCTGCCTGATCTGTTCACGAACCACTTCTTCAGGTGCATGTCCTGAGGCAATAATCCCCAATCCACCAGCGTTAGAAACAGCACTTGCAAGTTCTGCATTTGCTACCCACGCCATTGCTCCTTGAATGATTGGATACTTGATTCCAAGTTTTTCGCATAATTCTGATTGCATGCAGGTTTCCTACTTTCTATTCTCTAGTTTATTTATTTTTTAATTCAGCTTCTACAAAGTTAACGATGTCTTGAACTGTGTTTAAGCCTTCTTCTGATTCGATTTTGATGTCAAATTCGTCTTCGATGTCGTTGATGATTTGGAATAAGTCTAAACTATCTGCTTCTAAATCTTCACGGAAGTTTGTTGTTAATTGTACCTCTTCTTCTTCTTTACCTAATTGGTCTACAATAATTGCTTGAATTTTTTCGAATGTCATAATAATTTCCTCCAGTATGTTTGGTTTAATTTTTTTGTACTTATTTTATTTATTTATAACTCGATTAAGATCGAAGCCCATGTCAAGCCTCCGCCAAAACCGGTCAATACAATTTTTTGTCCACTGCCTAATTTCAATTCTCCAGATGAAACAACTTCATCTAATAGAATAGGAATACTGGCAGCAGAGGTGTTTCCGTAGTGTTGCATATTCGTTTTGAATTTGCTCATCGGAAGTTTTAGTTTTTTTGCAATCGCTTCAACGATTCGGTAGTTTGCTTGATGAAGTAAATAATAATCCACTTCCGCAAGCTGAGTCTCTCCAATTTCAGCAAGTTGACGAATACTAGCTGGCACATTTCGGATTGAAAAATCAAATATTGCTCGCCCATCCATTTTTAAATAACCCGTTTGCTGTATCTCATCTGTTGTTTTTGAAAAAGGATCTTTCGTTGTTAAAGGTCTTGCTGTTAATGAAAGGCCGCGACTACCATCAGCATGAATATCTTCAGCGAGAAATGATTTTTTTTCATTTACTCCTTTTAATAACACGCCTCCTGCGCCATCTCCAAAAAGAACCGCTGTACTTCTATCTTCCCAATCAATTACTTTCGACATCACTTCTCCGCCTAGAACAAGTGCATAACGAAAATTTCCACTTTGCACCATTTTCTCAGCAATTGAAAGCGCGTAGACAAAACCTGAACACGCTGCATTGATATCAAAGGCCATTACTTGTCTAGCACCAATATATTCTTGAACTAAACAAGCTGTTGAGGGGGTCTGATAATCTGGGGTCATGGTTGCCACAATAATTAAATCGACTTCTAAAGCGGATACGTTTGCTTTATCAAGCATTTTGATTGCTGCTTTTCCACAAAGTACTGAGGTATTTTCAGTTTCGCTTAAATGCCTCGCTTCAATTCCTGTTCTGGATTTTATCCATTCATCATTGGTATCCATTAGCGTTTCTAATTGTTGATTAGGAACGCTAGTTGATGGGAGGTAACTTCCAGTGCTAATTATTTTTGCTTCCATTCATTTCAGCCCTGTTCTTTCAATTTATTTTGGGTTTTATCTAAGAAACCATGTAAATTCCCTAAACCTTTGATGAGAATTTCAATCTCTTCTTGGTTCATGCCTTCTACGGTTTCTTTTACCATCTCTTTATGGAATTTGTCATGAAGACGATACAATAATCGTCCTCTCTTAGTTAGTCCAAGCTTTACTACTCGTCGATCATTTTCACTTCTAATTCGCTCAACATAGCCTTTTTTTACTAGGTTGTTAACCGCAACAGTTAAAGTTCCAACAGTGATCGATAATTTTCTAGCGACTTCAGAAGTAGTTCGTTTGCGATACATACCAATAGCTTCAACGGTATGCATCTCTTTGATTGATACATCTTGGAAACTGCTATTTTGCAATGCGGTCTCTTCAATAATCAAGATTTCGTTAAACACTTCAACTAAGTAATCATTAATCAGTTCAAATGAGTCTGCCACATCAACTCCTCCATTTCTTATATTTCGTCATTCATTACAATCAATTGCTTTGATATTCAAATTGTTTGACTATCAAACTATATTATTTTTTAACAAAAGTGTCAAGTTTATTTTAAAAAATTTTTTTATCTAACTAATAAAATCCCTTTATACAGACGTTTAAAGCACTTAATTTTATTTTGACTATCAAAGTATTTATGCTAAAAATTATGTTTTCATTTAAGAAAACAACAAAAAAACGAACCTTATTTTTGATAAGTTCCGTTTCAATAGTTTGTTTATTTTATTTAGGTAATGTGAACGTTTGTTAGGAAGTAGCCTCAGCATTTGTAACTTCAATGATGTCTTTAAAGTTCACAATCGTTTTCGTTTCACAAATATCTTTCATTGTTGGAGACGATTGTTCCCAAAAAATTTCAACGACGGCACTGTTGGTTAATAGTTTTTTAATAACACCAGCCATCTTTTCATCTCTAAAAGTAAATTTGATCTCATCACCTAGATCTGGTCTAAATGATTCTTTAACTGCATCAATAATTGCATTTGCTTCTTCATAGGGTACGCCCAAAAGCGTTGCAATTCTTGACTTACTTGCACCTTTACGAAGCTCGGTTTCAACAACTGATTGAATTTCGTTAGTGATTTTATTTCCCATGTAAATCCCTCATTTCTTTATTTCGTGATTACATAAACAAAATATCATAACACTTAATATCTCATTATACCACATTTCCTCTTCTAATTGTTAGAATTTGTTCATTATTTATTAATTTATCTCAATATTTAAGCTTTTTACCCTCTTTTCTAAAATATAAAATAGAGTTATAGTCTACATTTCTTCAAAAGTTTGTTAAACTAGATTCACCTAGTCATAGGAAAAATTTTACGATTAAAGGACGTATGAACATGAAAACAATTTTAATTGCCGATGACGATCCAAATATTAATAAAATGGTTCAGCGCTTTCTTGAATCGTTGTCTTATCGGGTAGTGACCGCTACAGATGGAGCTGAAGCTATTGATGCTATCGAAACCCATTCGATTGATTTAGCGATTTTAGATATTATGATGCCTCTAAAAAACGGATATGAAGTTTGCCAGGAAATCCGACAACAGTACAGCATTCCAATTATTTTATTGACTGCAAAAGGAGAAATTGTAGATAAAGAAAAAGGCTTCCAAGCGGGGACTGATGATTATATTACCAAACCTTTTGAATTAAAAGAACTTGAATTTAGAATGAACGCGCTATTTCGTCGGTATCAGATTCCAAATAACCCGTTAATTGCCATTGGAAAACTAACGATTGATCAAAAGAATTATCTGGTGACCCTAGGAAGCAAGGAACTCTTTCTTCCATTAAAGGAATTTGAATTGCTAACAAAACTTGCCAGCTATCCTAAAAAAATTTTTACTCGTGATGAATTGATTGAATCTATTTGGGGAATGGATTACGAAGGAAATGACAGAACTGTAGACGTTCATATCAAACGATTACGAGAGCATTTGACAAAAGATTCTGGTGTTGCGATTACTACTATTCGCGGGCTTGGCTATCGATTGGAGGAACAAGTATGAAGACGCTCTATCAACGGATTGTAGCCATTACCTTTTTAGTGATGATTGTAAGTATTGGCGTAGCTTTTTTGATTTCAAATGTGTATTATCAATATCACCTAAAGCCTATCAACGATCAGAAATTAACTTATGTAGCAAAGGATATTCAACAATTTTATAACGAAAATCCAACCTTAAATCAAGAAAGCTACTTCAACCATATTAGTCAGCTTGGTTATGAAATTTATCAGGTGAAATCAGATGGAAGTGATATCGAATATGGGGATTCTTTCAGAAAGAAAACGTTAGAAAAAGAAGTCATTCAGTCTGTGTTAGACGGAACCATTTATCATGGGATTGCGAATTTTCCAAAGAGCATTTTTATTACCGGTTTTTTTGACAATGATTTACGAAATACCATTGGATTTCCGATAAAAAATGGCGAACAAACCAGTGCGGTCTTTATCCGATCCGATCCTACCAAGCAATTTGGTGAGTTGCGAATTTTCTTAGTGATGTTGCTTGTATTTAGTGTTTTAATTGGCTTTATTCTTATTTTTTTAAGTAGCTATTTTATTGTTTCTCCTATTAAAAGGTTGACAACTGTTACAAAAGAAATTACAGACGGCCAATCCGTTGAAATCCATCCCACTAAAAGAAAAGATGAAATTGGGCAATTAACCAATTCCTTTGCAACAATGACAACAGAATTGAATAAAGCCGAAAAGGCGCGACAAGAGTTCGTTGCCAATGTCTCCCATGAAATTCAGACTCCTTTGACTTCTATTCAAGGTTTTACTTCGATTTTAAAAGATGAGAAATTATCTTTAGAACAACGAGAAAATTATTTAACAATAATCGAAACGGAAACGTCACGACTTTCTAGCTTGACGAAACAACTTTTGACACTAGCTTATTTAGACAATGAAAATCAATTAATACAAAAACAGCCAGTTGCCATTCATCAACAAATCAAACATTATTTAAAACTCATGCAATGGAAGTGGCAAGAAAAGGATCTTTACATCGTAACAGAATTGCCCCCTACCTTCGTATTAGGAAATGAGAATTTTTTATATCAAGTCTGGCAAAATTTAATAACCAATGCCATTCGTTATGCTCCACAAGGTGGCGAAATTACTATTACACTTTCAGATGAAGCTGATCAAACGCTTCTAACAATCTACAATAATGGGCCAGGAATTGATCCTGAGAAATTGCCTTATTTATTTGACCGTTTTTACCGCGTAGATGAAAATCGCAGCAATACTGATGGTGGTAGCGGTCTGGGGTTGGCTATTACAAAAAAAATCATTCAGTTGCACGGTGGCACCATTTCAGTTTCTAGTTCCGACGAAACTGGAACAACCTTTACGATTACTTTTCCAAAATAATCCAAGGCTTCTACTTCTATCTAAGTAGAAGCTTTTTTTGTAATTTTCCGTTCATCTTCAGTTCATATAGCTAAGCTATGATAGAACTATCAACAAGAAGGAGTGAGGAAAAATGTTTTTAGCATGGCGTGAAATAAAACATACAAAATTAAGATATAGCTTAATCGCTTTGATTATGATCATGATTATCTGGTTAGTACTATTCGTAACAGGTTTAGCTAATGGATTAGCAAGTGACAACGCTTCAGCGATTAAGGAAAGTGCAGCTTCTTATTTTTTAATTGAAAAAGATTCAGATAATCGTTTCGCACGTTCGACTGTTACTGAAAAACAAGTGAGTGAAGTTGAAAAAGATCTTGGAAAAAAAGCTACTGGACTTCGTGTTCAAATGAGTACCGTTAGTACGAAAAAAGATACAAATAAGACGGACGTCTCTTATTTTTCATTTGATTCAACTAGTTTCTTAAAGCCTGAATTAACAGACGGTCATTTTGGAAAAAGTGGAAGTAACGAAGTCGTTGCAGATCAAAAATTGAAAAATCAAGGCTACTCTCTTGGATCTACGATTAAAGACGTGGCAACGAATCAGACCTTTAAAATTACAGGATTTACTAAAAAACAAACTTACAGTCATACTGGTGTAGTTTTCCTAACTCCTGTTCAATGGAAAGAAGTTCAAGTACCTCAAAAAGCAGCTGACAACACGTATAATGCAATTGCATTAGATATCACTGAGGATAAAGCAACGACTTTAAATTATTCGGATTTAGTCACAGCCAGTAAAAACGACATCGTAACGAATATTCCTGGTTATTCAGAGGAACAAGGTTCGTTAACCATGATGATTACGTTCTTATATATCATTGCAGCCTTTGTTCTAACTGTTTTCTTCTATGTTATTACGATTCAAAAAGTTGATCAATTCGGCATGTTGAAAGCCATTGGTGCTAAAACAAGTTACTTGGCTAAAAGTTTGCTCTCACAAATTGCTACCCTTTCCGTTATAAGCCTTTTAATTGGAAATCTTTTAACGTATGGTGTTGCCGCGTTACTACCTGAAAGTATGCCTTTTAATTTAACACCTATTACAGCACTGGCTTCTTCATTACTATTTTTAGCAGTCGCATTAATTGGTTCGTTATTGTCACTGTACCGCGTTGCTAAAGTAGATGCTATTGAAGCGATTGGAGGGAATAACTAATGACAGATAAATTAGTCTTAAATCAAATTTCAAAATATTATCAAGATGGTTCAGAACAAATTGAAGTGTTAAAAAACCTTTCGTTAACGGTAAAAGAAGGAGAATTTGTCGCGATTGTCGGTCCTAGTGGCGCTGGTAAAAGTACGTTCCTTTCTATTGCTGGAGCCTTACTATCTCCTAGTGAAGGAGAAGTAAGAATCGGCAATGTTTCCTTGAATAGTTTAAACCAAAAACAATGGACCAACTTACGTCTTAATTCAATCGGCTTTATTTTTCAAGGTGGCAATTTGATTCCCTATTTAACCGTTTTGGATCAATTATTATTGCTTCCAAAATTAAGTGGATCAAAGGAGGATCATAAACAACGTGCACTCGATTTATTAACCGATTTAGGTCTAAAACATCGCCTAAATCAATATCCAGATAAACTATCTGGTGGAGAAAAACAACGAGTGGCAATTGCTCGTGCTTTAATGAATGACCCAGATATTATTTTAGCAGATGAACCAACTGCAAGCCTAGACTCTCAAAGAGGCTATCAAGTCGTGGAAATGATTGCTAAAGAGGTTCATAAAAATAATAAAGCCGCTGTGATGGTGACCCATGATGAACGTGTTTTAGAATTAGTCGATCGCGTTCTGCGCATTGAAGATGGACAACTGTATCCTGTTTAAACGAAGTAAAAAAAGCAAGCTCTTTTATTGAAGAGCTTGCTTTTTTGCATGTTATTCACTCAGTGACATTTTTGTGGTTTCTGCTAACCAAGCATCATCGGTTGGATCTGCTCCACCACGTTGATTTTTATCAATCGATGCCATTTTTGCAAGATCCTCCTTTGATAAATGAAAATCAAAAATTTCACGATTTTCTTGGATGCGCGTTTCATGAATTGATTTAGGAATTGCAATCACTTGGCGATCCAAATGCCAACGTAAAATAATTTGGGCAGGTGTTTTTTGATATTTTTCAGCCAATTCTTGAATAACGTTATCTTCTAAAACATTTCCTTTCCCTTGACCTAAAGGTCCCCAGGCTTCATGTTGAATGCCTTCTTTCACTAAATAATCATGTAGCTCCGTTTGTTGAAAATAGGGATTTGTTTCCACTTGATTGATCATCGGCTTAATTTTTGCCTCTTGCATTAATTTTTCTAAATGATTGATTTCAAAATTTGAAACGCCAATGGCACGAATTTTTCCTTCTTCATACAAAGCTTCTAATGCACGCCATTTTTCAAGGTACCCTTCACTAGGCCAATGGATTAAATACAAATCTAAATAATCGGTTTTTAATTTTTTTAAGGTTGTTTCAAATGCTGCTATCGTGTCCTCATAAGTGATGGCGTCATTCCAAACTTTTGACGTAAGAAATAATTCACTGCGAGGAATCCCGCTTGTTTGTAGTGCCTCTCCTACTAGTGCTTCATTATGATAGATTGCTGCTGTGTCAATATGACGATAGCCGTGTTTAATAGCGGCTAAAACAGACTGTGTTAATTCTTGTTCATCTTCTACAAGAAAAACCCCTAGACCTAATTGTGGGACTTCGATTGTATTTGCTAATTTAAATGAGGGTATTTTTGTATTCATTCTTATTGCTCCTTTTCTTTTTTAAACTATAGTGGGAACCATTCCGCCGTCAATTCTTAGTGCTTCGCCAGAAAAACTACTTGCTAACGGACTGGCAATAAAGGCAATAAACCGACCAATTTCTGAAGGTTCAATTAAACGTTGAATTTGAGACATTGGGCGATGTTCCCTCATAAATGCTTGTTGCTGTTCTTCACGAGATAGTGAACGGCCTTTGTACATCTCTTCAATCATTTTTTCTACCCCTTCAGTTAACGTTGGGCCTGGCATAACGGTATTGATAGTAACCTGACTTCCAATTGTTAATTTTGATAAACTTTTAGCCAGTGACAAATTCATGGTTTTCGTCATACTGTATTGCGGCATCTCACCAGATGGCATAATCGCCTCTTCACTAGCGATAAAAATAATGCGACCAAAATTTTGCTCAAGCATTTTAGGTAAATAAAATTTAGCTAATTCATTTCCAGCTAGAACATTGGTTTTAAAAAAAGTGGTCCAGTCGTTTTCTTCAATCTCAAAATAGTTCATTGGTTGAAATATCCCTAAATTATTCACTAAGACATCGATCTTTGGAAAATTTTCTTTTAACTGTTGAATCCCAAAGTCGGTTGATAAATCATAAGGTGCTTCATAAAATGAGACAGTAGGAAATTCATCTTTTAATAAAGCTACCAATGTGTTAACCCCTTCTTTATCTCGACCATTAATAATCACATCGCTGCCTTCTCTAGCAACTTCCTTAACAATTCCAAGGCCAATTCCCTTTGTTGATCCTGTTACTAATACACGTTTTCCTCTTAGTTGCATTTCCATCTTCATTGCCTCCCTGATCGGTTTATATGCTTATTATAGAGTAGGTATTCTTTTTTACAAGTACGCACTTTTTTGTGTTATAGGTACTTTTTTGTACCTTACTCCCCTTAATATGCTATAATGAAAAATCAATATAGCAGTGGAGGTTTATATGAAAACAACGTATACTTATAATATTGGTGTTGAAGCAACGATGGAAGTAATTGGAGGAAAATGGAAACCAATTATTCTCTGTAACCTACGCCATCAAAAAATGCGCACAAATGAATTAAAAAAAGCCATTCCAGGAATCACTCAAAAAATGCTGACACAACAATTGCGTGAGTTAGAACGTGATCAAATAGTAAATCGCATCGTCTACTCACAAGTTCCACCTAAAGTCGAATACGAATTAAGTGCATATGGCCTTACTCTTAGCACTATTCTGGATCAGCTTTGTTCATGGGGAGAAATCAGAGTCCAAAAGCTTGCCGAAGAAGGCAATGATGTCACACTATTATCAAAATCGGATTGTCCTGAAATTGACTAAAAATAGCAGAAAACCAGTTGTCCCCTAATCAGCAGGACAACTGGTTTTTTATTGCTGTTTCTTGATTTCTTTATGAATTCTTTTTAACGCTTTTTTTGATCCACGTTGAATGTCATGCTCTTCTTTTCGTTCCTTATAACTAACAAAGAGGCTTGCTAAATCGTAGTCCATTGGGTACAATTCTGTCGCTGGAATTTCTAATTTTAAACGCTTTGAAAGAACTTCTAGCAGCTCACCTTCAATATAAACAGTCGCTTTTTCTTGTTTTTTATCATAAGAATAAATAAGCCCAGCTTTTTGTTTTTCGGTTAGTAAAACACGGTCTCCTTTTTTGAAATCCACGGTTTCTTTTGTAATGATTGTATCTTCTTCCTTGCTCTTTTTATTTATTGAAAATGATTTTTTTTCGACGTTATACGCTTTTGATGTTTGATATAAATGTGCTTGCTCGATAACACTTGGCTTCAATTTCATTTTTTTTGCAATCCACAAGGCGTTACTCTCACCAGATTCTCCAATAATTAATTGATACAAAGGCGTAATCGTATCTTGATTAAAAGCCATAGCCGCATTCATAAAATCAGGATGCTCTTCTGAATAACGTTTAATTTCGCCGTAATGGGTCGTTGCAACAACGATACAGCCTCTTTGGTAAAACTCTTCTAAAATAGCGATTGCCAATGCTGCTCCTTCATTTGGTTCTGTCCCACTACCAATTTCATCAAATAAAAGCAGGCTGTTGGGTTGGGCTACTTCCATCATTTCAGCGATACTTTTAATATGAGCTGAAAAGGTACTCAAGGCATTTTCTAAGCTCTGACTGTCCCCAATTTCCACAAATATTTGGTCAAATAAAGCCATTTCAGTTCCTTCGGTTGCTGCTATTTGTAACCCGTATGCTGTCGCAAGTGATAGGAGTCCGACTGTTTTTAAAACCACGGTTTTCCCGCCAGCGTTCGGACCTGTAATAACCAATCCTCGGTACTCTTTTCCTACTTTAAAATTAAGCGGAATGGCTTCTTCACCTAACAGCGGATGCTTGGCATCGATTAAATGGATATACCCTTCTGTGTTGAGCTTTGGCGTAATGCCATTTATTTCACGACTGTATTTCGCTCGAGCAAAAATCAAGTCATATTCTGCAATGAGTTCTAAATTAATGTTGATTGATTGCAGATTTTCTAAAATTAAGCCTGATAAAGTTGCTAAAATTTGATACGTTTCAGTGGCTTCTGCCATTTTTAATTCAAAAATTTCATCATTCAACTTACTCACACTGGTAGGTTCGATGAAAACCGTCGTACCTTTGCTACTCGTTTCTACGATTGTTCCAGCTACCTGATTTTTATAAGATGCTTTAATTGGAATTGTAAACCGTTCATTTTTTTTGCTAACAAAAAATTCTTGGATATACGGCTGATTCATTTTATTTTTTAAAAATTTGTTCAATCGTTCGTTAATTTTACTTTCTCTTTCAGCAATTAAACGGCGAATTTTTTTCAATTCTTTACTTGCTTCTGAATCTATCTGACCATTTTTGATTGAAAAATAAATGTCTTCTTCAATCAATAAAAAAGTTTCCATTGATTGGCTGTAAGTTGCTAGTAAAGGTGCTAATGAGTCATTTTTTTCCATAAATTGCTTGATTAGACGACAGCTTCTTAAAAAATCAGCGCATTCTATCAATTCTCCAGCATCTAATACAAGGCCTTTTTCTAATTGCGTAACTAGGTGATCAATCATTCCTAAGCCCATAAACGGCATGTGTAACTTCGCATCTAGTAGTGTTCTTCCTTCTGCTGTTTCGTTTAAACGACGCTTGACAACTGTTAAATTAGCCGTTGGCTCCAACGTATCTAATCTTTTTTTACCAAGTGAGCTGACGGTATAGCTTTTTACTTTTTCTAATAGTGTGGTTAATTGGATTTTTTCATTTGTTTGTTGCTTCATTTTTTTATACTCCTTGTAAGTTTTTTTACAAAGATAACTGACTTTTTTATTTCTTCTGAATGAAACAAAAAGTTTTTTACTAGATAGTAGGTACAAAAAAAGCTACAGGAAACCCGTAGCTTTAAAAAATTGCAATGAACACCACTAGGATAAAGTGATGTTAGATTGAGTTTTTTATGAAAAGTCAGGTATCTTTTTAGGTAAACTAAATAAACGATTCCCCGATAGGAATGTTAATTGTTTATTTAGTTTATTTAATTGGCCTAGTTAGATACAGACTCCACTCACAAAAAGCACCTCTTATTTTTTTATTGTTCATTCAGAATACTTACTAATTGATTTTATTTTACTTGTTAGTTAGTTAAAAGTCAATAAAATCATCGAATACTATTTTTTTCGTTTTGCCCTTGTATTTTTTAGCGATTCAACGTATGATTATTCATGAAGTTAAATTAAAACTTATAAAAAATAGAGGTGCAACAATTATCAGTAATTAGTTGGAGGTTTGACAAAACCTGTGAAGACTAGTGAAAGGAATTGTTGCCGAAACAAAAAACTGTCATCTTTTTGTTGGGTCTTAGGTTGAATAAGCCGAGAACTGTCGCTTATCTTTAAGCGTTGCGCTATCTTACTGCATGGAAGCCTCAGTCTTCCTACCACTAGATGGTAGGGGGACTTTTTTTATGGTTTAAAAAGGAGAATTTTAGTCATGATTGACGCAAGAAAAGAAGAAACAAAAAGCGCTGGGGCGAGTTCAGAGAATACAATGAATCGCGCTTTAAAAACACGCCATCTTTCAATGATTGCAATTGGAGGAAGTATTGGGACGGGATTATTCGTTGCCAGTGGATCTGCTATTTCAACTGCCGGTCCTGGTGGGGCTTTGCTAGCTTACGCAGCAATTGGATTAATGGTATTTTTCTTAATGACTTCATTAGGTGAAATGGCCACTTTCTTACCCGTTTCTGGTTCATTTAGTACGTATGCAACTCGTTTTGTTGATCCTGCGATGGGATTTGCGATGGGATGGAATTATTGGTTCAATTGGGCAATTACGCTAGCCGTTGATATCAGTACCTCTGCCTTAATTATGAACTTTTGGTTTCCTGATGTTCCGGGTTGGATTTTTAGTTCGGTTTTTATGGTTATTTTATTTTTACTAAACGCTTTATCTGTCAAATCTTTTGGCGAAGCAGAATATTGGTTTTCAATTATTAAAGTCATCACTGTTTTGGTGTTTCTAGTGGTTGGTATTTTAACCATCGTTGGCATTATCGGTGGGCACCATGAGGGATTAACGAATTTTACAATTGGGGATGCACCTTTTGTTGGCGGGATTCCTTCAATTTTAGCTGTCTTCGTAGTGGCTGGTTTTTCTTTTCAAGGAACGGAATTGATTGGAATTACTGCTGGGGAATCTGAAACACCAGAAGAAAGTATTCCTAAAGCTATTAAACAAGTTTTCTGGCGTATTTTATTATTCTACATTTTAGCCATTTTTGTTATCTCTGCTATTATTCCTTATACAAGTCCTAATTTGTTAGGCAGTGGCGCTGGAGACGTCGCTATCAGTCCTTTCACTCTTGTCTTTAAACGTGCCGGTTTAGCTGCTGCTGCTGGTGTGATGAATGCAGTTATTTTGACATCTGTGTTATCAGCGGGAAATTCTGGGATGTACGCTGGAACAAGAATGCTTTGGGCAATGGCTAAAAATGGTCAAGCACCTAAGATTTTTGGGTTGATTAACGATCGCGGGATTCCTATCTTCGCTTTGATGTTAACTACTTTTGTTGGTACACTTGCTTTTGCTTCAAGTATTTTCGGAACCCATATTTATTTATTCCTTGTTGCTGCTAGTGGTTTAACTGGGTTTATCGCTTGGATTGGAATTGCTTTAACTCATTATCGCTTCCGTCGTGCCTTCATTAAACAAGGTCATGATTTAAGCGAACTTAAATACAAAGCAAAATGGTTCCCATTCGGTCCCCTACTCGCTTTATTCTTATGTATTTTAGTTATTGTTGGACAAGATATTCAAGCTTTTAAAGATTTCAACTGGCAAGCAATTGGAATTACTTATATGAGTGTTCCGCTATTTATTATTTTGTTTAGTTACTACAAAATTAAGTTTAAAACGAAGCTTATTCCGCTTGAAGAAGTAGATTTATCTCGACATAAAGAATAACAAGAAAAGCCATTAGACTATTCTAATGGCTTTTTCATTACTAAAAACTATCATTTTTTTAAGAAAAGTGTACACTATAAATAAGAAAATGAAGGACACACACTTTTTAGGAGGAATTTTTTTGGAAGAACGTAAAGTTAGTTGGTTGGAATTATTTTATGATTTGGTTTTTGTTGTAGCTATTTCCTCAACCAATCATTTATTAACTACTGTAAATCATCAACCACAAGATTTTTTTATGATTATTGGGGAATACCTGTTAATGATTATCCCCATGTGGTGGGCTTGGGCAGGTCAAACAATGTTTTTCAATCGTTACGGTCTTAGTTTGAAAAAGCCTCACTATTACATGTTTATGCAAATGTTTTTTGTGATGCTAATGACGGCAAGCTTTAATTTAAACTTTAATGAAACCTATCTCACCTTTTTAATTGGATTTATCGGCATTCGTTTTATGACGATTTTACAGTATCATTCGGTGAAGCGTTGCATTGACACTAAAGCCGATCAAAAAGTCATTTTATTATTAACGAATTTCTTTACACTTTCACTTATTTTATCTAGTACTTCTTTATTTTTCACTGGATTTACTCGTTATTTCGTCTTGTTCCTAGGAATCTTTTTAGACATCGCTATCCCATTGATAAATCACAAAAAATTAACGGCCGCACCTGTTGATGTCGGTCATTTAGCTGAACGGTTAGGCTTATTTACATTGATTTGCTTTGGAGAAACGGTGGTTGCTTTGATTGCTATTTTAAATGGACAAACAATGATTGTCTCCACACTATTTTATGTAGGCATTGCTTTTATCGTCATTGTCTTGCTTTGGAAATCTTATTATGATCGGTTAGACTTGGTGATTGATAAAGAGCAGACGACGAATGGACAATTATTACTCTATAGCAATTTGTTTATGCTAATTGCCATCACTCTTTTTGCAGCTGCACTCCACTTAGGTGCTCATCAGGTATTGCCTTTGCAATTAATCGATCTTTTACTCGCATTTGCTTTTTTCTTATTCTATAGCGCGAAACATTTTATTTTTATTTATCATCCTAAAAAGAAATTTTCAAGAGCAACTTTCAGAAAAATTATTGGATTAGGTCTTTCAATCTGTCTATTAGCTGGATTCCTTTTGTATTTAGTCGTGCCTCCTATTTGGATGCTTATCTTAATTGGGATTGCTTCTTTGATAGACAATTTAATCCAATATGAAGAAGAAACTTCCGTTTAGTTTTTTCTCCATCAAAAAAACCACAGGATTCTCATCATGTGGTTTTTTTAATATTTATGCAGTTTTTTCATTTACGTCTCAAGAGAGATTCGAACTCCCGACCGTCCGCTTAGAAGGCGGATGCTCTATCCAGCTGAGCTATTGAGACAAGTCAATATTCTTTCAACGACAAGATTTATTATATGCAATATTGTATAAAAAGTCAATAGAAAATCCATTAAAAGTTAATTTTTATTTAAAAAAAAGAAATCCTACTCAAAGGATTCCTTTTTTATGCATTTATTTTAGTATAACTCTAAATATTGTTCTCTTTCCCATTCTGAAACTTGTTGACGGAACGCCGCCCACTCTAAACGTTTGGCTTCAACAAAATTATTGTAGATATGAGAACCTAAACCAGCTTTCACAACTTCATCTTGTCGCAAGTATTTAATCGCATTGTGGAGCGTTGATGGAAGATCGTTGATGCCACGTTCGTGACGTTCTTCTTCGGTCATCACATAAATATTCCGGTCAACGGGAGCCGGTGCGACCATTTCATTTCTAATTCCATCTAATCCAGATTTTAATAAAACAGCCATAGCTAAATATGGATTTGCTGTTGGGTCAACACTGCGTAGCTCGATTCTTGTTGATAAGCCACGAGATTCCGGCACGCGAATTAACGGCGAACGATTGCGTCCACTCCATGCCACATAAACCGGCGCTTCATAGCCAGGCACTAAACGTTTGTATGAATTCACTGTCGGGTTACAAATAGCTGTGTAGGCTCTTGCATGGCTTAAAACACCTGCTAAGAATTGGCGAGCTGTTTCACTTAATTGCATATCCCCTTCTTCATCGTAAAAAGCGTTGCCGTCTTTTGTAAATAAAGACATATTGAAATGCATCCCTGATCCATTTACACCAAATAACGGTTTTGGCATAAAGGTTGCGTGAAGTCCATGCTGACGAGCTACTGTTTTGACAACAAGTTTAAAGGTTTGGATATAATCACATGCTTCAATTGCATTTGCATATTTCCAGTCGATTTCATGTTGACCTGGCGCTACTTCATGATGGCTAGCTTCGATTTCAAAGCCCATTTCTTCTAATTGTAAGACAATTTCACGACGACAATTTTCACCTAAGTCTGTTGGTGCGAAGTCGAAATAGCCTCCTTTATCATTTAACTCAAGAGTTGGTTCACCTTTTTCATCTAGTTTGAATAAGAAAAATTCAGGCTCTGGTCCTAAGTTGAAAGAAGTAAAGCCAAATTCTTCCATTTCTTTTAATACTCGTTTTAAATTGCTACGAGGATCGCCAGCAAATGGAGTCCCATCAGGATTGTAGATATCACAAATTAAACGTGCAATTTTGCCTTTTCCAGTTCCCCAAGGAAAAATCAACCAAGAAGTTAAATCTGGGCGTAAATACATATCACTTTCTTCAATTCGTACAAAACCTTCAATTGAAGATCCGTCAAACATCATTTTGTTGTCTAATACTTTTTCCAGCTGACTGATTGGAACTTCAACATTTTTAATAATTCCCATAATATCTGTAAACATTAAACGTAAAAAACGTACATCTTCCTCTTTCGCAATCTTGGTGATTTGTTCTCTTGTAAATTCTGGCATTCTATCTATTCCCCCCGTTATTAGGTTATTTATAGGTGGTCTCTTTTTTTATCATCCTAAAAAAAGCAAACATGGTTAACAACTGTTTTTTAAATCATACGACTAGGATTCATAGATTGATCTGGACCATTGCCACTAAAACCACTTACTGATAAAAATTCTGCATGTAAAATTCGTCGCACATCATCATCCGTCATTACTTTAGTATGCTCCATCAATTTTTTCTCTTTTTCTACTTCTTTTAATTCATAAATCCGCTTGATCCCTGCCATATTGATTCCATCAGATAAATAATCTTTAATTTCTAAGAGAACATCAATGTCATTAAGAGAGTACATCCTTCTGTTCCCATCATTTCGTTCAGGGTGAATCAAATCTTGTTCTTCATAGTAACGAATTTGTCTAGCTGTTAAATCCGTCAGTTTCATAACTGTACCAATCGGAAAAACAGACATTGACCTGCGAAGCTCTTTCTCTTTCATTTTAGTCCTCCTTTCAATTACTTTATTAGAATATCAAGGTTTAAATCATTTGTCAACAAAAAACTGATTAAGATGTTAGGTTTTCTAACATTGGATATCGAACAATTTTAGAGAATCTATAATTTACGTTTGTTTAATAGGAACTCAAAACGGGTATACCAATAAAAAAAGACGTGCATAAATGCACGTCCTTTCTAAGTTCATTAATAAAATAACTCTAATACAGCTGAACTCACTGCGAGTTTTACATGTTCATAGGTTAATCCACCTTGCACATAAAGCGTGTATGGCGCTCTAATTGGACCATCTGCTGTTAATTCAAGGCTAGCTCCTTGGATAAAGGTTCCTGCTGCCATAATCACATCGTCTTCATATCCAGGCATATAGGCGCCAATTGGCAATACATGGGCATTTACAGGAGAAAATTTTTGAATAGTTTGAGCAAATTGAACCATCTTATCTTGATCGTTTAAAGAAATCATTTGAATCAAATCGGTCCGTTCTGCATCCCACTTTGGAGTGCTTTCTACCCCACATGTGTCCAATAGCGCTGCTGTGTAGATAGCACCTTTCACCGCTTCTCCGACAACATGAGGCGCAAGGAAGAACCCTTGATACATCTCTTGCAAACTATACAAGGATGCTCCTGCTTCTCGACCAATCCCAGGACTCGTTAAACGATAGCCACAAGCTTCAATTAAGCGTTGTTTCCCAACAATGTAGCCACCAGTTTTAGCAATTCCACCGCCAGGATTTTTGATGAGTGAACCTGCAATCAAATCTGCCCCAACTTCAAGTGGTTCTTGTTCTTCAACAAATTCTCCATAGCAATTATCGACAAAAACAATGACATTAGGCGCAATTTTCCTAACAGCTTCAATCATTTCCTTGATTTGAGCAATGGTAAAGGAGGAACGCATGGCATAACCTCGTGAGCGTTGAATTGCAATCATTTTCGTTTTTGGCGTAATTTTTTTTGCAACAGTTTCTAAATCAACTGCTCCACTTTCCAATAGATCCACGTGATCGTAGCCAATTTGATATTCTTTTAATGAGCCGATTCCGTTACCTGTTGCTCCAACGATTTCAAGCAAAGTGTCGTAAGGAGCGCCGGTAATATAAAGCAACTCATCTCCTGGTCGTAAAACACCAAACAACGCTGTTGAAATCGCATGTGTTCCAGAAATAATCTGCGGACGAACTAAGCCCGCTTCTCCCTTAAAAACGTCTGCATAGACTTGTTCAAGAGTGTCTCGTCCAAAATCATCGTACCCGTAACCAGTAGAGGGCGTAAAATGTTGGTCGCTTACTTGATTGTTTCGAAAACTTTGCAATACTTTATTTTGGTTAAAAAGGGCAATTTCATGAACTCGCTGATGATAAGGTTGAATTTTTAATTCCACTTCTTGAATGGTTTCTATTAATTTAGTTGGATAATTTTGGTGCCACATCATTGGATTTCATTTCCTCCAGTCCATTTTGACGCTTTTTTTGCATATCCTTTTACAAGGTATACATTTAATTCTTCTTGAAATTCTGCAGATTCTAATAATGTTTCTTTTTTTAGTTGAACTAATTTATTGCCTTCGTCAGCTGCTACTTCAAATTCATAAGGAAGCATAACTTCTTTCATTTGCTTCATGATTTGATTGCGTAATTTCAGTAAATCTTCTGGATCTTTAGCAGATATCAAGCTATTTGGAAATAAATTGGGTGAAAAATTTCCGTTAAGTAAATCCTTTTTATTGTATACTGTAAAAATTGGAATTTGATCCATGTTTAATTCTTTTAACAGATTGATGACAGTGACTTCATGCCCGGCTACGTTTTCAGCTGCAGCATCGACAACGTGTAGCAACAAATCGACGCCCCTTGTTTCTTCTAACGTCGAATGAAAAGCATCGATTAGCTGCGTTGGCAAATCTTGAATAAAACCAACGGTATCCGTTAAGGTCACATTCATGCCACTTGGCAGTACCATCTTGCGAGTCAATGGATCTAACGTAGCGAATAATTGATTTTCTTCATAGGTTTTCGCATCTGTCAATCGATTTAACAAAGTGGATTTCCCAGCATTTGTATAACCAATCAAGCCAATTTGGAACGTGGTTCCGTCATTTCTTTTTTCTCGACTTCTTTGACGATGCGCTTCGGTTTCTTTTAGCGTTTTTTTAATATCATTGATTTGGCTTCGAATATGACGTCGATCTGTTTCAAGTTTCGTTTCACCTGGCCCTCTGGTTCCAATTCCGCCACCTAGTTTAGATAAGTTTTTCCCTTGTCCAGCTAGACGTGGCAATAGGTATTGTAATTGTGCTAAAGCTACTTGTAATTTCCCTTCTTTACTTTGTGCACGCATCGCAAAAATGTCTAGAATCAATTGAATTCGATCGATTACTTTGACATCTATTTCGACTTGAATATTTCTTGTTTGACTTGGTGTTAAAGCATGATTAAAAATAACAACGTCTGCTTCAGTCTCTTCTACCAAATGAACCAATTCTTGGATTTTTCCTTTACCTAGATAAGTCTTACTGTCCATCCGGTCTCTTTTTTGAGTTAACTCTGCCACTACCTGACCGTGAGCAGTTTCTGTTAATTGACCTAATTCTTCTAGTGAATAACGGAAATTTGTATCTAATTCATTTGTTTGAACACCTACAATAACCACGCGCTCATACTCTAATTTTTCTTCCATCGTGCCACCTACATTTCTTTTAAACACTTATTTTTGTAAAAATGTTGTTACTTCTTCAAACAATTGCTCTTCCGTTTCGGGATGTTGGACTAAATCGTACCAGCGAATAAATTCCATTCGATTACGGAACCATGTCAACTGCCTTTTTGCATATCTTCTGGAATTTTGTTTGATTTGATTCGTGGCAGCCTCTAAAGAAAGTTCCCCGTCCAAATAGGGAAATAATTCTTTATAGCCAATCCCTAAAGTAGCTTGTCCGTTACTTGCTACTTGTTCCTTTAGCCATTGCGCTTCTTTTAACAAACCTGCTCTTATCATTAAATCAACGCGTTGATTGATTCTTTGGTAAAGGATATCACGATCCGTCATCAAGCCAATCACCAATGCGTCATAGTAAGCTTCTCTTTTAGGTTGTTCTTGTTGCTTTGAAAAAGGGATTCCGGTTAGATGAAAAACTTCCAACGCTCGAATTACACGTTTTAAATTATTTTCGTGAATCGCTTTTGCAGCAGTCGGATCAATTTCATTTAATTGGCTCCATACAGCGTGATTTCCGAGTTTTGACGCTTGCTCTTCCATCTCTTGACGAAATAATGGATCCGCTTCTTTTTCCTGATTTCCTCCAAAATGCAAATCGTAAAGTAACGCCTCGATGTAAAGTCCCGTTCCACCTACAATTAGTGGAATTTTTCCTTTTGCTGTAATCTCAGCGATTGTTTCTCGCGCCATTTTTTGAAAATCTGACACAGAGTAACTTTCATCTATGGTTACAATATCAATCAAATGATGAGGAACACCTGCTGCTTCTTTTTCTGATACTTTAGCTGTTCCAATGTCTAAACCTCGGTAAATTTGCATAGAATCGCCACTAATAATTTCACCATTGAATTTCTTTGCCATTTTAATGCTTAAATCGGTTTTGCCAACTGCTGTTGGACCAACAAGCATAATAATTTTTGTTTTTTTCACGAGTATCTCCTTTATTGCCAACGGTTTCGAATGGCAAGGGCTTCTTTTGGAAAATCTGTCATAATTGCAGAAAGTTTCTTTTGAAAACAATACTGCATGTAACGATGGCTGTTCACTGTCCAAACTCTGATGGGCATCTTTTCAACATTAAAAACTTGTTGTTGTTTTACCCAATCAAATTTTGCATGCCACGCAGATATCTCGTATTTTTTATTCAGCACCCTCACATTGTTGCCGTTTTGAGCATAGAGCACCGCTACTTCACTTAGCGGATTTAACTCTTTGATTTTTTCTAGAGAAGAATAATTAAAGCTAGAATAAACTAATTTAAAATGAATTTTTTTATGTTGAAATAATTGGTTTGCCTTTTCTTCTAACCCAACATAAGGATGATGATCGGTTTTTAATTCAATATTTAAGATTCCATGAAAGTCTAATTCTTCAAGTAAATCTACTACTTCTAATAAGGTCGGGATTTTTTCATCTTTATATATTGGCGAAAACCAGCTTCCAGCGTCTAGTGCTTTTAATTCAGCCAGTGACAACTTGCAAACTTCACCAATTCCATTCGTTGTTCGATCCACCGTTTCATCATGGATGACTATCATTTCACCATCTTTACTTAAATGGATATCTAACTCAATTCCATCACTTCCAACAAGGATTGCTTCACGAAATGCAGCTAGTGTATTTTCTGGGTGTGTTCCTTTACTGCCTCGGTGGGCAAACACTTCAGTTTTCAACTAACATCTCCTCCATTCATGCACTCTATTGTACCATGAATTCCCTATTTTCAATACTTAATCCCTCGATTTATAGAATTGTTTTCAGTCTGCCATTTCTTTTATTAAAGAAATATCGTAAAATAAGAATAGAAACTAAAGGAGGACACTTCGATGTATTTAACAATTGCTGAAACAGCTGACTATCTAAATGTCTCAACTGCTGATATTCACCGCTTGATTCGAGAAAAACAAATTCGTACTGTTAGCGATGGCGAAAATAGTTTCATCTACAAAGAACAGTTCAACCTTTTTATTAAAGAATTAGAAAAATACAAAAAAGAATTGCAAGATTACTTAAATGAGCCTATTCCAGAAGATATTGATATCAAAGATGAGGATTAACAAAAAGACAGTCGACTAATGAGTTTAGTCGGCTGTCTTTTTTAGTGGATACTATTAGATGACATTCGTTTGCGTGCAACTAATCCTCGCCAAATAATATAAGATAATTGAAAATCAATCATACTGTGTATCACAGAACCAATTCCTACCAATCCTATAATCGACTGTAAAAATCCTTGAGAATAATAAGCCCCTTGCATTCCTCCAGCAAAATAGAAAAACATCACCACCACAACTTCACAAGCTGCATGTAAAAGACCAATTAAAAAAGAAAAAAGAATTGTATTTTTGGTTGACGCTAAAATTTTTGGCCGCTTCTCTAAAATCCAAGCGCCAATTCCTGCAAAAATCACATGAGTCGCGGCACGCAACACAACAATAATTGGAAAACCACCAATAAAAAATCCAAACGTAGTCCCAACTGCAACCGAAATCGCTACAACTGGCGAAATAAACATTCCGATAAAAATAGCTACATGACTTCCTAATGTAAAAGAAGCAGGTTCTAATACAAGCTTAATTGGTGAAAATAAAGGAATTAAAATTCCTACCGCTATTAATAATGCCGAAATTGTTAAACGTTGTACTTTGCTAACCTTCAAGAGAACATCTCCTCGTATAATCATTTTTACAAACATGTCATGACACCTGTAAATACAATTATACCTTTTCTCTTAAAGTTGTCAAGACACCCTTTAATTTTGATAACAGAATCCAGCTTCTGTTAAGGATTTTTTTATTTGCTTAAAGGTGTTTTCATCTTTACAAGCGATTGTATGCAGATGAATTCCCTCTGTCAAAGAAGACAACAATTCAACATGAGACTCCGTCACTTTTTTCATAAATTCATCTACCTCATAACGAGAAGTTAAATTTAACCTTCCTAATAACTCGCCATAAATTGGGTGTTCAATAATCACATCAACAATTTCTCCACCATGGTCTACAATTAAATAAAGTTCTTTAGTGGTATCTTCTGGAGCATGTTGGCACGCAATCTTCCCACTAAAACGTGTATCGCTACTTGTATTTTCATTTAATAAATAACCTTTTGGCGTCGCATTGATTTCATAACCCGCTGCTCTTAAAAGAGCCACATCTCCCACAATAATTTGTCTACTTACTTTTAATTGATTTGCAATTGTCGTCGCGCTAATGGGGGTATGGGTGTTTGTTAGTATTTGAATAATCGTTTTTCTACGATCGGTTGCCTTCATAGCTGCTCTCCTTTCCATCATTTCAATGATACTAAAAAGCCAGTTGCCTCTTTCAAAACAACTGACTGATTATTGCATTATAAAAAAACATCATGTAAAGCACAAACTGCATGCTTCAATTCACTACCCGCTACTAAAATCCAAATGGTTGTATAGCTATCTGCTGATTGTAAAATGTCAATATTTTCCATCGATAAGGTAGTAACGATTCGTGAAGTTACCCCTGGCACACCCGTAATTCCAGCACCTACAACCGCTACTTTTGCACAATCTTCAAGCGTAACAACCTCAATTTGTTGCTCTTTAAAAATTCCTTTTGCTAAAGCGGCTTCGTGGTTTGCTAATGTGAAGACCACTTGGGTAGGAAAAATATTAATAAAATCGACACTGATACCTGCAGCAGCCATTAAGCCAAAAATTTCTTTTTGTTCAACATGCTCGGTTGAAATGGTAAATTGCACTAAATTGGATACATGCGCAATTCCCGTAACTAACCGATAATGACCAACTTGATTGGCTGAATGAGTTACTAGTGTTCCCACATCGGTTACTTCTTGATAAGTCGAACGAATTCTTAAAGGAATTCCAGCTTGCATTGCTAGTTCAACTGCTCGAGGATGAATAACCTTTGCACCTTCATGAGCCATATTGCTGACTTCTTGATAGCTTACAACGTCTAAAAATTTAGCTTGCTCCACTAATCTTGGATCTGCTGTCATCATTCCAGAAACATCGGTAAAGATATCAATTCGTTCAGCAGCAAAAGCTTTCCCCAAAATAGCCGCCGTTGTATCACTTCCACCACGACCAATCGTAGTCAAATGACCATTCTCGCTGATTCCTTGAAAACCCGTCACAACGACAACATCCTGCACTTCAAACAGTTCCAAAATAGGTGCTGTATTGACGCGTTGAACTTTTGCATTGCTAAATTCGTCATTGGTCACAATCCCAGCATCTTGCCCTGTTAAACCAGCTGCTAATACGCCGTTTTTCTTTAATAGATTCGTAAATACTGCCATTGAAATTGTTTCCCCTACCGAAAGCAAAGTATCTTTCTCTCTTAAATCAAGAAATGACTCATCTGCATCAACTAGACTAAGTAAAGAATCCGTTGCATAAGGATCCCCCAGACGCCCAATCGCTGAAACAACCACGATAACCTTATACCCATCTTCTACTGCTTGGACAATATGTTTTTTTGCGGCTAGGCGGCTTTCTTCGTCTTTAACAGATGTACCACCAAATTTTTGTACTAAAATTTTCATGAACAACCGTCCCTTTATTAAAACTAAATTTTTAATTCATTGCTTTGCGATAAAAGAAGAGCCTTGGTTAGACCAAAGCACCTTCCTTTATATCACAATGGTCTACTTACTTAGGAGTCATTAGAAATTGTTGATTGGTTTCAATGTAAACTTTATACCAAACCATAAAGGTCAACACTGTCCAAATTTTTCTTGAATTGTCTGCTTTTCCAGCACAATGATCTTCTAGTAATTGAAGTACGTATTGTTTATTAATCAAATGATCTGTAGCAGATTCACGAATAATGCCTTTTGCCCATTCATTCATCTCATCTTTTAACCAATGACGAATTGGAACTGGAAAACCTAGTTTTTTACGGTATAAAACATTATCCGGCACAAAGCTTTCAGCTGCTTTACGTAAAATATATTTTGTTGTTCCATTTGCAATTCGGATATCAGAAGGGAGCGTACGTGCTACTTTAAAGACTTCTTTATCTAAGAAAGGCGTTCTAAGTTCTAATGAATGCGCCATGGTTGTACGGTCAGCATTCAGTAATAAATCACCATTTAACCACGTATGAATATCAATAAATTGCATGCGATCAATTGGATCATAACCTTTTGAGGCATCATAAAACGGACGGGTAACATCTTGATAAGGATGTCCAGCTAAATAATTTTTCAATAATTTTTGCTTTTCAGCCTCTTCAAAAATTTTCGCATTCCCAACGTAACGCTCTTCCATCGGGGTTGTTCCGCGTTCTAAGAAGCTCTTACCACGCATTCCTTCTGGCATTATTTTGGCTAAATGATTCAACCCTTTTTTTAGACCATTTGGTAAATTCGTTAACGTTTTAAGTGAGTTTGGTTCATTGTAAATGGTATACCCACCAAACATTTCATCTGCGCCTTCGCCAGATAAAGCTACCTTCACATGACGTCTAGCAACTTCTGATAAGAAGAATTGTGGAACAGCTGCAGGATCTGCCAAAGGATCATCCATATGCCAAACAAAACGCGGAAATTCATCCATAAATTCTTGTGGCGTAATAATTGAACTAATATTTTCAACATTCAAGCGATCTGCGGTTTCTTTAGCTACGTCAATTTCGCTGTACCCTTCACGTTCAAATCCAACTGAAATTGTTTTGATTTTCGGATTAAACTCACGAGCAATCGCAACAATAATTGAAGAATCCACACCACCTGAAAGAAAAGAACCAACGGTAACATCACTTCTCATATGTTTTTCAACAGAGTCATACAAAGCATCTTTAATTTCTTTAGCAAAGGTCTCTTCTGATTTTTGAACTGGAGCAAACGTTGCTTCCCAATATCTCGTAATTTCCATTGGTCCATCTATTTTTTTAGTGAAATAATGACCTGGTGCTAAACGGTGAATGCCTTTTGTCATGGTAGCTGGATCTGGAACAAATTGGAACGTTAAATAATTTTGCAAGGAAACTTCATCTAATTCTTTCTTTTTAAGGATTTGGTAGATTGATTTCTTTTCAGAGGCAAAATAAATAACGCCGTCCTCTTCTGCATAGTGAAACGGTTTGATTCCAAAATGATCACGTGCTCCGTATACCGCTTTTTCTCGTTTATCCCAAATTACAAAGCCAAACATTCCGCGTAAACGTTCCGCAGTTTTTTCTTTATATTTTGCATAAGTTGCAATAATCACTTCAGTATCACTGTCTGTTTCAAACGTATAGCCATCTTTAAGTAATTCGTCACGTAATTCAATATAATTATAAACTTCGCCGTTAAAAATAATCCAGTAACGTTCATTTTCATATGAAAGAGGCTGATGACCTTTTTCAACATCAATAATACTTAGTCGTCTAAAACCAAAACTAATATGATCGTCAAAAAAGAACCCTTCATCATCTGGTCCACGATGAACAATCAATTTATTCATCTCTCTGATTGTTTTTTTATAATCTACTAGGTCATGGTTTTGGTTATCGCCATGAATACACCCTACAAATCCACACATGTTTGGTTCCCCTTTTCCTTGTTTCTAAACAGCACTATTATTGCTGCACACTTGTCTTATTATAACCAACTAAGCCCAATGGTTCAACCAATTCGAGTGGATTCTTTATATTAAACTTTCCTTAAGTTAAACTTATCAAATCATCATCTGAACTTAGGATCTCTGTTTTCTTTCTTTCGATAAATAGACATTCCTGTTTCAGTATCTTTGACAAAAATACCTGTGCCTTTTTTAAGTAGTACATACAGGTAATAAAAATCACCTACGCAACCTGCAGTATGCATACTAAATAGGAGGCTAGCAATTATTGGATGGGTCCTTCCCAACATGAAATAAAGGCTGCTTAGAACAATAAACGGAGCTCCCGCAATTACGCTATATTGAAATCGTGTATAAAATGAATTGAAAGATGCCGCGTAGAACATTCCAGCTTTAAATCCATAAATAACTTTCTTTCCACCAAAGCATTTAAAAAAGAAACCGTGAATTCCTTCATGAATCACCAATGATAAGACAAACAAACCACACACTAAAAAGAAATCCAAAATGAATTTTAGCGTATTTGTTTCAACGTAAAGTAAATGGTTTCTTTTTAATATAAATCCAAGAATTACCATAGAGCTAAGGGCTAGTCCGGCACTCCAAGCAGTCAATTTTGATAACAATGAGGTATTTTCAATTAAATGGATTTTTTCTTCTAAGATAAAGTCTTTTTTCATTGCTCAGTAGATGCCCCTCTGCTTCATTTCTTTTTATTGTACCACAATCAAATGCGACTCCTGTTTTCTTTTTATTACTGAAGTTAAGAAAAAATTTATGGTATACTAGGTTTATCTAAACATATTGGAGTGATTTTTTTGCTTTTAAAAGAAGTGTGTATCGAAAATTTTACAGCTATCCCTGAAGCCATTAAACGTGGTGCAAATCGATTTGAATTATGTGACAACTTAGCTGTTGGTGGAACCACCGTCAGCACCGGTGTAATGGAGGAAAGCGTTCATTACTGTCAAGAGAAACACATTCCCGTTATGGCAATCATACGACCTCGTGGTGGTAATTTTGTTTTTAATGACACGGAATTAAAAATAATGGCAACTGATTTGATTGAAGCAAAAAAATTAGGCATTGATGGTGTTGTGCTTGGTTGTCTAACTGCCGAGGGTTGGATTGATGAAGAAGCGATGGAGTTATTATTAGATGAAGCAACAGGATTACAAGTCACTTTCCATATGGCATTTGATGCGATTCCAAAAAAACAACAATTTGAAGCGATAGATTGGTTAGTTGAAGCTGGCGTGGAACGTATTTTAACTCACGGGGGTTCAGCAGATCAAACAATTGATGCTTGTCTTCCACATTTAAAGGACCTCGTTGATTATGCAAACGGACGCATCATTATTTTACCAGGTGGCGGTGTACATCAAGATAATTGCGAAATGATTGCAACTAAACTAGGTGTAAATGAAGTTCACGGAACAAAAATTTTAGGACCTCTATAAACAAAAAAACTGTTTCATCAAGAGTAAAATTACTCACAGATGAAACAGTTTTCTTTATTTCAATTCAGGTGCGTTAGTTTGGTAACTATCCACCGTTGAGTTGCCATTATTTTTATCAATCAATCGGTTTTTTTGAGCTTCATTAGCCAATTGTTTGATTCCTTTATTGTATTTGTAGTTGTACTGGGTTTTATCAACTGGTTTAAAGCCATCAGGTGTATAGAATCGCAATAAATCACCTGTGATTACTTTATCCGATAACGCTAATTGGGTATCTACATAGTCCTTTTCTTTTTTAAACTCATCTGTCTGAACAGGTGTTAAATTCGTCAACAATTCTCCTGTTGCCGTATCGTAAACATCCCCAGATAATTTGGTGAACTGTTTTGAAACAAAATTCCCATTTCTAAATGCAACTACTTGTTTGTTTTCATCTGACAATAAATCAGATCCAAACTGAATATAGTCCTTTGTATCTACACCCAATAAATGTAACAATGTTGGCAATACATCAATCTCGCCGCCATAGGTATGATTCACCCCGCCTGCTAAGCCCGGTGCATGAATCATAAAGGGTACTTTTTGGAACATCGCATCATCAAAATCCGTATACTCTTCTGTTCCTAACAATTGGGAAACAGCTTTTCCATGGTTGCTTGAAATGCCATAATGATCGCCGTACATTAAAATCACACTATTATCATACAAACCTGTCGTTTTTAAATAGGTTAAAAATTCATTGATTGCTTCATCTAAATAACGTGCTGTTTGAACATAGCCATCCACTGTTGAATCTCCTGTCGTTGTCTTAGGAATCGTGGCATTAGCTTCATCCAATGGGTATGGATAGTGATTTGTCACAGTAATCATTTTTGCATAAAAGGGTTGAGGCAATTGTTCAAGATATTGCGCAGAATCCTTTAAGAAGATTTTATCTTTTAAGCCGTATCCAACATTGAAATTCTCGCCTTTTGAATCATAGGTAGAATCAAAGAAATAATTATAGCCCCATGATTTATAAGCGTTGTCACGGTTCCAAAAACTCGCTACATCGCCATGAAAAGCGGCTGTTGTATAGCCTTTTTGATTTAAAATTGCCGGCGCTGCTTGGAACGTGTTTTCAGTTCCATTCGTTACCATCGCTGAACCTTGAGACAACCCGTATAATGAATTCTCCAACATCATTTCAGCATCACTTGTTTTCCCTTGACCAACTTGATGGAAGAAATTATCAAAGCTTACGGTATTGCTGTCATGATAAAATTGATTTAAGGTCGGCGTTACTTCTTCACCATTTGATTGATAATCAATCAGAAATTGTTGGAAACTTTCTAAATGGATCACAAAAACATTCTTTCCTTCAGCTTTACCAAAATAATTCACATTCGCTGGAACTTGATTTTTTTTCATATAAGCTAACACTTCGTCCATATCACTGCTGTCTGCATTTGCTTTTGTTGAATTCGCTTGTGCCGTTTTGACGCCATCATAGACGGTAAACGCATTTAACCCTAAATATTTAATAATATAGTTACGGTCAAATGTACGGCTTAGTAATTGTGGACGATCCATCTCAGCTAAACTTAAATTTCCTGCAAAAATTGCAACAGCTAGTGCTGTAACCGTAAATGCCATTCGTTTTTTTAAGACACGAGTATCCACTTTGACAATTTTGAAAGCTAGTAGTGTAATCAAAACAAGGATGTCAAGATACACGAACAAATCTGAGACATGAATCAAGCTTTTTAAACTTGTATCCATATTACTAGAAACAGCAGATGCTCCTTTAATAATATTAATCGTCATAAAATCAGAAAATTCTCGGTAATACACAATATTGGCAAACAGCCACGTAGACATTAGAAAATCAATAACCAATAAAATAATGTACGACTTCTTTCCTTTTGAAAAAAGAGAAATGCCAAATAATAGCAGTGTGAAACTAATGGGATTAATAAACAGTAAAAATTGTTGGACACTGCCACTAACACCTAGTGAAAATTTGGTTTGATAGGCTACATAGGTTTTTAACCAAAATAAAATAACTGCAAATAAGAAAAATCCCATTCTTGTACTTAATAGAGATCTTGTTTTACTCATAAATTGTTTGTTTTCTTTCATCATTCGTTCTCCTTTATAACGTTTTTTTGAAAAACATTATGCTTACTTCAACTATAGAGATTACTCTCTTTTGTGCCAACTTACAATTAAAATTCACTAAAAATCGCTGATTTACGAAAACTTTAACTTTTTAAATCAAAATAACCCTTCAATCAACAGTCGATTGAAGGGTTTTGTTTTAATGGATTACTTCCACACCATTTCGTTCAATTTCCAACTCTTTGATCATGGCATGTGGATAGTTACGTTCTAGTTTTGATTGTAATTTCTTTAATTCAGCTAATGGTACCAGCGTTAAAACAGTTGGACCTGCCCCACTTAAAAAAGTTCCATAAGCGCCAAATTGATTCGCAGTTTCTCGAATATCTGATAAATGAGGGATTAAGTTCTTTCGATAATATTCATGAAATAAATCTTGTTCCATCATTTTTCCAGCTAATGACAAATCATTTGCTAAAATAGCCGAAATCATAACATTTGCAATACTACTGGCAGTAACAGCTGTGGAATAAGTCAATGTTTGAGGCAACACATCACGACTTTCCGAAGTTAACAATTCACCATTAGGAATACACACTAAAATGCCCGTTGCTGGAAAGGAATGTTTAACGGCATAGACTTCTTGTTCAATCTTAGTCGCTACAACGAAATCACCGAGAATTGCTGGTGCTACATTGTCTGGATGACCTTCCATTAAAGTAGCGTACGTTACTTTTTCTTGTTGGCTTAACATTAAGTTTCCAAGTTGATTGGCTAGTTCAATTCCAGCGACAATCGCCGCAGAACTACTTCCTAAGCCTCTAGTTGAAGGAACTTCTGAAGTCATCCATAATTTTCGAGGCTCTAAGTCAGGACAGAGTTTGCAGGCCGTTGTGACAATGACGTTGGTTTGATCCATTGGAATGCCTTCTCCTAATGAATGAATCACTTCCCAGTTATCTTGAACTTCACCTACTGTAAGGGTTAGATAAAGGTTTAATGCAAGTCCACAAGAATCAAATCCCGGTCCTAAATTAGCCGTTGTTCCTGGAACTCTAATTTGCATCATAACCGGTTCATTCCTTCACGTAAATGCACCCGCATTTCTTCAAGGTCGTCCATCTTAGCAATTGGAA
Source organism: Carnobacterium divergens (assembly GCF_900258435.1). NCBI lineage: Bacteria > Bacillati > Bacillota > Bacilli > Lactobacillales > Carnobacteriaceae > Carnobacterium > Carnobacterium divergens. The sequence continues at coordinate 1,357,232 of NZ_LT992558.1, read as the reverse complement.
TTTCAGTGACGTTCATTGCCGTATCAGGATCTTTCAATCCATTTCCAGTAAAGACACAAACAACCGTCTCGCCTGCTTTAATCTCTCCACTTGCACGATGTTTGATTACGCCTGCAAGGGATGCAGCTGAACCTGGTTCAATAAAGACACCGTCCATCGCAGCTACTTTTTTATACGCTTCAATAATTTCAGCATCTGTTACAGAATCGATTGCTCCTTTTGACTCGTCGCAAGCTGCTTCTGCTAATGACCAACTTGCAGGATTTCCAATGCGAATCGCAGTTGCAATCGTTTCAGGATTTTCAATTGGAGCCCCTTGAACGATAGCTGCTGCGCCTTCTGCTTCAAAACCATGCATTCGAGGTAATCCTGTTTGATGCAACTCATTCCACTCTTTAAACCCTTTCCAGTATGCTGAAATATTCCCAGCATTGCCGACTGGAATTGCCAGAACATCAGGTGCTTTTGTTAAATCTTCACAAATTTCAAAAGCCGCTGTTTTTTGCCCTTCTAAACGATAAGGATTTACAGAATTTACCAGTGTAACAGCTTCTGTCTCTGCTAATTTACGAACAGCCTTTAAAGCTTCATCAAAATTGCCTTGAATTGAAATAATATCCGCTCCATACATTACCGCTTGAGCCAATTTTCCTAGTGCAATTTTCCCATCTGGAATCACAATGTAAGCTTTCAAGCCTGCTCTTGTTGCGTAAGCTGCTGCTGCTGCACTTGTATTTCCAGTTGATGCACAGATAATTGCTTTTGCGCCTTCTTCTTTCGCTTTAGCTACTGCCATCACCATGCCTCGGTCTTTAAATGAACCCGTTGGATTTAAACCTTCATATTTTCCATACAAAGTAATCCCTAATTCTTTTGACAAATTGTGTAACGGAATTAAGGGAGTATTGCCTTCTGCTAAAGAAATCATCGGTGTTTTTTCAGTAACAGGCAAGTTTTCTTGATAGCGATCTAATAGTCCTTTATACATATAGTTATCCCTCCATCACTTTGAGATGAATCAATAAATTCATATCGTCGGCTTTTTTTAATTTAGCTAAAATTTCTTTTTCTTGTTTACGGTTCATTAAATGCGTGATGATTACTACTTTTGCCATCCCGCCTTCAATGGGCTCTTGGATAATTTTATCAAATCCTACATCAGATGCTGCAAAGATTTTCGTTAACTCTAAAAATAAGCCTGTGCGATCGTTCATTTCAATCGACAAATAATATTTAGATAAAATTTCTTCGTCAGTCATTAATTTTGTTTCATGTTGATATGAACTAAAAACATTTCCTGTAGTCCCTAATCGAATGTTTTTGGCAACTGTAATTAAATCGCTTACCACACTCGTTGCAGTTGGCAATTCACCTGCACCAGGTCCATAAAACATAGTTTCCCCAACGGCCGATCCAACTACAAAAACAGCGTTATTTTCATTTTGAACACTTGCTAAGGGATGAGCTTCTGGCACTAATATTGGGCCAACGCTAACAGATACCCCACCATTATTTTCTTCTGCAGTACCAATTAATTTAATGCGGTATCCCAATTTTCGAGCTGTTTCAATATCTACCGACTTTAAATTGCGAATGCCTTTCGTTTCAATCTGGTCTAGTTCCACATTCATTCCAAATGCAAGTCTTGTTAAGATGACCATTTTTCTTGCTGCATCTATGCCATCCACATCATTTGTGGGGTCGCTTTCAGCAAAACCTAATTCTTGAGCTTCTTTTAGAGCTTCTTCGTAAGATTGATGCTCATTTGTCATTTTTGTTAACATAAAATTAGTCGTACCGTTCACAATCCCCATCACTTGTTGAATATTATCTGACGCTAAACTATCCACAATAGTTCTAAGAATCGGAATTCCTCCAGCTACACTGGCTTCATAGTACAAATCACACTGATTTTCTTTTGCTAAAGCAACTAATTCATTTCCATGTAAAGCAATCAGGTCTTTATTGGCTGTTACAACATGTTTACCTGCCTTTAAAGCCTTAGTAATATACATCTTTGCACTGTCAATACTGCCCATCACTTCTAAGATAACATTAATTTCAGGATCAGCTAAAACTTCATCTTCGTTCGTCGTCAGTTGGATCCCCTCAGATATTTCTCCACGATTCTTTTCAATATCTCGTACTAAAACTTTTTTTACAGAAATTTCTTCGCCTGTTACTTGACGAATTTTAGCATTATGGTCTTTTAAAATTCGAATAACACCACTTCCAACTGTTCCAAACCCTAACATTCCAACTTGAATTTGCTTGTTCATTTTTTAGCCTCCTCCTTCGTTTTTATAAATCAGCCACATTGTTTTATCATCGTTTTTTAATTTTACCTTATTTTACTAGTATACAAAATTTTCAATATGAACTCCACCTTTTATTCAAAAAAACATTTATTGGACACTCTTCTGTTTTTATGTAAAAAAAAAAGACTAACATAAGCGTCAGCCTTCTTAGTGTTTAGTCTTGGAGTAATTCATAAATTTCAATTGCAATTAAGTCAATATCATCAAACTGATAAACAGAATGATCGCCAACGTCTTCCATTTCATATGTGCCAGCTTTTGAATCATAACTTACTAGACAGCGCTCGTGACCTTCTTTTTCAAATCGACGAACTTGAACTTCACTATCCGTACTTTCTTGCATTGCTTCTAATCGACGAATAATCGCCACTAACTGTGAAGATTTCATTGTTTCGTGCCCCTTTCAATCTTAGCTCAGTTTTATTCTAACAGATTTTTTACTAAAACGCATTAATCTAACTCTTTTCTCATTAAAAATATAGTTTTCCTAAAAATAAGGAAATTAAAAAAAGTCAAAAAGCTTAGTAACAATCAATTACTTATTATAATCTTTGACAAGTATTGAAACAAGCTATTTTTTTATTTTTTTCAATTTTTTTAGTTTATTTGATTTAAAAATAGCCAATAATCTCTATAAATCCATCATTTATTAAAAAAGTTTCTATTTTTTTACTTTTCTATGGTAAAATGACTTAATTACTAAAAAAGGGGCGAAGACAATTGATGAATCCATTAACTAAAAAATTTAATCAACAAACCTATCAAATTGAAGTTTCTGATATTCGAAAATTTGATGAGCGCGTTTCTCAAATTGAAGATATGTTAAAATTAACATTGGGAGAGCCTGACTTTAATACTCCAGATCATGTCAAACAGGCTGGTATCAAAGCCATCGAAGAAAATCAATCCCATTATACTGGCATGGCAGGAGACTTAAGCCTACGTATTGCTGCTGCTAATTTTATTGAAACCAAGTACGACGTTCACTATACCCCAAGTACAGAAGTTTTAGTAACCGTTGGGGCCACTGAAGCCCTTTCTGCTAGCTTGCTGGCTATTTTAAATCCTGGAGATAAGATTCTCGTCCCAACACCAATTTATCCTGGTTATGAACCTTTAATTACATTGGCGCGCGCTACTCCAGTATATATTGATACGACTTCTAACGACTTTGTCTTAACACCAGAAATGATTGAAGCGGCAATAAAAGAACATGGCTCGGCTGTTAAAGCGATTATTTTAAACTATCCTAGCAACCCAACTGGTGTGACCTACAATCGCAAGGAAGTTAAAGCAATAGCATCCGCTGTTAAGGCTCATAATATTTTTGTCATCAGTGACGAAATCTATAGTGAATTAACTTATGGAGACAAACATGTGTCAATCGCTGAATACGCATATGACCAAACTATTTTAATTAACGGTCTCTCAAAATCCCACGCAATGACTGGTTGGCGAATTGGATTCATCTTTGCACCTGTTGAATTGGTTCAACAATTAATGAAAGTTCATCAGTATTTAGTCACTAGTGCAACAACAATGGCTCAAAAAGCTGCCACTGCTGCTTTGACAGAGGGAATTGATGATGCCCTTCCAATGAAGGTAGAATACTTAAAACGACGTGACTTCCTTTACGAAAAAATGAAGGGAATGGGATTTGAAATCGCTCGTCCAAATGGCGCCTTTTACATCTTTGCGAAAATTCCAACTGGTTTTATACAAAACAGTATGGACTTTTGCGTTGATTTAGCCGAAAAAAACAAACTGGCTATTATCCCTGGATCCGCATTTGGTCAAGCCGGTGAAGGCTATGTTCGTTTAAGTTATGCTGCAAGTATGGAAAAATTAGAAACTGCTATGGAACGTCTCGAAAATTATATGCTTACACAAAAATAAAAAAAGCAGTCGATTTAAAATCGACTGCTTTTTTTGCTATTTTTTAGTAGGTTCATTTCCTTCTGGCCACCATAATTTAATCAAAGCTTGTGTTCCATCATTCCCATTGCCTTGACTCTCCAGTTGTTCGTATAACTTTTCAGCCAGAGCCGTTCCAGGGAGCTCAATTGTCATTTTTTTAGCTTCATCTAATGCAATTTTTAAATCCTTCACAAAATGCTTTACAAAAAATCCTGCTGTAAAATCTTCCTTTAAGATTCTTGGAGCATAATTTGTTAACGACCAATTTTGAGCGCTTCCTCCACCAACTGTTTCTAACACACTTTCTAAGTCTAATCCTGCTGCTTGTGCATAAACTAAAAGTTCTGTCATACCAGTCATTGTTCCAGCTATCATAATTTGATTGGCCATTTTAGTATGTTGACCACTGCCGGCTGGTCCCTGTAATTTTACTTTTCCTGAAAAAATGTCAAAAATAGATTCTACTTGACGATACGCTGATTCATTTCCACCAACCATAATCGTTAAGGTTCCATTTTTAGCTCCCAAGTCTCCACCAGAAACAGGCGCATCTAAAACTTCAATGTGAGCTTTTTGACCTTCAGCAAATAATTTTTTAGCCAAACTTGGTGTGCTAGTAGTCATATCGATTAAAATTTTATCCGACGTAGCTGTTTTGAAAATACCAGTTTTCCCTAAGTAGATTTCTTCTACATCAGTTGGATAGCCAACAATTGAAAAAATAACATCACTAACCGCCGTGACTTCTGCCGGTGTATCGCACCACTGAGCACCTTTGGCTATTAATTCATCCGTTTTGCTTTTTGTTCGATTATAAACCGCCACAGAATAGCCAGCTTTTAATAGATGCTTTACAATTGAAGCGCCCATTACGCCAGTCCCAACAAATCCTATTTTTTTCATTTTATTTCATCCCCTCTGTCTTGATCTATTCTTTTACTTTTTTAGAGTCGCCCGTAACACCTAATGCAATGGTTCCTAATAAAATTCCTAAATAGTACGTGATTAATCTCCAAAGCAGTAATGCTATTGCTAATTTTTCTCCTGATAAGATAAAGCTACCAAATAGAAGTGTAAAGCTGTACTCTGCTCCTCCAGACCCACCTGGAATCGGAAAGAGCGATACAATCATCACGATAAAGGCGTGCATACAAATAATCGTAATAACATCCATGTCTTTGATTCCTAAACTTAATAAAATAAAATACGGAACAATAAAGTAACCCGCTAATTGGACAGCGGTTAATAAAGCTGTTTTTAACAACAAGCGTGTTTGCCCTCTAATATAAAGACTTTCTTGATAAAAAGAATCTACTTTTAAGACAATGTCTTCTTCTAATATATAGGCTTTTTCTTTATTCATAAAAATGGCAACAACCTTCATCAGCCAATGAATAAGTTTTTTTGTTAAAGCAACTTTGTAGGTAATTAAAAGCAACACTGCAATCACAACGACATGCGTGACTAATCCTAAAATAACAAAAACGGCTAATCTAGAAATTTCTGTAACCAACACATGATAGCGCAACAATACACATACACCAAAGTAAACCACAATCATTCCCTGATACACGACAAACTTCATTAACAGAACCGAACTACCTACCCCAATATCGACTCCAGTTTGCTTTAATGCAACTAATTGAGCCGGCTGACCACCACTGGCAAAGGGGGTGATTGAATTGAATAAATGTTGAATCAATGGAATTCGATACGATTTCTTAAAAGAATAACTAAAATTTTCTCGTTCTAGTAACCCTTGAACAATTTTCGCCTCGACGCCCCATTGAAACAGCATACACGCAATCGCAACAACTATCCAACTCCATTGAATTTGTCGAAATTCAATCATTATTTCATGTAGCGTTAAAGCTCTAAATTCCCAGAAAAAAACACTCGCTCCAATTAGGAGAATGATGGCTAGCGCCCATTTATTTCTTCTTTCCATAAAGAGTCTCCTTCTTGTTGTTGATAGAAATCACACCAAACTTTTGTTAGTCGTTCTTCAGAATAAGCAAGATTCCCTTGGATTGCAGCATTTTTTAACGTCTCATACGCCTTAGGATTCTGTTGCAACTCACGAAGAATTCCCTTCATTTCATCGCGATCCTTAGCTGCTTGATAATACCCATCAATTACTGGACGGTACAGTGGTAAATCTCTTAATAATACAGGCGTTTCAGAAGAAAAAGCTTCTAAAATACACATTGGAAATAACTCATTATAAGAAGGCAACAAAAAAACATCCGCTAAATTGTAATAGTCTAACATTTCCTTTCGATCAATAATACCCACAAATTTTAAATTGCTTGGAGGTTGATCCATCAGCTTTTTGTATTTCTCATACCCATCTGTCATTTTACCAAAAGAGAACCCTCCAGCCCAAATGAATTGAACGTCAGGCATTTCTTCTGCTAATTTTGCAAAATCAAAAACACCTTTACGTTCTTGCACTTGTCCGGCCCCAAACACAATAAATTTATCTGTCTCTAATTCATGTGTTTTCTTTAACTGTTTTATTTTTTCTGTGGAATACGGGTAAAAATCTTTTTTTGCAACAAAATTAGGAATGTACGTAATGTTTTCTTTAGCAATCCCCAATTTTTCTAATTCTGGAATAAAGCTTGGATTGACGACGACTAAATGATCCATTCGACGGTAAAAAACAACGACATACCAATACAATATTTTTTCGATAAATTTAGGTAAATGTAAACTTCCTTTTAAGGTATCTGGTACAAAGTGCACATAGCCAATTCTTCGACCAAAACGTTTTCTAAAAAAAGTTGTTATAAAATAATGGGGATCAATTGTATGATAATGGCTAATTGATGTAGGTTTAAAACTATTGACTTTAATTTCTAAGCGGTCAGTCGCTCGTGTTTTTAATAATTGCATTAATTCTAAATATGCACTTCCAACCCCTTGCCCTTTAACTTTATCGGCAGAAGAAAACATTGTAATTTTTATCATTTATCTCACCGTCATTTTCAACATATTATTTGGCTAATTTAATTTGATCTTTTTTTTCATACTGATACAATTCATCTGATTCACTATAGAAATCAGCTACTCGCTTGCCAAATGCTGTAGCCGAAATATCGTACAGCAATTGGTCCCGTTCAGCTTGCTCTGTAGCAAAGGTCTTATTCAATGTGTCAATGATGGCTTTGGCCAACTCTTCATCCTTTTGAAAAACAAGTCCGAACTGACCAGACCGAACCAAACTTCTCGTATATTCATTGTCTTTAACGACAATTTCAGTTCCTGAAGCGATTGCTTCAATATAGGTTAGACCTTGCGACTCTGATTCTGACGCACTTACAAATAAATTAGCCATTTGGTAATACGCCCCAACTTCATCACTTTGCTTCTCTCCTAAAAATAGAATGGATTTATCAATATTTAATTTAGTTGCAAGTTCTTCTAATGTTTCACGGTAAGGTCCATCTCCAACAATTACTAATTTCACCTCTGGTTTTTCAGATAGAACTGCGGGCATAGCCTTGATAATAGCCTCTGTATTTTTTTCTTTTGAAAGACGACTCAAAGATAAGATAACTGTTTCATCCTCTTCTAATCCCAATTCTTGACGGATATTTATCGAATGCGTCGGATTGAATTTTTCTAAATTAACTCCTGTTGGAATAATTTCGATATTTCGTAAGACTCCATAATGGCGTAACTGATCTAACACCCGTTTACTTGGCGCGATTACGCCGACTGTTCGATTGCAAAAATAACGCGACACCACTTTCACATGTGTAGGTCGTACCACTTTTCCATTTGCAATATAATGTAAGTAATCCTCATACATAGTATGGTATGTGTGAACATGAGGAATGTCTAGGCTATGGGCAATATATTTCCCCGTCAACCCCAAACTAAACTCGGTATGAGTATGAATAATATCTAATTCTAATGCTTTTGCTTTCCTTAGCGCTAAATATGCGCCCCTGATCGCGATTCGTCGATCTTTAAATGAAAAGAATGGAATGCTTGAAAGACGAATAATATTTTCTTCATCCTCTGGCGCACTAGGGTCTGTTGTGGTGAAAATAGTGACCTGATGGCCTAATTTTTCTAATTCTTCTTTTAACGTTCTAATTGATGTTGCGACTCCACTAACTTGTGGAAAATACGTATCCGTAAAGATTCCAATATTCATCACAATTCCCTCCTTTAGAGTCATCTATGAATTGAAACTTTAACCCTTTAACGTTGAATTTAATTGTATAATTTATTGCGACACTTGAAATCAGCCTAAGTACTGATTTTCTATAAATAATTGCTACCTTATTTTCTCGGTATGGTTAAAACTACATGATAAGTAAAATTATACACTTTATTGAAGGATATTGAAAGATTTTAACGCTTTTTCAAATTAAAAAAAGCTTTCTAATGAAGGGAAATCCTCCATTAAAAAGCTTTGCTAAATTTATTTAGTGTATGACTCAACTAATCCAACAACTTCTTCAGCAGTATCACAATCATTGATTGCTTTATCAGCTAATTCAGCCATTTTAGTTGTATCTAGACGTTTCATTAAGCTACGAGTTTTCAAGATACTTGAAGCGCTCATAGAGAATTCATCTAAACCAAGACCCATTAATAATGGTACAGCTGTTTGATCTCCAGCCATTTCGCCACACATACCCGTCCATTTTCCTTCTTTGTGAGAAGCATCAATTACGTTTTTAATCAAGCGTAAAATTGATGGGTTATAAGGTTGGTACAAGTACGAAACGCGTTCGTTCATACGGTCTGCTGCCATTGTGTATTGAATCAAGTCATTTGTTCCAATACTGAAAAAGTCAACTTCTTTAGCAAATTTATCCGCAATAACTGCAGCAGCTGGGATTTCAATCATGATACCTACTTGAATATCATCTGCAACCGCAACTCCTTCAGAAACCAATTTCGCTTTTTCTTCCATTAACATTGCTTTTGCTTGACGGAACTCGCCAAGTGTTGCAATCATTGGGAACATAATGCGTAATTTACCAAATACAGAAGCACGTAATAATGCACGTAACTGTGTACGGAACATATCAGGTTGTGCTAAACAAATACGAATCGCACGATATCCTAAGAAAGGATTCATTTCGTGTGGCAATGTTAAGTAAGGAAGTTCTTTATCCCCACCAATATCCATTGTACGAACTACAACCGCTTTGCCTTCCATACCTTCAAGAACGGCTTTATAAGCAATGAATTGATCTTCTTCTGATGGGAAATCAGGTGAATCCATATAAAGGAATTCAGTTCTGTATAATCCAACAGCTTCTCCACCGTTATCTTTAACACCAACTAAATCTTTTGGCGTTCCAATATTAGCAGCTAATTCAATGTGTTTGCCATCTAAAGTAATGGTTGCTTCATTTTTTAATTTGTTCCATTCAGCTTTTTGATCTGCAAATGCTTTTGCTTTTGCTTCATAGTTTTTAACATCGCTATCAGCTGGATGTACAAGTACATCCCCTTCAAGGCCGTCAATCACAATCATATCGCCATCTTTAACTTTAGCTGTAATTTCTTTTGTTCCAACGATTGCTGGAATTTCAAGAGAACGAGCCATAATTGCAGAGTGGGACGTACGTCCACCGATATCTGTTACAAAAGCTTTTACAAATTTACGATCAAGTTGTGCTGTATCACTTGGGGTTAAATCATGTGCTACAACGATAACTTCTTCATTAATCATTGAAGGACTTGGTAATTTAACACCTAATAAATGACTTAAAACACGTTTCGTTACATCTTTGATATCTGCTGCACGTTCTTGCATGTAAGGATTATCTTCCATACCTTCAAACATGCCGATAAACATATCCGTAACTTCTTTTAATCCGCTTTCAGCATTTACTTTATTGTCTTTGATATTGCTTTCAATACTCCCGATTAATTCTGGATCAGACAGAACCATTAAGTGAGCATCAAAAACTTGAGCTTCTTCTTCTCCTAAGCTTTCGACAGCTTTTTGACGAATCATTTCAAGTTCTTCTTTTGCTTTATCTAATGCTTTTGCAAGACGTTCAACTTCTGAATCAGAATCCTCAACTGTAATTTTGTTGAATGATAAATCGGGTTCAATTAGCATATATGCTTTAGCAATAGCAACGCCATCACTAGCCGCAATCCCTTTTAACATTTCAACCATTATTCAGCTAAGCCTTCTTTCTTCATTGTATCTGCGATTGCATTGATTGCGTCTGCTTCATCAGCGCCTTCAGCAGTGATTACAACGTCAGCACCTTGACCAACACCAAGAGACATAACGCCCATGATTGATTTAAGATTAACTGATTTACCTTTGTATTCTAAGTTAATATCTGAGTTAAATTTACTTGCTGATTGCACCAAAAGTGTAGCTGGGCGTGCATGGATCCCTGTATCTGCTACCACATGAAATTCGCGTTTTTCCATTATAAGAAGTCTCCTTTAAAAAAAATTATTTTATTTAGAGTTAGCTCTGTTTGAATAAACAACACAGAAAATAACCCTTTCATCTTTAAAGATTACCATTTTTTTTGATAATCTACAACCATTTTCTTCGTTTCTTTAGTTACTTTATTCTTTTTTTAAGAAACATAGCGGTAGACCACTTCCCCCAAAAGTTTTGCTTCTCCGATAATGTGCTCTTTTTCAGGATGTTTAAGCCAACAATCTCTGAACGTAATAAAGTCTTCTTTCTTGATTAAAAGCTCTTCTATTTCCTTATTTACCAGCTGTTCAATCTGTTTACTCATTTCTTCAGTCGTCAATTTCCCACCTACTTTCTCTGCTTTCTTATCCACTCATCTTCTTGTTTTTTCTTCGACATATAATAGACAATTGTGAAAAGACCATTAAAAGTTATAAAAATAAATGAAGCCATATACATCTTAGCAAATAGCCCTAAACCTAGTGCATATAAGGAAAAAACAAAATCGACTACCATCAATTGATGCCTTGAGTTTAGTTCAAGTTGCCTATGCCAATTATCAGATAATACCACAAATATCAGAATAAATGTATGCACTAGTAAAATAACCATTGCCCACGTAAAGTATACAGTGTAGGAAACAGCCCCGTAAATAAAGTCCCCTCCTTGTAACCAGTCATATCTTTTAATATTTAAAATAATCGGAGCCAAGAGTAATTCTAAACTTAAGGAGGCCAATGAAGCTCCCAATACATAACAAACACCGCGACTAAGCCAGTGACGAATTGATCGTGTGATTTGCTTCCATAAAATATGTGACATCGCAATCATCATTACCCAAATAAAGGCTATCCCTAGTGGGACAAGTTGATGAAAAAAAGCATTCATTTGAATGGTTTCTTGAGTTAAAAAGCTAGTATTATCTGTAAACATACTAATCCACTCAATACTAAAAGTCACACCAATAACGACACAAACAATCATCCAACCTACCCAGACCGGATACTCACTAATTACATACAGCACAATGTATCCAAAACCCAAACTTAACAAAACGATAAAAAAGATTAGCAAGTTACGAACATCCGCTTGAATAAAAATAAGCGGACCACTTATTCCACAAAGTATAAATCCGAAAAACAAAAATGTTCTGACTAATTCTTTCAAGCACTCACCCCTTTAAAACTAGCTCCTCTATAGTTTAGTAGATTTCCACTCAAAAGTAAAAGACAAATCACTTGAAAGTCAGTAAAGGTCAGTGTATACTATTCTAAAGAAGGTCAGCATTGGTCAATTATTGATTCTGGTCTTCGATAAATTAAAAACTTACTATGAATTGAAAGGTTGTGACACTTATGTTATGTCAAAATTGTAACCAAACTGAATCAACAATTCACCTATATACAGATATGAATGGACAACGTGGACAAATCGACTTATGTCAAAATTGCTATCAAGTATTAAAAGATGCAAAGGAACGTGGTGAACTTAAAATGAATCGACCAACACCAGATCCATTTGGAATGGGTGGATTAGATGAATTTTTCAAAGCCTTCCAAAACCAAGCACTTTCAAATCAATCTGCTACTCCTCCTACTCAAAGTGGCGGACGCGGAGGAAATAATGTCCCTCCTCAAGGCAAACAAAAGGGGTTGCTAGGAGAATATGGAACCAACTTAACTGATTTAGCTCGTAAAGGCGAAATTGACCCTGTAATTGGACGTGACACTGAAATTGAACGCGTCATTGAAATTTTAAATCGTCGGACTAAAAATAACCCTGTCTTGATTGGTGAACCAGGTGTAGGTAAAACTGCAGTAGTTGAAGGATTGGCGCAAAAAATCGTTAATAGCGAAGTTCCTCAAAAATTAACCAATAAAGAAGTGATTCGCTTAGATGTAGCTAGTCTTGTTCAAGGAACAGGAATTCGAGGACAATTTGAAGAAAGAATGCAACAATTGATGGATGAATTAAAGAAAAATCCACAAATCATTCTGTTTATTGATGAAGTTCACGAAATAGTAGGTGCTGGTAGCGCTGAAGGTAGTATGGATGCTGGCAATATGTTAAAACCTGCACTGGCACGTGGCGAACTACAAATGGTAGGAGCTACTACCTTAAAAGAATATCGTACGATTGAAAAAGATGCAGCGTTAGAAAGAAGAATGCAACCTGTTCGTGTCAATGAGCCAACAGTTGATGAAGCCATCACAATTTTAAAAGGGATTCAAAAGAAATACGAAGACTACCATCAAGTTCATTACACAGATGAAGCCATTAAAAATGCTGTTACACTTTCTCATCGCTATATTCAAGACCGCTTCTTACCAGATAAAGCCATTGATTTATTAGATGAATCTGGTTCTAAAAAGAATTTGACAATCCAAACCGTTGATCCTCAAATGATTGAAGATAAAATTGCCGATGCTGCTCGTCAAAAACAAATCGCCTTGCAAGCAGAAGATTATGAAAAGGCAGCCTTCTACCGAGATCAAGCAGCTAAATTCTCTGCCATGCGAGATCAGCAACAACCTGAATCAGATAAACCCGTTGTTACTGAAAAAGACATGGAGCAAATCATTGAAATGAAAACAAACATTCCAGTTGGCGATATCAAAGAAAAAGAACAAACTCAATTGCGCAACTTGGCAAATGATTTAAAAGGTCACGTTATTGGACAAGACGAAGCAATTGAGAAAGTTTCAAAAGCCATTCGTCGTAGCAGAATCGGCTTAAATAAAAAAGACCGCCCGATTGGCTCTTTCCTATTTGTTGGACCAACAGGCGTTGGGAAAACAGAATTAGCCAAACAACTGTCATCTGAATTATTTGGCACCAAAGATTCGCTGATTCGCTTTGATATGAGTGAATACATGGAAAAACACAGTGTCGCTAAACTGATTGGTTCTCCTCCTGGTTACGTTGGTTATGATGAAGCGGGTCAATTAACTGAAAAAGTGCGTAGAAACCCCTATAGCATTATTTTGCTAGATGAGATTGAAAAAGCACATCCAGATGTTTTACACATGTTTCTACAAATTCTGGATGACGGACGTCTAACGGATGCTCAAGGGCGCACCATAAGCTTTAAAGACACGATCATTATCATGACAAGTAATGCTGGTACAGGTGTGGTTGAAGCAAGTGTTGGATTTGGTGCCACATCAAGTGGCAATCAACATTCTGTTTTAAATCATTTAACCGATTTCTTTAAACCAGAATTTATCAATCGTTTTGATGCGATTGTTGAATTCAATCAGCTAGATAAAACCCATCTGATCCAAATCGTTGATTTAATGTTACAAGACGTTAATAACATGCTTAAAGATCAAGGAATTTCAATTGTGGCAGACGAAGCTGTAAAAGAAAAACTAACCACTCTAGGGTACGATCCAAAAATGGGTGCAAGACCTTTACGTCGTGTTATTCAAGAACAGATTGAAGATAAAATTGCCGATTTCTATTTAGATCATCCAACCATTAAAGAGCTTTCCGCTCATTTAAATGATCAATCTGAAATCGTGGTTGCTCAAAAAGAAAAGCTTCCTGCTACACCACCAGAAGAAATCGTGAAAATAGAAGAGTAAAAAAAAGACACGCCATTTAATGATGAGCGTGTCTTTTCTATTTTATCCAATAATAATTTTTTCTGTCGGATACAAATAATTTAAATCTTCTTTCTCTTTTGGAACAAGCAACATCAGCATGTATAGCATCCCGACTCGACCAATAAACATTAAAAGGATAATCACCAACTGACCAAATAAGCTCAAACTTGACGTAATGCCCATCGACAAACCGGTAGTTCCAAACGCAGAGGAAACTTCAACAATAATCGAAATCAAACTATGCTTTTCCGTAACACTTAAAACCAGTACACTAAAAAAGCAAAGCGCAATCGACAAGTTCAGTACAACGATCGATTTTTTCACATCATCATTATGAATTCTACGTCCAAAAATATTAATGTTTTCGCGACTTCTAATAAATGAGAACAAGTAAAGCACCACAATTGCTAAAGTGGTTGTTCTTACTCCTCCACCAACCGAACTCGGACTTGCACCGATAAACATCAATACAGAAAACAATAACAATGTCCCATCGCTAAAGTTGCTAATTGGGGTTGTTACTAACCCAGCGTTCCTTGTACTCACCGAATAAAACATCGCATAAAACGCACTTTCTGTAAAATTCATCCCTTTAAAGAACCCACTCGATTCCAACAACCAAATCAATACCGTTCCTAAAATAAATAAAATAAGAAATGAATAAACGGATAATTTAGTAAACAACGAAAAACGAAAAGGCAGATCATGAGGTTTTTTACGGTATTTAAAAAATGCCTTAATCTCAATTAAAACAGGAAAACCAATTCCACCAACAACGATTAAAAACATCACAATTAACTGTACAAAGTAATCTGTTGAAAAATCCATTAAAGAATTCCCAGTAATATCAGCACCTGAATTGGTAACTGCCGAAACTGCCGTATAAAACCCATAAAAAAGCGCATCTTTGATTGAGTCGTAGTACCCCAGAAAATGCAGACTAAGAATAATTCCACCAACTAACTGAAACCCAATGATAATACCCAACGCATTGCGAATCAACCGCACAATTCCACTTAAATTAGGTTGGTTCATATCTGTCATAATCAATTGACGCTGTTTCAATGAAATTCTTTTTTTTGATAAAATAAAAAAAGAGGTAGAGATCATCATGATCCCTAAACTTCCAAGCTGAAATAAAATGCCTAACAAAGCAATTCCACCTCGATTATACGTTTCGCCTAAATCAATGGTACTCAATCCAGTTACACTAATCGTACTCACTGCCGTAAATAAAATATCAATGAATGAGAGATGAACACCAGGCTTTTGAAAAATTGGCAAGCTTAATAAAATAGCTGCAACCAAAACAGCCATAAAATAAAATGACACAATAATTTGAATAGATGAAAAACGACTAACTAAATAAGGAACTATTTTTTTACGTTGCAACTTCCTGCCACCCTTCTTGTAGTCCTTCGAATACTTATTTTTAACCCCTACAGGAGAAAGTAAAACACTTGATTCCTATCATATCATATTTTAATTAAAATATGAGCGTCCTAGTAAAACTAGCAAGCGATTATCTTTGAAATCAATGCTAAAAAGTTATATAATAGTTGAAAGTAAGCGATTTTATAAAATGAGGTGATGAGAGATGAAATTAATTGATGTAACAAATAACCACTCTTCATTAGTAGCTGAACAATTGGGCAACACAGATGCTACTTTTATCAAAGTTTATTCGCTAGGCCCTACAACGGTTATTTTTTCTGGAGCAGATACACATAAAGATGTTGTTCTAACCAACAAAGAGCGCCAAATTAAAAACAATGAAATTAGTTATGCTATTTCGGAAATACTTAATTCAACCCCTGAACAAGTGGATATTTTACAATCCCCAAATTTAGTTGAAGTGTCACTTGCAACTGCATAAAATAACAAAAAACAGAGAACTTCTATTAGTATAGAAGTTCTCTGTTTTTTATTATTTAAGAAACTTGTCTACTTAAGGGTACTTTAAAAATCAATTCATTCCGTTCCTTACGCTTTAACGAACCGCAAACGAACGTTCATTTAAAACGAATCGATTACACAGTTTTTTTCTTTCTCAATTATTGATTCACAGTTATATAAACTATGTAGTATAATTAATTAAAAAAGGAGGAATAATTATGAATACATTTAATTTAGCCTATGGATGGACGCTTCATGCACCTAAAGTTCTTTCTGTCTTAACAAATGAATTTGGAGAAGTCGGTATTCTCTATTCTGAAAAGAATTTTGGCGACACTCAAGCTCTATTACTTCGTCTTTCTGAAGAAACGCTCTCTATGAATTCAATCCCACACCACATCGAAAAAGTTGAGGTGTCACTAAAAAAAGTAATTACTATTTCTTTGTCCCAATTTATAATCGAATGGGAAAAAGAAAACAAGACGCTTAAATAACTCACTCCTACTCAGCTTATTCTAGGAACCCCTTAGCCACTTATAAACTTAAGTGGCTTTTTATATACGGAACATCCTTTTAAAAATCAGAAAAAAATCCTTTTTTATCAACTTTCGATAAAAAAGGACTTCTATAAAAGCAATCAACACTAATAATTAACTCTTACAGTAATGAACTTAATTCAATATCTGGATACTTATCGGCAAACCAACGCATTGCAAATTGATTTTCAAATAGGAATAATGGTTGGTCGTGACGATCCTTAACAAGCAAGTTTCGACTGGATGACATATTCTCATCCAAATCTTCTGGCTTAATCCAACGAGCAATTTTTGAACCCATTGGTGTCATTATCACTTCTGCATTGTACTCATGTAGCATCCGATATTGGAATACTTCAAATTGCAACTGTCCAACCGCTCCAAGAATATAATCTTCCGTATGGAACGTACGGTACAACTGAATCGCACCTTCTTGAACTAATTGATTTACGCCTTTATGGAATGATTTTTGTTTCATCACATTTTTAGCGTTTACTTTCATAAACATTTCTGGTGTAAATTGTGGCAATTTTTCATACTGAACATTCATTTTCCCAGCATATAACGTATCGCCAATTTGAAAATTCCCTGTATCGTATAACCCAATAATATCTCCTGCTACGGCCTTTTGAACCGTTTCTCGACTTTCAGCCATAAACTGAGTTGAATTGCCTAATTTAATTTTTTTATTTGTCCGCGCTAGCGTTACATCCATGCCACGATCAAATTCACCTGAGCAAATTCGAACAAAGGCAATCCGGTCACGGTGAGCTGGATTCATATTCGCTTGAATTTTGAAAATAAAGCCAGAAAATTCATCGCTGTAAGGACTAATCGCCTCGCCATCTTCATCCCGATGGGCAGTTGGGCTTGGCGCAAAGTCTAAATAGGTATTCAAGAAGGTTTCGACACCAAAGTTTGTCAACGCTGAACCGAAAAAGACTGGAGTTAACTCGCCATTGGCTACTCGTTCTTCAGAAAAGCTATTGCCTGCTTCATTTAAAAGAGCCACGTCTTCCAATGCTTGATCGTATAAGGTAGACATTTTGATTGGATGATCGCCTTCAATTTCGCCATCTTCATTTAAATCGATAAATCGTTCGCCACCATTTTCTTCTGGACGATGAATCTCAATTTTTTTATGATAGTTGTCATATAAACCAAGTAGCCCTTTTCCCATACCGATTGGCCAATTCATTGGGTATGAATCGATCTCTAATACTTCTTCAAGTTCTGCTAATAAATCCAATGGCTCTTGTCCATCACGATCCAACTTATTGATAAAAGTAAAAATAGGAATCCCACGCATCCGACAAACTTTAAATAGTTTTTTTGTTTGTGGTTCTATCCCTTTAGCACTGTCGATAACCATCACAGCACTATCTACTGCCATTAACGTACGATACGTATCTTCAGAAAAATCCTCATGTCCTGGTGTATCTAAAATATTGATGCGTTTTCCATCGTAATCGAATTGCATCACAGAACTTGTTACTGAGATTCCACGTTGTTTTTCAATTTCCATCCAATCAGATTTTGCAAACTTACCTGATTTTTTTCCTTTAACTGTTCCTGCTTGACGAATCGCACCACCAAACAATAGTAATTGTTCTGTAATGGTTGTTTTCCCTGCATCTGGATGGGAAATAATCGCAAAGGTTTTGCGCGATTGTACTTCTTCTTTTAATTTTTGATCCATCAATAATCCCTCATTTAATTGTTTTTTTATTTTAGCCTTCTTTTGTTAGTTTACAACTAGTTCGTTCTTTTTTTATTTATAGTAATCAGCTACATTGGAATGTTCCTCATTTTTATTAGTTATTTTATGAAGCAGATGTTTGATTCTGTTGGTTTTTATTTAAACTATTAAAAAAAAACGCATTAACTCAACTATTATAACATTTTCTCCCCCTTTTTGAATACCAATTTTTGAAGTTTCTTATTTTTCAACAAAGTTTATGTCTTTTTTCTTTTTTTCATTAGAAAGAACAGACTTATGGTTATCATTTAGTTAAACTATTTATTATAGTAGGAGGCGATTTGATGTTAGAAACATCCCATCAAATTAGTGCAAATTTTATTGAACTTTATAAAAATGAACTTAGTGATGGTTGGTATCAAAAAGAATATATTTTGAAAACGGAAGATCAATTGCGTTCGATGTTTACAGCTTTTGGGGACAACATCAAAGATCAATTGCACTATATGTTTCAACAAGCAAAAGAAGCAGATCTTTTAGAAATCAGCTATCGAGAACTTTTTGATTTTTCAATTGCTATTCGTCATTACTTTACCATGAGTTTTAAAGCTATTTTATCCGGATACATGAATTTTTTTGTGACTATTATAAGAGATGCTTTTAGTTAACTACTTAGATAAAAAAACCAGTAAACAAGGGAATGTTTACTGGTTTCTTTAGTTACATCGCTAAAGGTTTGACCAAAATACTGACTAACCTTGAACTTTCTACTTCTTGGGTGGTCAATTCAATCGAATCAGTTACTAAGGTTAAATGCTCGCCTTGTGCAGGAATGGTTCCAAGCTCCGTCAACATGTATCCGGCAATTGTATCGACATCTTTTCCTTCAATTTCGACTTCAAATAGATCATTGAACTTTTCAATTGGCATTCTGCCTTGTACAAGATAGCTTCCGTCATCGATTTTAGCATATAAATCTGAGATTTCATCATACTCATCTTCAATCTCACCAACGATTTCTTCTACTAAATCTTCTAGCGTTACTATTCCAACTACTCCGCCATACTCGTCTAAAAGAATCGCCATTTGATTTTGAGTCTTTTTTAATTCAAATAACAAATCATCTGTAAAAATAGTTTCTGGAACAAATAAAGCTTCATTGATGGTATTTTTAACAATTAAGTTTTCAAAGCCAACTCTTCTTGCCTCTTTTAAAATATTTTTTAAATGAATCACGCCAATGATTTTATCTTTATCTTCTTCATAAACAGGAACTCTTGAATATTTACAGTCTAGTAACAAATCAATATTCAAATCGTCACTATCGTTGATGTCAATCATAAATGTATCGGTTCTTGGAACCATAATTTCTCTTGCCATTTTAGTATCTAACGAAAAGACACCTTTTAACATGTGAAATTCAGAAGCTTCTAACACACCGTCTTTTTGACCGCTTTCAATTATAAAACGCATTTCTTCTCTTGTTAATTTATCTTCGTTAAAATCGATTTCCATCGGTGTCAGTTTCACCAGAATGTTTGTCGAAAAGGAAAGAAAGGCTACAAAAGGCTTCATTAGTTTTTCAATCAATGATATAATGCCAACACTCATTTTAGAAACTTCTTCTGCTTTTTGCATCGCAATTCTTTTTGGATACAATTCTCCAAAAACCAAAGTTACATAAGATAAAACAACGGTAACAATAATAATAGAAACCTCTTTAGCCCAAGGTTCATAATTAAAAACAGGTTCCAATCTGGTGGCAATACTCGTTGCCGCCGATGCACTGGAAAAGAATCCTGCCAATGTAATTCCTACTTGGATTGTTGCTAAAAAACTATTTGGGTTTTCAAGCAGCTTTACTAACTTTTGCGCTTTGCGATCGCCCTCATTTGCTTGGTTTTCCATTTTATTCTTATTAAGAGAAACTAACGCTATTTCTGCGGAGGCAAAAAAAGCATTTAAAAACGTTAAAGCTAAAATTAAAATCAACTGTCCTACAATCGACTGACTACCAGGGTCAGGGGTCATTCAAACATCCACTCCTCTTTCTATTCTTGATATTTTTAGTGAATTCAATCATAGCACATCTAACGAAGTTTGACAATCTTTGACCAGATATTAATAACTGGTGTAACTTTCCTGTTTCACCTCATTAAATCCTTTTTTTCCAACATAATCTTTGATTGACCAGATATTCTTTCGGTCCGCTTTTGCATCTTTTTCTGCCTGATGGATAATATCATAATAAAGTTCTTTCCCATTAAAATAGCCTACTCGAGCTAGTCCTTCTCTTACAAGAACTTCTTCGACTAATTCATCATCTGCATACAAATAAGCCAACACTCGATTGTATTGATCAACGGCATCATGATTTGGATCGTAAACAATTGACAATTTCTTGCCTTTTAAATACTCCGTTAAAAATTCTTTGGCTTCTTTACCAAATGGCTGTGCTTTTCCAGTTTTTTGAGTGTTACTTTCTGGCGTATCCACTAGCAACAAACGCATTCGTTTTCGCTCGCCTTCTTCTCTCATAATAATCGTGTCCCCGTCAACGACTCTCTCCAATTCAACTGCTGTTCGTTTTGTATCTTCACTTGGACCTTTTGTTTGTTCATCATCTGTAACAAAAAAAGCACCTATTCCAATCAATATAATGGTTACAATAGAAGCAAAAACTTGATTTCTTTTTTTCATATTTTCACTCCTTTTTTAAAAAGCTGTTTTTACTTTATCATAATTTATGCCAAAATTGAAATTAAAAAAATATCATAAAAAAGCTAAAGATTCAAAGAACTGAATCTTTAGCTTCCTATATATAGTTCATTTTATTTTGCTTGTTTACGCTCTTGCTCAACAGCAGCTTGCGCTAAAATATTTAAATAGTTCCAAGGACGGTCAAAGTGAGGTTGGAAGAAGAAATCTACATAAGCCAAATCCTCAATCGTCATTTTATTTTGAACACATAAAGATAACGTATTGGCAGATTGTGTCACATCATATTTTGACATGATTTGACCTCCAACAATCCGATTCGTCCCTACTTCATAAACTAATTTCATTGTTACTTTTTCTGTTGTTGGCATAAACTCTGGGCGATAATTATCTTCTACAACTACTGAACGAACCTCTACCCCAAAATGAGGAGCGCTGTTTTCTGTCAATCCGGTTGAACCTATATTAAAACCAAATAAATATAAACCAGAAGTTGCTTGCGTGCCACGATATTTAACTGTTGGAGAAACAATATTTTTCCCAACTAAAGCTCCCATTCTAACTGCATTTGTAGCTAACGGAATATATGCAGAGCCTCCAGTTGGATTATAATGAACCGCGCAACTATCGCCAGCAGCAAAAATCGCTTCATCACTTGTTCTCATATATTCATCTACAACGATGGCACCATTTGGCAACATCTCTATTTTACCTTTTAATAAATCTGTATTAGGTTTAAATCCAACACATAAAATAACTAAATCAGCCTCATATTCTCCAACAGGTGTTTTCACAGCTGTCACAGCACCTGATTCATTGGCAACAAATTTCTCGACTGTTTGGTTTAAAGCTAGCGTAACGCCTCTTTCTTTTAAATCATGCTCTAAAACAGAAGTGAATTCAGCATCTAAATATTTGTTTAAAATACGATCTAATCCATCAACTAGCGTCACTTGCTTGCCAGATTCTGCAAATGCCTCAACTAATTCAATTCCAATATAGCCACCACCAACAATGACGATTTTTTCTGCATTTTTCGATTCTTTAATAATTTCATTTGCTTGGTTATAGTTTTTACATAAAAGAATGTTTTCACTATTGATTCCATCAATTGGAGGAATAATTGGCCAAGAGCCAGTTGTCATTACTAGTTTATCATAGGTTTCTTCAAATGTTTCACCTGTTTTTAAATTCTCAATTAAGACAACTTTATTCTCATTATCGATATTTTTCACATTGTGTTCCATGTTGATTTCTGCGCCCATAGAAGCAAGTTCTTCTGGACTTGAATAAAATAAACCTGCTGGATCTTTCACAACTCCACCAACATATAATGCAATCCCACATGATAAAAAGGAAACATTATCATTACGTTCAAACACCGATACTGACGCATCTGGTTGTTCATTTAAAATCGTTTTAACCGCTGCTGTACCTGCATGTGTACATCCTACTACTACTACTTTCATAAGGTGAATTCCTCCTTGTATTTGATACCAACCAACATAAGCTAATTGATAATAATAATCATTATTACAAAGTAACTATATCACAAAGTGATTTAGAAATCTATTATAAAACCTATCGTTTTGATAATTTTTTACTTCTAGTTAAAATAACAGTTTGTTAGATAATTAAAAAAACGCTTACAATAGTGATTCTATGCACAATCTATTTAATCATAAAAAATGAGGACTATTTGATTAAATAGTCCTCATTTTTTCATTTATCTAGTTTTGTTTCAGTCATTCGATGTTCTTTTCGAAGCTTTAAGATATCGTACACATATAAAATAACTGTTTTTGTTACTGCATAGAATGGGACTCCTAAAATCATGCCAATAATCCCAGCAATATTTCCAGCAACCAACAAAATAATAATAATTGTTAAGGGATGAATCGCTAATGTTTTGCCGATTACATTCGGAGAAATTAGATTGCTATCAATTTGTTGAACTATTAGAACAACCACACACACTAGAATTGCTTTGAAAGGCGAATCGATAAAACCAATAATTAATGCAGGTGCAATCCCAATGTAAGGACCGATAAAAGGAATAATATTTGTAATTCCAGCAATAAAACCTAACAAGAAACCATAAGGCAAATCAATAATGAGATATCCTACAAAGGTAAAGGTTCCAACAAATAAACAAACTAGCGCTTGTCCACTAATATAAGAAGCAATTGTATTGCTCATTTGTGACAATAACTCACTTACTTTATCTCGATAATCAGAGGGAACAAATTTTGTAACAGAGGGGCCAAATTTATCACCGTCTTTAAACATATAGAACAAGACAATTGGGACTGTCAATACGACGATTGTCATGTTTGTTACCGCCCCAACGATGGAGCCTACACTACTTGTGACACCACTAAAAACATTTTTTGCAATTTTTTCAATCGAAAAGTCAGAACTTTGTAATTTTTCTTCAAGTTTTAAATCTTTTAACCAACCTTGATTGATTAGATCATTGGAACTTGATTCTAAATCTTTTAAATACTTTGGAACATTGTTAACCAGTTGTCCAATTTGACTCACTAAGTTGGGAATGACAGCCATTGCTAAAAAGACCAGTCCGCCAATTAATAACAAGAAAATAATGGCAATTCCATACCCTCGCTTTATTTTCATTTTTTCTAGTAAATGAATCAATGGATTCAGCATATAATATAAAAACCCAGCAATCACGATTGGAGCAAATAAGGTTGAAATGAACGTTCCAACAGGTGCAAAGAGAAAATCAATCTTTGTACAAATAAATATTAACACAGCAATAACAAGTAACCAGATACTCCAAAACATTAAACTTGATTTTTTAAATAACTCCATATAATTTTTACTACCCCTTTTAAATTATTTTAGTAAATAAATACGCTTCAACTAATTGTTCAGTTGCAACAATTGATTCTTCATGTGTTCGTTCGTAAGCATGACTTGAATCAATGCCTGCACCAATCAAAGCATGTTTAACATCCGCTCCAGCTCGCATTGCAGCAGATGCATCACTGCCATAATAAGGATAAATATCCAATTGATAAGGAATTTGATTCGCTTCACATAACTCAGTTAATTGCTTTCTCAATTCATAATGATACGGTCCGCTACCATCTTTAACACAAATTGAAACTGAGTATTCATCGGTTTGTTGATCGTCTCCCATCGCTCCCATATCAACAGCTAGATACTCTACTACCTTATCGTTAATATTTGAATTTCCACCATACCCAATTTCTTCGTTATTTGAAATAAAGAAGTGGGTTGTATGTGGCAGACTAAGTTGTTCTTTTTTTAATTTTGTTAACAATTGAAGTAAAATAGCCACACTAACCTTATCGTCTAAATGACGTGATTTAATAAAACCTGCTTTTGTAATTTCTGTTCGTGGATCAAAACTAACAAAATCTCCTACTTGAATCCCTAGTTTTTCTGTTTCTTCTTTAGAGCGAACTTTTTCATCTACTCGTACTTCCATATTTTCTTGATTGCGTTCCGCAGTGCCTGCATCTTTATACACATGAACGCTCGTTTGGTGCATTAAAATTGTCCCGCTATAGGTTTTTCCATGGGTCGTTTGGATTTGGCAGTATTCTCCTTCGATTGCATTGTATTTAAACCCACCAACTAAATCTAGTTTTAAGCGTCCGTCAGGCTTAATTCCTCTTACCATTGCGCCTAGCGTGTCAACGTGAGCCGTCACAAAACGATGTTGTTCATGATTAGTGCCCTTAACAGTGACAATTAAACTCCCTTTACGATTAACTTTTGTTTCATATCCAAGTGTTTCAAGATACGTCTTGATATAGTTGATAATTTCATAAGTATTTCCAGTAGGTGAAGGGATAGTTGTTAACGTTTCCACCCATTTAATTGTTGTTTTTTCCATTTTTCAAACCCCTATCTAAAATTTCATACACTTATTATAGTATACATTAATTTATTCATAAATAAACCGCCTAAAGTCTGAGAAATCATTTAGTTATAAAATAATTGGCAGAGCACTTATTTTATGCTACTCTAGTATGAAAACCATCACCTTTAAATTGATGCGTTCGTTTTTATATTATAACATAGGAGTGATAAATTTGAACTTTATATGGACAACCGATTTACAATCAACTACGTATCAAGATGCTTTGACCATTCGCAAAAAAGTTTTTGTTGAAGAACAGCAAGTAGACTTATCAATTGAAATAGATGAGTTAGAAGATCAAACATTTCATGTAACAGGCTATCTTAATGAAAAAGCCGTTGCTACTGCACGTTTATATCCTGTTACAGCCACAGAATTTAAAGTTCAGCGAGTTGCGGTTTCCAACGCCTACCGTGGACAGCAATTAGGGCAACAATTAATGAAAGAAATTGAACGTTTTGCCAAAGAAAATCAAAAGGACACTTTAATTTTAGGCGCACAAGATCAAGCTATTGGCTTTTATGAAAAATTAGGCTATCACACATACGGAGAAGGTTTTTTAGATGCTGGAATTCCTCATCATATGATGAAAAAAGAACTTATATAAAAAAAGATTTCAGCAACATTGCTGAAATCTTTTTTTATTTTTTTGTTCGATTCAATAAAGCTTCTCTTTTTTCTTTCATTTTCTTTATACGTCTTTCTTTTTCATTCTCTAAACGTTGAATTTTTTTAATAAGTTTCCCATCAATTCGTTGGTAGGTTAACTCTAAAACGTCTCCTACTTCCACTTCTTTAGGAAGTTCACTTTCCAAGACATACATTGGACTTTGACCTTTATCTGGAATCAAGCGCGCAATTGCGTTTTCAATTTCTTCTAAGACTACTTTCATTTTATTAACCTCCAAATCCTTGCCTTATTTTTTAGTTGGCTCTACTGTATAACTTCCATCTTTAGTAACTGAAACGGTAATCGTTCCATTGATATCCGTTCCATATACAGGAATACCTAATGCATTGATTCGCTCCATTGCTTCTATATTAGGATGATGGTAGGTATTGTTTAGTCCCGCTGAGTAGATTGCAACTTTTGGATTAACAGCAGTTAGCCACTCGGTACTACTACTTTCTTTTGATCCATGATGGCCAATATGAAGCACGGTTGAACTTAATGGTTTGCCACTTGCCAATAGTTGCTTTTCAACGCGCTTAGCAGCATCTCCTGGAAACATTACGCTAAATTCGCCTATCGTTAGTCTAGTGATGATGGAATCATCATTTTGATTGCTTTTAGCCTCGTCTGTTGGATTAAATACTTCTAATTGAAACGGTCCAACTGTTTTAGTCAATCCTGCTTTTGGTTCAAAATAAGCCGTATCTTTTTCAGCGATTGCATCTAGTAATTTTTCGTATACTTTTGTCGTTGCATCGTGGCCATTCATCCAAACTTCTTTGACATCAAAATACTTCAACACTAAATCGCCATTTCCAATATGATCCGAATCATTATGAGTAAAAATCAATAAATCAATTTTACCACCTGTTCCAACGTATTGATTTAAATAATCTATGATTCGTTTTTCTTTATCGTCGTAACGTCCTGTATCAATTAAGATTGTCGTACCATCTGAAGCTTGAATTAATGTAGCATCTCCTTGTCCAATGTCTAAAAATCTAAAGGTAGCATTTTCGTTAGTCACCGGCTTTTTAGGCACTTCTACTGGCTGATATTCCGTTTCCTTTAAAATCATTTCTTTTAAATCATTCGGTAATTGAACCATTTTATCTGTTAGGGATGCATTAGGATCCGTATTTCGTCCAATAACAACTCCAATCATGATACAAAGAATCATTACTACTAAAACAAAAGATGCTTTTAACTGAAATCGTTGTTTTTTTGTTAATTTTTTATTTTTTTTTCGTTTGGTTGCCACATTTATCCCTCATTCAACTAAATTCTATAAAAAACAACTCACTTCACTTAGAAGAAAGTTGTTTTGCTTTTGATTATTGACCTACAAAGTAAGACATAAATAATGCCGCAATATTAAAATAAATCAACACACTTGTTAAATCACTTAACGTTGTTATAAAAGGACCGCTTGCTACTGCAGGATCAAACCCTAATCGATCCATTAAAATTGGAATCAAGCTTCCTGCTAAGTTTGCTACTGTAATCGCACAAAGCATCGCCATACCGATGACAAAACCTAAAATAAAGTTGTGTTTCCAAATCCCAACAACTACAAAGATTGTTACTCCAGTTACAAGTCCGGTTACGAGTCCCGTCATAATCTCACTGAAAATCATTTTTCCAAAATTTGTATTGCTGTCATCTTGTGTTGCTAGCTTACGAACTGCAACGGCTAAGGATTGCGTCCCTGCATTTCCAGCTGTCCCAGTAATCAATGAAATAAATACTGCTAAAATACTTGCATCACTTACCATCACTTCATAGCGACTAATGAGTGATGCTGTGCTCATTCCTAAAAATAATAGCGTAATTAACCATGGCAATCGTTTAGATGCCGCAATAAATGGATTTTCAGTCGTCTCCTCAACATCGACCCCCGCCAAACCAGAATAGTCACTGGTGGCTTCGTCATCAATAACATCGATAATATCATCAACGGTAATAATTCCTAACAGGTGATCAACTTCGTCAACAACGGGAACTGCTAAGAAATCATAATCTCGAATTGTTTTTGCAACATCATTTTGATCATCCGTTACTTTTACTGCTACTGGATGTTCACTCATTAAGTCAGCAATCAATTGATCGTCTTCATTAATAATTAAATCTCTTAATGAAATAACCCCAACTAAAACCTCTTCACTGTCAACGACATAAATATAGTAAATCGTCTCAGCTTCTGGTGCTTTACTTTTTAAAATGGCCATTGCTGAACGAACCGTTTGATTCGCAACGATTGAAACAAATTCCGTTGTCATAATAGATCCAGCCGTCTCATCTTCGTAGTGAAGCAATTCTTTAATTTCACTCGCATTTTCTTCCGGCATTAAATCTAAATAGACTTTAACTTGATGTTTATTTAATTGTTTTAAAATATCAACAGCATTATCGGCATACATTGCACCTAACATGTCTGCAGCATAGTTGGGATTCATTTCTCTTAGGTACTCTTCAACGGATTCTTCATCTTCTTCAATCACTTCAAACATATCACCTAATTCATTAGGAGATAGGTAATGATACGTTTTTTGGCGTTCTTCTTTTGTTAATCCTAGATAAACCTGACCTTGTTCATAAGAATGAAGAGCTAAAAATTCATCTCTAAAATCAGGCATATTTTCTGCATTTAATAATTCTTTCATTCGTTCCAATCGTTCTTCTATTTCTAATTGAGCTTCATTCAAAAAAATCCATCTCCTTTCTAATGATTTATTTTGGTAATAGACATGTTTTCTGTCCATTGCTGCATATCTATTGGATAAGGAGCGGTTACGAGCGTTTTTTCGTTTGTAAAGGGGTGAATAAATTGTAGTTCATGGCAATGAAGCGCTTGACGTCTTAGCCATTGATCGTGAACACCACCATATAGATCATCCCCTACTAAAGGATGACCTAGGTGAGCAAAATGAACTCTAATTTGATGGGTTCTGCCAGTATGCAATTGAATATCTACAAGAGTTGCCTCGTGGTATCGTTCCTTTACCCAATATTCCGTTAAAGCTGCTCTCCCATTTGGGGTCACTATTCTTTTGATAATAGAATCGGTCGGACGACCTATAGGAGCTTCTATCTTCCCATGATCTTTTGCTACATTTCCTGTTACCAAAGCTGTATAACGTTTTAAAAGTGTTCGCGATCTCAAAGCTTCGTCCATTAAGGCATGAGCATAACCATGTTTTGCAAATAACATTAGCCCTGTTGTATCACGATCTAAACGCGTGACAATATGCACTACTTGGTCTTTGTAATTTTGTCTACAATAATATCCCTTCACACGATTGGCCATACTTCCTTCAGGATGAACTTGAGAAGGAATTGATACGACGCCGTAAGGTTTATTAACAATCAAATAGTGTTCGTCTTCATAAACAATTTCAATCGGGTGCTCAGCTGGAAAGGTGGTTTCATACCCTTCTTCATCTGGCACTGTCATTTCTACTACATCATTTTCTTTTAAATAAAAAATAGCATTCACTTCTTGGTGATTGACAGTAATTTTTCCACCTTGAAATTTCACTTTGGCTAATAACCCTCTTGAAACACCTTTAGTGCGTAAAAATGTTTTCACTTGATAAGACTCTTTTAACGGATAAATCCAACTAAATTTCATGACTATGTTTCGCTCCAATAAATGCATCTTCTACTCTACTCCAGAAATGAGTATGACGATAACGAGCAAAATGAATTCGTTCCTTCGCAATTCGGTAGTTAATAGCAATAATATTTTTTTCTGATGAGGTTAATTGATCGATGGTCAAAATAAAACCATCTTCTGAAGCTGGTCGTAATTGAATCCATTCATTCGGTGCAACAATCATCGGTGAACTAAGGGTACGGAAAACACGATTGTTGATTGACGCAATTTCCGTTAATTGAATCGCTTCTAAGCGTGGGTGAATAACTGCTCCACCAACTGATTTATTGTACGCTGTTGAGCCTGTTGGCGTTGAAACGCACATCCCGTCTCCTCTAAAACGCTCAAACCATTCATCTTTAATATAAACGTCACATACCATTGTGCCATCGATACGTTTTAAGGTTGATTCATTCAATGCAAAAAAATGGGCTTCTTCCACTTGATTTTGATACGAAACTTTAACGTCTAATAAAGGATAACTCACGCTTTCTCCTTGGTCCTTCACTAAACTTTCTACTAGTTCTTCTAATTCAAAATCTCGCCAATCCGTATAGAAACCTAAATGTCCTGTATGAACTCCAACAAATCGAATTTGATCCAATAAGTGAGCATACCGATGAAATGCTGACAACAAGGTGCCATCCCCACCAACTGTAATGACTAAATCAGGATTTTTTTCTTCTAAAGTTAAACGGTTCTTCAAACAGAGCGCTCTTAATTCTTGAGCAACAGCAACTGATTTTTGATTATGATTGTGAATAATTGCAATTCGCACAGTTGCCACCTCCGTTGGTTATTTTTTGTCGTTGTCTTCTTGATAGCCTTTATTATGTGAAAACAAACGCTGTGCTTCTTGGATTTCTACCCGAATTTGTGACATTTCTTCGTCTAATTGAAAAGCTGCTTCTGCGGCTCTTTGAAGTCGAACATTGATGTCTTCTGGAAATTCTCCTTGATATTTATAATTCAATGAATGTTCAATCGTTGCCCAAAAATTCATTGATAACGTTCTAATTTGAATTTCAACTAAAATTTTCTTTTCCCCAGCGATTAATTGCACGGGGTATTCTAAGACAACATGATACGATCGATAACCACTTTCTTTGTTATTCGTAATGTAATCTCGTTCTTCAATAATATGAATATCATGACGATTGCGAAGCAAACGTACGACTTCATGAATATCATCCACAAACTGACACATAATTCTTAAACCAGCGATATCTTGCATATCTGTTTCTAAACGATTGATTGAAATATTTCGTAATCTCGCTTTTGCTAAAATACTATCTTTAGGTTTCACGCGACCTGTTACAAATTCGATTGGTGTGTGTAAACTTTCTTGCCTGAATTGTTTTCGAATTCCTTTTAATTTCACTTTTAATTCGTCAACAGCTTGTTGATATGGCGCAAAAAACTCATCCCAATTTTCTATCATAAATCATACCTTCTTTATCTTTCAATTAAAATCCTTGATCTTTCTAACTTAAATTAAGTATTCAATCCATTTTAACATATGTAAGATGGATTTTGGGTATTGAAAGCACAATCTCATTCAAAAAATATGCTAAAATAGGATGAACGAACTTTTAGGAGGTTGTATATATGAGCGAACAAGTTGAAATTGAATTTAAAAATATGCTAACACAATCGGAATATAAAAAATTGCTTCACTTATTTCAAGCAAAAGAAGATGCTTTTTTTTATCAATCCAATACTTACTTTGATACTCCTGATTGGCAACTAAAAATAAAAAAAGCTGGATTAAGGATTAGGTTATTGCCTGAATATGCTGAATTAACTTTAAAGACACCCTTAGAAAAGGATCTCCTTGAAACAACTGACACGCTTTCTTTAGAAGAGGGAAAACAATTGATTCAACAGGGTAAGATTAAAGACTCGGGCTTTGTTTTCACGAAATTAATTTCTCTAGGAATTGATCCAACTAAACTCCGTTTGCTGGGAAGTTTAGCCACTACTCGTTACGAACAGAAAACAAAAAAAGGAGTATTTGTATTAGATCATAGTATCTATTGCGATCAGGAAGACTACGAATTGGAGTTTGAAACTACCCACCACGAAGAAGGAAACAAGTTTTTCCAACAGTTCTTACTTGATCAAGGGATTCCCCTTCGTCCATCAAAGCATAAAATTGCTCGGATGATTGAAGCAAACAACCAAATATAATGCCTGATATTTCCCACTAAAATTTGAATTGTGGCGATTTTGTTACAACTAAACTCTTTCCAATTCAAAAGTCAAGGTTTTTTATTACTTTTTTTTATTTTTTTTTGGTAAAGTATACTTGTTGAAAGAAACCGTCTCATAAGTGACCAATACAAAAATATAAAAAATGGTAAGGTGAAGAATTATGCTAACGCAACCCCATAACTCAAAGGCAAATACTCCTGACTTTAAACAAATAATTGAAATTTATTTATTTATTAACCCGTTGGGCTCTAAATGTTATCAAGCCGAAAAAGAGTTGTTAACGTTTATAGAATCCAAAACGGATAAAAAAGTTCATTTTAGATTCATTCCATTTCACAACCTTCAAACTGTCTCGAATTACATGAAATTTCATCAGCTACCTGAAAGAAACTTAGCCTTACGAAATGAAATTTGTGGAAATACCTACAGTGCTTGTTTAGCTTATAAAGCAGCTTTGATGCAAGGAAAGAAAAAAGGCCGTACCTTTTTAATGAATTTACAAAAAGCTGTTGTTGAAGATCAATGTGTGTTTAGCGAAACCTTACTAAAAACAATTGCCCAACAAAGTCGCTTGGATGTTGAGATGTTTCTAGAAGATAAGCAATCTGATTTTGCGAAAAAAGACTATGAAAAAGATCAACAAATCGCAAGAGAGATGAATATTCAATGTACTCCTTCTCTAGTTCTTTTTGATAATTTAACAGATGATTATGGATTACTTCTTGATAATGAATGCATTTCATTAGATTTAGTGACTAAATTATGTGATTCATCTAACTCAATTCGTGACAACCATAAAAAAATAATGTCTCAAAATACTCTGGTTACAAAGACTACAGAAAATCATTTACGTGTATTAGGTTCATAAAAAAGGACGATTATCAAGGGTTACTTGATAATCGTCTTTTCTATTGTTTTATTTTTTTATTAGAGATTCAAATTCATTTAATCGACTTTCAAAAATAGCCATCGCTTCTTCAATATATGTTTTATTCGTCATATCCACTCCAGCTTTTTTCATCACTTCGATTGGGAAATCACTACTCCCTGATTTCAAATAGTTCAAATAATTTTCAAGAGCATGTTCTTCATTATTTAAAATTTTCGCTGATAAAGCAGAGGCAGCTGAAAAACCAGTCGCATATTGATACACATAGTAATTGTAATAAAAATGAGGAATTCTCGCCCACTCCACTGCGATTTCTGGATCTTTTTCAACGGCATCTCCGTAATAACGAGCATTTAAAGTTGCATAGTACTCTGACATAAATTCACTTGTTAATGGAACACCTGCAGCTGCTTGTTCATGAATAAAATGTTCAAATTCTGCAAATTGTGTTTGACGGAAAATCGTTCCTTTAAATCCATCTAGATAATGATTTAATACATAAGCACGAATTTTTGGATCCGTTTGAGTTTCTAATAAATATTCAGTCAAAATATTTTCATTTGTTGTAGACGCAATTTCTGCTAGGAAAATAGAATAATCGCCATATACGTAGGGTTGATTTTTTCTTGTATAGTAGCTATGCACACTATGTCCCATTTCATGAACTAATGTAAATAATTGATCTAATGTATCATGCCAATTCATTAAAATATAAGGATTTGTTTCGTAGGCACCTGATGAATAAGCACCACTTCGTTTCCCCTCATTTTCAACAACATCAATCCATCGATTCGTAAAGGCTTCTTCCACAATGCTTAAATAGTCTTCTCCTAAAGGTGCCAATGCTTCTAAAGTCATCTTTTTAGCTTCATCATATGAAAATTTGATTGTTGCTTCTCCTGTCATCGGCGTGTACATATCATACATATGCAGTTTATCAACTTTTAATACGTCTTTGCGCAGTGCTACATAGCGATGCAGTAAAGGCAAATGCTCATCAACAACCATTAATAAGGTATCGTAGACAGCTTCTGGAATATCATTGGCAGCTAGCGCTTTAGCCCTTGCTGAATCATAATGATGAACCTTGGCATTATAGTTGTGATATTTTACATGTGCTGATAAGGTACTAGCAAATGTGTTTTTCAAACCTGCATAAGTCTTAGACAGATTTTGAAAAGCTGACTGACGTACTTCACGATTGGTGCTTTCCATTAATTGGCCATAAACGCCATGAGAAAGTTGAATATTTTCTCCCTTCTCATCTTTAATAATTGGAAACTTGATATCTGCGTTATTCAATACATTAAACGTACGGCTAGACGCTGTAAAAATTTCACCTGCTCCTGCTAGTAAAGATTCTTCATTTGAAGATAAGATATGTGCTCTTGCGCTAGTCATTTGATCGATAAAATGTTGGTAAGGTTTTAATTCCTTATTTTCTTTAAAAAAGCCTTTTAATTTTTCAGGAGGAATCTCCAATATTTCTGGTTCAAACCAAGATAAGCTTTCGCTAACTTTCGTTGCAAGAGCGGATGCACGTTCATAAATCCCTTGATACGTATCGTTATTTGTATCTTGATCATTTTTTAAATGCGCATAGACATACAACGTTTCTAACTCATTAGACACATCTAATAAAAAGTTAATTCCTTGTACTAACAAATCAGAACTCGTTCCAATTTTACCTTTTACTTGATCCACTTTTTTTAACTTTTCTTCCAAAAGTAAATAGTGTTGATTAAACGCTTCATCTGATTTAAAAATAACGTCTAAATCCCACGTTAAATTTTCAGGAACTTCATTGCGAAGTGGTAGCTTTTTTGTCTCTGTCATGATGTGTCCTCCTCAAAAATTTATCTAACTGTAATTTTACCATACCTTAAAGGAAAATGGCTGAATTCTTGACCTATTTTTAGCTTTATTCAATATTTTTAGTCAATTTTATTAATTTTTCTGATTCAGAATTAAAAAATGAAAGATCTTTTAAAATCAACCATCGACCTTGTGCTATTTGTTGGATGATTCCTCTAGTTTCTAAAAAATAAAGATAACGAATCAATTCATTTTTTCGGATTTTTTTTCCTATTAAAGGAGTAGAATAAAATAAGGGATAAGTCATCATCTCCTGCAAATAATCGCTACTCGTAAAGAGCTTGGTTTCACCTTTCTCACTAATCCACTTCACTACATAATATTTCCACTGACAGCCTTCCATTTGAATAATCACTGATTGCTCTATAGGCAAATGCAACTCAATTGGAAGAGATAGTAGATGGTGGTGCGCTTGATATAAAATACGTTGAAATTTTACTAATTTTGATTGAGGATAGTGTAAAGATTTCGCTAAAAACTGATGATTTTTGAACAATTCTTTCCTTTGTTCTGTACTCGAGTTAATATAGGACTGATCGTTTATTTTTTGTAACTGGTCTTTAATTTTTTCTAACGTCATTTTTTTATGAGTCAATGCAATTTGATAAACCCGACTTTTTAGTAGCTGATTTCTTTCAAATTCAATTAAATGATGAAAAATATAAACCCTTTGATAGACAGTATCTAAAAAGAAAAGATGATAGTTAAGTTTGTTATTATAAGATAAAAATAAACGTTGTTGAACTGTTAATTTCCGTTTTAATTTGAAACGTTCACCTAAAATCCAAAAAACGTTATAACCAGATTTTTGATAATTTTGAGTACGTTTCATCATGTCTGCTACACTAATGAAACTGCATTGAAATTCAATTGCCACAGGTATTTTTTGGTTCCACCAAATCAGTAAATCAGGTCTTTGTTTTAATTTTGGCAAATACGCTTCTAACTTACATGGGATGCCTTGTTGTGTAAACCACCGATACAACAGCTGCTTTCCTGTTAAATGTTCTAACGACTCTCCTTCTGAAAATAAACCACAATCGGAAACTCGATAATGTGAAAAATGCGGAATCTTAATTTCACCTTTTTTTAAATAAACAGGCTGTCGGCATCCTGGACAACATAAGAATCCTTTTCTCTTTTTCGGGTTGATTAAATCCGCTTGCACGTAATGATTTTGACTATCTAAAGCAATTAACATCGTTATCCCTCACTTTTTATCCTTTCATATACTATTCG
The DNA here is from genome assembly GCF_900258435.1 of Carnobacterium divergens. NCBI lineage: Bacteria > Bacillati > Bacillota > Bacilli > Lactobacillales > Carnobacteriaceae > Carnobacterium > Carnobacterium divergens. The sequence goes on along the minus strand of NZ_LT992558.1, from coordinate 1,321,655 downwards.
TAAAAACTAGCTAAATACGCGAAAAAAAAACCTTAAGCTGTTATACCTAAGGTTTCTCACTATTTAAAATAGTATCTCGTTAATTCTAATGCGGTTTGTTCCATAATTAATTTTCCATATTCACCCAAAACATCAACTGTAACGGATGTCTCTTCAGAAAACTCCAACGCCACTGCAATCTCATCATCAACACTTGTTTCTGTCATCTCTTCCACAAAGAATAGCAAATGTAAGAAGTAGCTACCGTTATAAAAATATAAATTAGAAACTGCGTTATCTAAATACATCATTTTTGACAAGGCAATCATATCTTCAAATTCATTCATTCTTAGAACAATTTCAGTTGTCAAAGCATCCGGATTTCTTAAATAAGCTTCTATTTCATCCGCTTCGGCTTCTTCAGTTAGAACTTGTTTTCTAACAAATTCAGTAAAATCTTCTGGAGTTGAATTTTCAGGTAAGGCTGAAAGATCTAATTGATCACTTAAAGCGCCACCTTTACTAATAAATAATTCTAACCCATTTCCATTTGGTAAAACCTGAAACGTAATTGCATCAGATTCATGGAATTGTTCATCCACATCAACTTCTTCTAAAATGCTGTAAAAGAAATTTTCGATTTGCTTATGGTTTCCCAATAAATCTAGAAAAGTAATTCCTCTTTCTTCCAAATCAGCATTTTCAATTAGGACACGAATGGTGTTTTCATTAATATGCTCCATTTCCATGATCTTACACCTCATTTCAATAATTCTAGTCATGCTAGAATCTTCTATAACAACCATTTTAAAGCAAATACAATAAATGTAAAGCTAAAAGCAACAATTAAATAAAAAGTTTAGCATTTTTTGTCAATTTTCTTTTAATAAATAAAAAACCTATAACCGTCTAGGTTACAGGTTTAAAAATTTTTAATTTAGTAACTAACCAATAATTGTGCTTGTTGTAATTCCAATGCACGTACTTCTCTTGGTAAGAAACGACGAATTTCATCTTCATTATACCCAACTTGTAATCTTTTTTCGTCTAACATAATTGGTCGACGTAACAAACCTGGATTTTTTTGTACAAGTTCAAAAAGTTGTTGTAAAGGCATATCATCTAAATCAACATCAAGTTCTTGAAATACTTTTGAACGAGTCGAAATAATTTCTTCGGTTCCATCTTCAGTCATTCTTAAAATGGCTTTGATTTCTGGAATGTTTAAGGGTTCAGAGAATATATTTCTCTCAGTATATGCAATGTGATGTTCCTCTAACCAAGCACGCGCTTTTCTACATGAAGTACAACTAGGTGATGTATATAATGTGACCATAATTTATTCTCTCCTTTTCACTCGGTTATTTCCGAGAAGAAATTTTCTATTGATTAAGTATCTGTCTACAAGACTTATTATAAATCATTTAATTTTAAATATCTACCTTTTTTGACATATTTTTGTCACTTTTCCGACAAATTACATTAGTTTTCAATACTTATATCTTTTTCGTTCACATTTCAATCATTTTCATACTTGATATAACAGTGATTTGAATTAAGTTTGAATATTGATAATCATTCTAATTAAATAATTAATATAAACAATAATTATTCCTTAAAAAAAGAGTCAAAAATTAAAAATCAATTTTTGACTCTTTTTATTAGTTGTGATAGCTTGCAGCTTTCGCTTGTAAAACAGGAATATCTGCTTCAGTACAGTAAACAAAATGTCCAGGTGTAATTTCACGTAATTTTTCTTCTGCTCCAGTAGATGCTTTTGGAGTATAAGGAATACGAATACGATTGCGCTCATAGTTAGGATCTGGAAGTGGAACTGCTGATAATAAGCTTTCAGTATATGGATGCAAGGGTGCATTGTATACTTGATCAGCAGGAGCCAATTCAACTAACTTCCCATAATACATTACACCAATACGATCACTAATGTATTTAACCATTGAAAGATCGTGGGCAATGAATAAATAGGTTAACCCTTTTTCCTTTTGCAACTTCATTAACAAGTTAACTACTTGTGCTTGAATCGAAACATCTAAAGCCGAAATAGGTTCGTCACAAATAATAAATTCTGGTTGAACAGCTAACGCACGCGCAATCCCAATACGTTGACGTTGACCCCCTGAGAATTCATGTGGGTACCGTGTTGAGTGATCTGGATTCAATCCAACTGTTTTTAACAATTCATCAACTTGATTGTTACGATCTGCTGTAGATGCAGCTAAACCATGGATATCAATTCCTTCAGCAATAATGTCACGAACTTTCATTTTAGGGTTTAAAGATGCATATGGATCTTGATAAATCATTTGCATTTCTCGTCTAAATTGAAGCATATCTTTTTTGCCTTTAATATCATGAACTTCAGTATTTTGGAAAATGATTTCGCCTGCTGTTGGTTCGTATAAACGAATAATTGCGCGTCCAGTTGTTGACTTCCCACAACCTGATTCTCCAACTAAACCAAAAGTTTCCCCTTTAAAAACATCAAAAGAAATGTCGTTAACTGCTTGAACTTCATTTTGTTGACCCTCATTGAAATACTGTTTTAAACCTTTTACTTGTAAAATCTTTTCTTGATTAGTCATTTAGGTCAACCCCCTTACCTGCATCTGCATCATCAATTGGTTCAAATGTTGCTTCTGAGGTTGCTTTCATTTCAGCAGATGTTACGTGTTTTTCTTTTTTGTAAATTTCTTGACGTGCTCTAATTTCTGCAGGTGGTGTTACGGCTGGTGCATCTGGGTGTAACAACCACGTTGCTGCATAATGAGTATCGGATACTTTAAAGAAAGGTGGTTCTAATTCTGTATCAATTTTCATTGCAAATTCATTACGAGGTGCAAATGCATCTCCTGTTGGTGGATCTAATAAATCAGGAGGTGTTCCTGGAATCGCATAAAGATGTCCGCCACCTTCTGTTTCAAGAGTAGGCATTGAACTAATTAACCCCCATGTATATGGATGTTGAGGATTATAGAAAATCTCATCGACAGTTCCTACTTCAACAATTTTACCCGCATACATAACTGCTACACGGTCCGCCACATTCGCAACGACACCTAAATCATGGGTGATAAAAATAATCGATGTCGCAATTTTTTGTTGCAGTTGTTTCATTAAATCTAAAATTTGCGCTTGGATTGTAACGTCTAGCGCTGTTGTTGGTTCATCTGCAATCAATACTTCTGGGTTACATGCTAAAGCAATCGCAATGACGATTCTTTGGCGTTGTCCACCTGAAAATTGATGAGGATACTGTTTCATTCTTTTTTCTGGTTCAGGTAATCCTACCAATTTTAACAACTCTAACGCACGTTCTAAGGCTTCTTTTTTGCTTAATTTTTGATGTTTAATAATCGGCTCAGCAATTTGTTTGCCAATCGACATCGTTGGATTTAAAGACGTCATCGGATCTTGGAAGATCATTGCAATCTCTTTTCCACGAATTCCTTGCATTTCTTTTTCAGAAGTTTTTACAAGGTCTTTACCATTAAATAGAATCTCGCCTTTTTCAATGTTTGCATTTTTAGCAAGCAAACGCATGATGCTTCTACTAGTTACTGATTTACCAGAACCAGATTCGCCAACGATTGCTAATGTTTCGCCTTTTTTCAAATCGAAACTGACACCACGAATTGCTTGTACCGTACCAGCAAAGGTGTCGAATGTGATATTCAAGTCTTTTACTTCTAATATATTACTCATCCGTATCTACCCCGCTAATCTTTCATTTTTGGATCAAATGCATCACGTAAGCCATCAGCTAATAAGTTAAATGAAATCATTAAGATACAGATAACGGCTGCTGGATACCACATTAAATGTGGTAAGAAACGGAATGTTTTATATCCATCACTTAAAAGTGTTCCTAATGATGCTTGTGGTGCTGGAATTCCTATCCCAATGAAACTTAAGAACGCTTCGAAGAAAATAGCTGCTGGAATTGTAAACATTGTTTGAATAATGATTACACCAGATAAATTGGGAATTAAATGCTTAACTGCTATTTTGAATGAAGATTCACCCAATGTACGAGCAGCTAAAATGTATTCTTGATTTTTTAATTTTAATGTTTGAGCACGCACTACACGAGCCATTGAAATCCAACCGGTAATTGCCAACGCTAATACAATGGACATGATTCCTGGTTCTAAAATCAACAGCATTAAAATTACTACTACTAGGTTAGGGATCCCAGACAGAATCTCTAAGAAACGTTGCATGACATTGTCAACACGTCCACCCTTCATACCTGAAATTAAGCCATAGGTTACACCAATTGTTAAATCAAACAATGCCGCAATAAAGGCAATTAAGAGGGAAACGCTTGTCCCAGCAAGAATACGTGAAAATAAATCACGTCCTAAACCATCTGTACCAAAGAAGTAGTTCACATCTTTAGGAACATTTTTTTGGGCATATTTATCTACACGCTTATCGCCAACTTTTGCTGTTCCGTTTAATCCGTTGATGTTGATTCCAGGAATTCTTGGTGGTAAGTTTGAGTATGCCACTGTTTGTTTATTAGGATCATGTGGTGAGATTAGTTTTGCTGACGCACATGCTGCAATAATAAATAATAAAATGAACAAACAGACAACTGCTGCTTTATTCTTTTTCAAACGTCTCCATGAATCTTGGAAGAAATTTAGTGAAGGTGCTGCAATTTTTTCTTTATCTGCTAAACCAGAATCTAAAGCTGGTTGAAAGCTGTCAGGGGTTAAGTTTTTTAGTTCTTGATTTAATTCACTTTGTTGAGTACTCATTAATTATCCCCTCCTGCAGTTACACGAATACGTGGATCAATAATTCCATATAAAATATCTACAAGTAAAATTACGCCTACTAACATTGCAGAAAACAGAATTGTCACACCCATAATCGTTGGGTAATCATTGGTCATAATTGATTTTACAAATTGTTCCCCGATTCCAGGGATTGAGAAAATATTTTCAACGACTAACGAACCTGTCATTAATCCAACTGCTAATGGACCTAATAAGGTTACTAATGGAATTAGTGCATTACGAACACCATGTTTAAAGGCTACAGTCCAACGACTCAATCCCTTAGCACGTGCTAATTCAATATAATCACTGCTTAAAACGTCAACCATTTCAGTTCTGATAAAACGAGCTGAATCTGCTAATGGAGAAATGGCTAAGGCTATGGTTGGAAGGACTGATGAAGCAAATCCGTCTTTCCACATCGCAATTGGGAACCACTTTAAGTACACTCCAAACACTAATTGTAACAATACTGCAAACACAAAGTTTGGAATCGATCGACCTAATATCGCCATAAAGGTGGCTGATGTGTCAATCCATGTATTTTGGTTCATTGCCCCGATTACTCCTAGAATAATTCCCAGTAGTGTCCCGAGGATAATCGCTTGGAATCCTAGCTGTAAGGAAGGTCCAACACGAGAAGATAGTAACGTTGTTACTGGTGTATTATTAAATTGGAATGATACGCCCAAATTTCCTCTTAATAATCCGGTAATATAAATCCAATATTGTTCTGCCATTGGTTTATTCAAGCCATACTTTTCATTCATAATATAAATTTGTTCTTCCGACAGTTTTTCCTGGTTACTGTATGGTGTACCTGGTAAAAGCTTCATCAAAAAGAATGTAATCGATGCGATTAGGAATAATGTCAAAAACATGTAGAATATTCTCGTTCCTAAAAATTTTGCGTAGTTTTTCATCGATTCAAGCACCTCCAACTCATAATTTTAATCGTATTCTTAAAAAAAGAATATACTATATAGAATAGCTTGTCAAAGGGAATAATGCAAAAGTTTTTTGCTATTTTTCCTTTTTTTTTTTCACTTTATTAAAAAACAGTGACAAAAAGCTTTGTTTTCATGTGTTTTCCCTAATATATATTTTTTTTGAAGTCATTATATTGTTTTAAAACAAATTTTAGGGTAAATTAAATTAAGTAGATTTTCCTATTAGGAGGAAATAAAAAACATGAATATGAAAAATAAACCCTTAATTTTAATCATTTTGTCATTGATTGCAAGCTTTGTTTGGCAACTTATCACGCTGCAATCAATCAGCCTCTTAGAAACATCAAATAGCCTCTTTTTTATTGCTGGTATTTTACTGATTTTTGCTCTGCTTTGGTTGACTCTTTCTTCTGGTGTTTTCGATTTCTTTAATTATAGTATGAGAAAAAGTCTTCACCTTGTTAAAAGAAGCGAGGAAAAATTAGAAGTAAAACCACTTTCTAAATCAGTAGGAACTGGCTTTAGAACCTTTTTAATCTCAGGTGCCTTATTATTAATCATCAGTTTATTCGCACTTTTAGGTTACTATTTGTGAAATTTAGCGTATAATTAATGGAACGCTTATATGAGAATCAAACAATTCGTTGTATCCTTACTACAAGCATATTTTTATTTAAAGGAGTTTTTATTGATGGAAACAATTTTTTCAGGCATTCAACCAAGTGGGGTTCCTACTATCGGAAACTACATTGGAGCGATGAAACAATTTATTCAGTTGCAAGATGAGTACAACTGTTACTACTGTATCGTTGATGAACACGCAATTACCGTCCCTCAGGATCGTTTAAAATTAAGGGAACAAACGAAAGGCCTTGCAGCTTTGTATTTAGCTATTGGGCTTGATCCAACGAAATCAACAATCTTTATTCAATCTGAGGTCCCAGCTCATACACAGGCAGCATGGATCGTTCAGTGTAATACAACTGTTGGTGAATTAGAAAGAATGACTCAATTTAAAGATAAGTCAGCAAAAAACAATCGTGTAGGAGTTAGTGCTGGTCTGCTTACTTACCCACCACTAATGGTGGCTGATATTGTTTTATATCAATCAAATTTGGTTCCTGTTGGAGCAGATCAAAAGCAACATTTAGAATTAACCCGTGATTTTGTAGAACGATTTAATAATCGTTACAGTAACGGTACGCCCATTTTAACTTTACCAGATGCTTTGATTCCAAAGGCTGGTGGGCGAATCATGAGTTTGCAAGAGCCTACTAACAAAATGAGTAAATCAGATGAAAATCAAAAAGGATTTATTTCAATGTTAGATGACCCTGCAGCTATCCGTAAAAAATTAAAGAGTGCGGTGACAGATTCAAGTGGCGTGATTGAGTATGATGTTGAAAATAAACCTGGAGTTTCAAATCTACTAACTATCTATGCTTCTTTTTCTGGTGAATCGATTGAAGAACTTGTTGCACGTTATCAAGGTGTAGGTTACGGTACTTTCAAAGATGAATTAGCAGATGCTGTCATCAACATCTTGGAACCTATCCAAATTCGTTACCGCGAACTACTTCACTCAGATGAACTGGACAAAATTTTAGATGCTGGCGCTATAGAAGCGAATAACATTGCAACTAAAACTCTTACTAAAATGACAAATGCTGTTGGATTAGGAAGAAAAAGACGTTAAAAAAAAGAGAAGCTACGGCTTCTCTTTTTTTAATAGATTAAATTTAATAAATCCTCTTTTTCGATATTTCCAAAGTAACGCTTAATGTCTACTTTTTCTAATACGTCGTTGATTGCGTTACGTTCATATTTTACATTTTCTAACAGTTTCTCCACGTCTGAAATTTCACCCAAACCAAAGAAATCTCCAAAAATTCTTACTTCTTTTAAAAGCCCGTTTTCCACATTCATCTTAAATTCAACGGATCCAATCGGAAAGCGTTGACGACGATTTAACTCAAACTTAGGTGATTTCCCATAATTCCAATCCCAATTCCCATAATAGTCATTTGAAATTTCATGGATTCGATTCCAATCCGCTTCTGTCAAATGATATTCTTTTACTTGGCTACGGTCGGTTACATCAAAAATACTCAACAACAGCTGATTTCTAAATTCTTTTGTTGAAATGTATTGATACTCATCACTTAAAAACGGTTTGATATTCGTAACACGACTTCTGATTGACTTGATTCCCTTTGATTCAATTTTATCTTTGCGGACTTTTAAAGCTCCTACAACTGCTTCAATATCACTATCAAACATAATCGTACCATGAGCAAACATTCTGCCACTTGTTGCATACATCGCATTGCCTGAAAACTTTTTATCGTCAATCACTAAATCATTTCGTCCTTTTAATTCTGCACCCTCAACACCCATTTGATGCAATGAAGCAATCACAGGTTTTGTAAATTTCCCGAAATCACGGAATGAGTTGCCATCATCAGGCATGATAAAACTAAAGGATAGGTTGCCAAAATCATGATACACAGCGCCTCCGCCTGATAGACGACGCACCACATGAATCTTATTTTCTTCAACATATTGTGTGTTAATTTCTTCAATCGTATTTTGATTACGCCCAATAATAATTGAAGGTTCATTAATGTAAAAAAGTAAAATCGGTTCGTCTAAATTCATTTCTTTCAACAAAAATGTTTCAATTGCCAAGTTAATTCGTGGATCTGTAATCTCATTGTTGTCTACAAAATACATAACTAGTTGCTCCTTTTTTTCTTATAATTCTATTACTAAATCTTTTTTCGCTAATAAAACTTCTGTATTCCCCGCGTGATTAATGGCCTCTGCTTTTAACAATTCTAAGTCGCCAGTTTGTGGCAAATGCGTTAACACTAACTTAGATACTTTTGCTTCTTTGGCAATCCGAGCCACTTCTACTGAAGTCATATGCACACGGTGGTTTTCCATTCCCTCAAAGAAGTTTGTATCTGCTAATAATACATCTGCTCCCTTTGAAAATGGAATAAAATCAGCTAAATAACCAGAATCTGCTGTATACACTAACACTTTACCTGTCTTGACTTCCTCTATTCGCATTGCAAAACAAGGAACTGGATGCAACGTTTTCATAAAGGTTATCTCAAACGGTCCAATATAAGTTTTATGGTGTTCTTCGTAAGCAATCCCCTCTGAAACGCGTTCTAAGGTTAAGCCTTTAAATCCTTGCTCATTTTCTGTATGGGCATAAATCGGCAAAATAGGCGCCCGATCTTCGCCCTGTTTTTTCCGCTTCAATTGTCTTAAAAATTGGAGCACTCCTACATCAGCGATATGATCGTGATGATAGTGAGACAAGATAACAGCATCTAATTCTAACGGATCTAGATGTTGCTCTAAAGCAATCAGAGAAGCACTTCCAGCATCTACTAATAAATGATACCCTTCAGATTCAACTAAATAAGCACTTGTTCCTTCGTTTTTAAAGGGATAGCCGCCCCAATATCCTAAAACGGTTACGTTCATCTCTATTCTCTCCTTTCAAACACTTCATAATTACCATACACCACACCCGTTAAAAGATAAATAAAAAAGACTTTTTTTCTTTCAAAGAGAGGGTTTAGTTGGATATTTATATAAAACATTCTAATTTAAATACAATTTTGTTTTTTCATAAATGCAATAATGCTTTCACTTATCCCGTTCGCTTGTTCCACACATTGGTTAATACCAAACCCACCAAAGCCATTTCCACCAATATAAATGCCAGGGAAATTTTTTTCTAATAATTGACTGACTTTTGCTTTTCTTTCGTCATGTTGCGTCGTGTATTGAGGAATCGCGTTTGGCCATCTCGAAATAATATGATAGTTAGGAGGTGTATCAATTCCAAGTATTTTCTGTAAGTCTTCCAAAATATATTTTTCAACTTCTTGATTGCTTAATGAGACGAGTGAATCTTCTCCTCGTCGGCCAAAATTAACGCCAACAAGCGTTTCATCTGTCGTGTTGAGTACGGGCCATTTTTTATCCAACAAGACCGCTGACGTCACGTGAGAGGCATCTCTTCGCGGTGTAACAAAACCAAACCCGGTTGGTTGATTTTTGATTGCTCCTTTTGGGAAACTCAATAGAATAAACCCAATTGATGCTGTCACAATTTGATTGAAGAATTCCGTCAACTCGGTATTTTTAAAAAGATTACGGTATTCGGTTGCTGGTGTTGCTATAATAACAGCTCCCACGCGCATCTGTTCTTTGCGGTTAATGTCTAAAATATACGTTTCTTCCACACTTTTTTTAATTTCAAACACTTTTTTGCTAAATTGGATATGACATTTTAATAACTCTTCAAGTTTTCCAGTTAGCACCGACAACCCTTTATCAAAGGTTGCGTAATTACCGTCCCCATCTAAAAGTTCAGGATATTTTGCGAGCCCTTTCGATAAACTCCGATATTTTTGATGGATTTTATAGATGGATTCATTTGAGCTGATAATGCCCATTTCATCTAAATCACCTGCATAAATTTTAGAAAAGAAGGGTTCAACAACATGTTCGACCTGCTCTTCTCCTAAACGTTTTCTTAAAAATTTACTGACTGAAATATCTTGTTCTAATGTTATTTTAGGTTGAATAAAATCTTTGTAACTAGCAACTTTTCCATGAAAGGTTAAAATTTGATTTTTCCAAATGTCTTTTCGCCTAATAGGAATACCTTTATAAGTTGGATAATCTAAGCTATGCAGTTGATTATAAAAGTAAACATCCGGCTTGTTTCCTTGACTAAAAATCAACCGGTCTTCTATTCCCAATTCTTTAATTAAATTCAGCGCATCCGAGTAACGTACATCAATGGATTCTGCTCCTGTATCAATATAGCGGTCTTCTACTTTAATGGTATGTATTTTGCCACCGATTCTTGTTGATCCTTCCAATAAAATCAGTTCGAATGGTAAATTTTCTCTTTGAATTTCTTGTTCAATTCGGTAAGCTGCTGTTAAACCTGTAATCCCTCCACCAATGATTGCAATTCTTTTTTTAGCTCGCTCCATTTTTATCCAACCTCCAGTATGCTTCCAAAGTACCTTTATTTTACTTGTTTTTGTTGAAAAAGGAAACCATCTTTAAGCTCTTTTTCACATATAATTAAAGTGCTTATTTTTATAATTTTTATTAATATTATTTCTCTTAATTTTCTAACAGATTTCAATACACTTCTTGCATCAAGCAGTGTATACTATGAAGTGTAATCACAACTGACTATTATGGAGGTAAATTATGAGTATGTATGTTTATACCACAACCGGTACACATCCCTATCTAAGAACGTATTTACACGATTATCCTGAACGTACGATGACCTTAATGCAACGAGCAGATTCATCAGGTACTTATTTGTTAATGGATGAAAGTAATGGCAATTCAATTTTTAACGCCCCTTTTGGGTACGTGAATCGTTATCAATATCAAGAAAAGCCGCCCATCGGCATGGCAGTATTGCAACATATCGGTTTATTACCAGAAAATGAAAAAAGTTTTTTATTGCAATTTGATAAATTAAAAGCAACTTTAGTTAATCATCCTGAATTAAATTGTTTGTATCTCTTAAAATCGGAACGCAAAATGGCCTATCTAATTATGACTTTTTGGCAATCAACAGATGATTTTCATAAGTTTGAAAAATCAATTGATTTTCAACCGCTACTTCCTTATGTTGCGGATCATCAAAGTCAATCTTCTGAAATCACTTATGCAGATGTATTTTATATTAGATAATTTAGTTTAAAATCGACACGCCATTATTGATAAAAAGCCTTAAGCAAAAATATTGCTTAAGGCTTTTTGATTCTTTAATTTAATTCACTTTTCGCTACAACATAAAATTCTGTAATAGCTACTTGATTATAAGGAAATACCCAAAGTAATGGAATGAAGAATCCAACTACACTAAGTAAATACCAGCCAATAAATGACAATTGTAAAACAAACAATGCCCAAATTTTTCCTTTTAGCAATTGGTTTACATATTTGAATAAATCGCCAAATCCTAATTGAGGGAAATCATAACGTGCTTGGACTACGATTTGGAAGTAGGCTCCAATTATAAGCGAAAATCCAACTGCAACAAGTGTTAAAATCGTTGTTAAGCCAAGTAAAGCTCCAACCCCGCTAGTCGCCACAGCGCCTTGTGGCATCGACGCTCCTGTTCCACTAGTAAACACCAAGGCAATCACTGCACCCAGTCCTACTACACCGATGGCAGGAATAAAAATAATAAAACTAATAATAAAGCTAACTAGTTTAGAAACAATATTAATCAATAGCATCGGTACATAACGCCCTTCGCTAAAAACATTAAATAACATAGATACTTCTGCTTTTTCTCCTCGAACTGTTCTTAAGGCCGCAATATATAACCCATAGGAAAATGCAAAAGTTAGGAATATTCCAGACAACCAAATAATGGTTGAATTGTCATGAAAAAGAGCTCCTAAAATGGCTGTAATAAAATAATTGATCAAACCTGATAACAAGGTTAAGAGCGCAAACGTTCCCCATTGACCTTTAAGTGTTGTTCTTGCTGCTTTACGAAAATCAGCACTTGTCATTTTCATCATCCTTTCTTTTTATGAACCAAATTTAATTTTCTTAACGGTTTCACTGTCCAAGCGTTTAATGACTTCTGTCATGAGTTTCACTGTATTTAAATAATCGTCTTCATGAATAACTGAAGTATGAGAATGTAAATAACGTGTTGCCACTGTAATCGCTAAGGCTGGAATTCCATTTTTACTCACATGTTGACTTCCTGCATCAGTTCCCCCACCAGCAATCACTGTATATTGGAAAGGAATTTCTAATTCTTCAGCTACACCTACGACAAAATCACGTAACCCTTTATGAGCGACCATTGACGCATCGTAAATAATAATTTGTGGCCCTTCACCTAATTTAGAATCGGCTTCTTTAGGTGTCATCCCAGGAGTGTCTCCGGCTGTTCCAGTATCTAATGCAAAAGCAATATCTGGATCAACCATATGAGTAGCCGTTTTTGCACCACGCAAACCAACTTCTTCTTGAACATTTCCTGCTCCAAAAGCAATATTTGGATGTGATGATGCTTTTAAGTTTTCTAAAATTCTTAGTGTCACTGCTAAACCAATTCGATTATCCCACGCTTTTGCTAATAAAAACTTAGAATCATTCAAACGCTTAAATTCGATATAAGGCGTCACCATATCTCCTGGTTTAACTCCCCAGCTAAGAGCTTCTTCTTTATTCGTTGCGCCAATATCGATAAACATATCGGCAATCTCATAGGCTTTGTTGCGTACTTCAGCAGTTAACACATGGGGTGGTTTACAGCCAATTACGCCATGAATTGTTTTATTTTTGCCAGTTGTAATTTCAACTTGTTGCGCTAACATTACTTGTGACCACCAACCACCTAAGGTTTGAAACTTAAGAAAGCCTTCTTCAGTGATTCCTGTAACCATAAAACCGACTTCATCTAGGTGACCTGCAAATAATACTTTCGGTCCAGATGCGTCTCCGACTTGTTTTGCAATCACACTTCCTAAACCGTCAAAGCTAATGTTATCCGCATATTTTTCTGCATAGTTAACGAAAACAGTTCGAACGGCTCCTTCATTTCCTGGAACCCCTTTTGCATCTGTTAAATCTTTTAATAATTGCAATTCCTTTTCTTCCATTTTAAAAAGGCCTCCTTTTCAATTCTAAGCTTTATTATATCACTTTTTATGAAAAAACTAAAACCATTCCTTTTTTATAACAAGACGAATATTAAAACAAAAAAGCTTGTACCCGTTAACGAGTACAAGCTTTTTCTATGGATTAATGACTTGTTACATAAGCCCATTTGTATGAATATTCAGGACCTACTAATTGCATTCCCACATCTTTAACAAATGGTTTTTCTAAAACTGCATTGTAACGTTGATAAATCGGACCAATTCCGGCTGTTTTCAACAGTTCTTTTTCAGCTTCGCGCATTTCATCCCAACGTTTTTCTGGGTCAGAAAGGCTCGTTGTTTTAACGTTTTCCAACAATTCGTCGTACTTCGCATTTGAGAAGTTTGAACGGTTGTTGCTGTTATCTGTTGTAAATAAATCTAAGAAGCTAACTGGATCAGAGAAATCAGCACTCCAACCAGCTACTTGAATGTCATAGTCCATTTTATTATTTAAATCGATACGAACTTTAAATGGAACATTTTTCAATTTCACTGTTAAGCCTGGTAAGTTTTCTTCTAATTGACCTTGCATAAACTCTAATGAACGTTTTGCATTTTCAGTATCGTCAGAAAGTAATTCTAACTCAACTTTATCAACACCAAGTTCTTTCAAGCCTTTTTTCCATGCAGTAGTTGCTTCTTTTTTATTGTATTTCAATATGTTGCCATTTTCTTTACGGAAGTCTTTACCGTTTTTAGGATCTTTTGCTAAACCTTCTGGAACAAAACCATCCGCTGGAATTGAACCATTTTTTAAGATAGTATCTGAATAAGATTGTTTATCAAATGCCATTGAAATAGCTTTACGGATATTTTCATTGGCTAATGGAGTGTCACTACCATTACGTTTTTGATTGTATTTAAAGTAGAACACAGATGAAGTTGGAATGTTTTTCAAATCAGGATCGCCTTCTTTAGTTTGAACATACTCCCCTGTTAATTTCATCATATCGATATCATCTGAATCATATAAATTCAACGCAGTTGACATTTCTTTTACGACGTCTACTTTGATTGTATCTAGTTTCACTTCTTTTTTATCCCAATAAGTGTCGTTCTTTTTGTAAACCCAGCTTAAACCAGTTCCGTCCCATTCGGTTAATTGGAAAGGTCCGTTATAAACTAATTTTTCACTGTTTTTAGCAAATGAATCGCCTTGTTCAGTCACATATTTTTCATTTTGTGGCATAAACATGGTTAAACATAATAAATCTTTAAAGTAAGGAACTTCTGCTGCTAATTTTACTTCAAAGGTTTTATCATCAAGGGCTTTGACACCTAAATCTGTTGCTGGTTTTTCACCCTTTGTAATTTCAGTAGCATTTTCAACAATTCCTGACATCATGTATGAAAATTGTGCTGCTGTGTTAGGATCTACGACGCGTCTCCATGCAAACACAAAATCATTTGCTGTTACAGGGTCGCCATTTGACCAATTAGCATCGTCTCTAATTTTGAAGGTATAGGTTAAACCATCTTCACTAATTTGTGGTTCTTCTTTTGCCATCCCTAACACGATGTTGTTTTTCAAATCTTTACGATAAAGACCTTCAAATACATTGTTCATAACGGTTGAACCTACCGAATCGGTATTCATTACAGAATCCATTGTTGGAATTTCTGCTGTTTCAATTAAATTTAATTCTTGTTTTTTCGCCATCTTGCCGCTATCGTTTGATGCGTTATCACTTTTATCAGAACTTCCTCCACCACATGCTGCCAAAATGACAGTTGAAGCTAGAGCAACTCCTAAAATCCCCATTACTTTACCTTTTTTCATTTCTATACCTCCAATTTCAATCTTATTAAGTTAAGATTAAATTTTTATAAGCTAACAAAACCGATTTTATCATCTTATTATAAGGCTAGCAATTGTTACCTGCTTGTTTCTAATTAAGCTCTCATCCTTGTTAATCAAACCTTAATTAATGAAGAATGTAATGGTTGAAAATCAAAAAAAAAGCAAGTGAGAATGAATTCTCACTTGCTTTTTACATTTTATTAATGGCTTTCAACGTAAGCCCATTTGTAAGTGTAATCAGACCCAACTAAGTGAACTCCGATATCTTTAACATATGGTTTTTGTAATACAGAATTGTAACGTTGGTAAATCGGTGCAATTCCGGCAGTATCCATCAAGATTTTTTCAGCTTCTAACATTTCATCCCAACGTTTTGCTGGATCAGAAAGACTAGTTGTTTGAATTTTTTCAAGTAATGCATCGTATTTTGCATCTGAGAATCCTGATTTGTTATTGCCGTTTTCTGTTTGGAACAATTCAAGGAAGTTGATTGGATCAGCGAAATCTGCGCCCCAACCTGCTACTTGGATGTCATAGTCTTGTTTGTCATTTAAGTCAAGACGAACTTTAAATGGAACATTTTTTAATTTGATTTTTAGGTTAGGAAGGTTGGCTTCCATTTGGCCTTGCATAAATTCTGAAGATTTTTTCGCATTTTCAGTATCATCTGAAAGAATTTCAAGCTCTAATTTGTCAACGCCAAGTTCTTTCAAGCCTTTTTCCCAATACTCTTTTGCTTTTTTCTTGTTGTATTCTAACAAGTTGCCATTTTCTTTACGGAAATCTTTTCCACCATCAGGATCTTTTGCAAGACCTTCTGGAACCATGCCGTTAGCTGGAACAGATCCGTTTTGTAAAACAGTGTCTGCGTAAGCTTGTTTATCATAAGACATTGCGATGGCTTTACGGATATTTTCATTTGCTAAAGGTGTTTCTTTATCTGAACGTTTTTGGTTAAATTTGAACCAGAATACAGATGAAGTTGGCAGTTTTTTCAAATCTGCATCATCTTGTCTTTGTTGTGCATAGTCACCTGTTAAAAGCATTCTATCAATAGAATCATTGTCATATAAATTCAATGCAGTTGAGGTTTCTTTTACAACGTCCACGTTGATTGAATCTAGCTTAACAGATTTTTTATCCCAATAAGTGTCGTTCTTTTTGTATACCCAGTTTAAGCCTGTACCATCCCATTTTGTTAATGTAAATGGACCATTGTAAACAAGATTGTCACTATTTTTAGCGTAAGTTTCGCCTTTTTCTTTAGCAAATTTCTCGTTTTGTGGGTAGTACATTGATAATCCTAGCAAACCTTTGAAATAAGGTACTTCTGAAGCTAGTTTTACTTCTAACGTTTTATCGTCAATTGCCTTAACGCCTAAGTCAGTTGCTGGTTTTTCACCTGCAATAATCTCTGTTGCATTTGCAATAACGCCATCCATCATGTAGCTATATGGAGCTGCTGTTGCAGGATCCACTAAACGTTGCCATGCATAAACGAAATCACCTGAAGTTACAGGATCACCGTTTGACCAGTTTGCGTCTTCTCTAATTTTAAACGTATAAGTTAAGCCATCTTCACTCACTTTTGGCTCTTCTGCCGCCATTGCTAATTCATTATTATTTTTAAGATCTTGGCGATACAGTCCTTCAAAAACGTTGTTCATTACAACAGAACCAACTGCATCTGTATTCATGACGGTGTCCATTGTAGGAATTTCAGCACTTTCAATTAAATTCAA
The DNA here is from genome assembly GCF_900258435.1 of Carnobacterium divergens. Classification (NCBI taxonomy): domain Bacteria; kingdom Bacillati; phylum Bacillota; class Bacilli; order Lactobacillales; family Carnobacteriaceae; genus Carnobacterium; species Carnobacterium divergens. The sequence goes on along the minus strand of NZ_LT992558.1, from coordinate 1,304,645 downwards.
AGTTTGTTTATCAGCCACTTTTGATGATCCTTTATCAGAGGAAGATTTGCTTCCACTATCTGAACTACTTCCACCGCCACAGGCTGCTAAAACTAATGTTGATGTTAAAGCAATTCCTAATAGGCCTACTACATTTCTTTTTTTCATATTCATTCCTCCGATTTGTAATACTTTAAATAACAAATTAACTTCTTGTCACTATATTATCATCTTAATTTAATATTATCAACATTTAAATTTAAATTATCTGAATTTTTTTGATTCAGTAGTTTTATTTTATTTAATCTGAAAACTTATAAACTACCTGATTAATAGCGTTTTTTATTTTATTTCATTTGTTTTTTATGTTCTTTTAGTAAAATGAACTTGTTCTAAAAAATTAAAAAAATAGCTGAAAATGAGAATTTGAAGTGACTTTTATTATTGAATTTAAAAGAAGCCTTTAGGGCTTTTCTAAAGCATTAACAGTGCATTCCCCCAACACGATTTTCCAGTTATTAAAATAACTAAAAAATATATATTTGTAAAGATTCTTTTTGTTTATAGGCAAACAAAAAAAAGGGGTCGTTTGATCCTCACTACCCATTTATTTTATTCTTATAGTCTCGCAGTTATTCGTCGGTTTACAATTCGATTGTATGCTCTAGCTGTAAATAAATAAAAGATAAAGTAAATAAAAATAAAGCTTCCACAAATTAATAGAGTATATATCCAATTGTTATTTAAGATAATGGACATCATTTTAATTGCAACATACGTGTGGATACTTGCGATTAAAATTGGAAGTAAAAATACAAATGCTGTTTGTTTGTAAATCGACCGTTTGATTTCTTGATAGGTCACACCAATTTTTTTTAAAATCAGATAGTTTCCGATTTCTTCTTCCGCTTCTGCTAATTGTTTTAGCATGATAATGCTTCCTGTTGCAATCATAAAGACCAGTCCTAGAAAGACTGAAATGTACATCATAAACCCCATTGAAGCGTTTAAATCTTGCTCAACCCAATATTTTGAGCTGTATACCGATCTAGGTTGTTGATAGATGTTGCTATTTTCCAGTGGTAAAAAGGCCATCTTTTCATCCTCTAATTTCTTATCCATTTCTGTTGCTAGTTTACCACTTTTTTTATAGTGTTCGATATTGATGCCAGTTTTTTTATAGGTAGTAAGAGGGTTAGTAACTTGATTAAAAACAGTATCTTTAACTACTAAGATATCCCCACTGGTTGCCATTTGGTTGTATGGGATTGTGCCGCTAATTTCTTGAATTTTTAACGGGCCACCAAGCTGTTTAATAGCGATAGAGGTCCCTATGGGATCGCCAAATAAGGAAGGATAATACAGTCCTGTTAAATACGCCACATTTTGATTATTTTTTAAGCTAACCATTTTCCCATAATTTGATTTTTTTACTGTCTGATTATAATCAGATTCTTTCATTAGATTAAAGTATTCCGTCGTTTTTTTATGATTTATAAAGCTAATATAGGTTCCTTCTACTACTTTATAGGTTGATGTAACAGTATCTTTGACTGGAAAATCAGGGTATTTCTTCAACGTCTCTTTAATCGTTTGTTTGATTTCATCATTGCTGCTTTCATAATTAAAATCGAAACTTGCCGTTGCCGCAATTTGTCTGATTGAAAAGGTATAAAGGGCACCCGCTCCACCGACTGCAGTTAATGTGACTGCGCTTAAAATGGCAATGGTCGACAAACTGATGGCATTTTTTTTAAAGCGAAAGAGAAGTTCACTTGTTGTAATCAAATTCATCCCTTTGTAATAACTTCCTCTATTTTTTTTACGCAAACGGATAAAGAACGCTAAGAAGCTATTAAAAAATAGATACGTTCCTATGATTTCAAATAGTAAAATAATTACTAACGCTGCTAATAGCCATTGGACATCTGAATTCTCAATAATGCTGATAATTTCTCCAATGTTTAAGGCCATATAATAGCCTGCACCTATTAAAAAAATACCTAGTAATCCTAAAAATCCTGAAAAAAACGATTTTTTAGGCAACCGATTTCCTACGCTTGTCGCTTTAAATAAATCAACTAATTTGTAACGATAAACAAGAGACGCATTTTGTATGGATAAAAATAGAAAAATCAGTAAAAAAACCACTACTGTTTGATTAACGGCATGGAATGATAACCTAAAATGGGCGACACCTTGAATGCGCATCGCACTTAAAAGAATCATTGCAAAGAGTTTTGAAAGCAGCTGTCCTAGCAAAATCCCGATAAATAAGGCAATCATTCCTAGGAACAAATTTTCTAAGAAAAAAAGAATCCCCAGTTCACTTTTTTTCATACCTAAAATATTGTATAAGCCTATTTCTTTTTTTCTTTTTCGAATAAAAAAAGCATTTGCATAAAACATAAATAGCACAACAAACGCAAGTATCAAAATACTGGTAGCTTGTAAAGTTGCTGAAATTTTGACGCTTTCCTTGGTAATTTTAACCACATCGTCACTAAATGATAGGGAAATAAACGTAAAATAAACCATTATAGAAAAAGACATTGACAGCATGTACACATAGTAATCTCTAAACTGCGTCTTCACATTTTTTATTGCCAGTTTAATATAAGTCATGGCTCACTCCTCCACCAATAGTTGCTTGCATGTCTATGATTTTTTGAAAAAATTCTTTTCTGGTTCCATTACGAATAATTTCGGCAAATAACACACCGTCTTTGATAAATAAGATGCGGTTGCAATAGCTTGCTGAAAAGGCATCGTGGGTAACCATTAAAATTGTTGCATCTTCTTTTAAGTTAATCTCAGCCAAATATTGTAGCAATTCAGTAGCAGACTTCGAGTCTAACGCGCCTGTAGGTTCGTCGGCAAAGATTAACTGTGGATTCGTAATCATCGCTCTACCTGCTGAAATTCGTTGCTTTTGTCCAATCGAAATTTCGGAAGGGTATTTTTCAAGAATATCTGAAATCCCTAAAATATTGGCTACTCGAGCCAGTCGTTCTTCCATAAATTCAATTTTTTTGCGATCTAAAGCAAGTGGCAAAAGAATATTTTCGCCTGCATTTAATGAATTTAATAAGTTGAAATCCTGAAAAATAAAGCCTAATTCATGTCTTCTAAAATGACTTAGCTCGTTATCTTTCATTGAGGTAATCTCTTTGCCACCAATTTTTACTTGTCCGTTAGTGGGCTTATCAATAGTAGATAAGATATTTAAAAGTGTGGTTTTACCCGCCCCGCTCGGACCCATAATTCCAACAAATTCACCCTTTTCTATTTCAAAACTAATGTTTTCAAGCGCAGTATATAAGGTTCCTTTTTTGCCATATGTTTTTTTTAATTGATTCACTTCTAAAATTGGTCTCATCTAATACACCCCTCTTTTCTTCTATTCACCTATCAGTGTAGCAATTAAACTTTAGAATTTAAAGGGATTTTCCTTCTAGTAAACGAACAGTTTTGTCATGTGATTTTTAGCTTCTTAATATTTTACGAAGTTTCGGTAAAGATAGTTGCATGAATTGGGGAATTTGTTTAACATAAGGAATGATGGAATCCAATTATAGAAAAGAGGAATTGCCTAATGTTTAAAATTATGATTGTTGAAGATGACGAAACAATTCGTGACACGATTTCCGACACGTTACAAAAATGGAATTTCGAGACATTTACGACGACTGATTTTACTGAGACACTAAATAACTTTATTGCTGAAAAACCTCATTTAGTATTGCTTGATATCAATTTACCTGTCTACGACGGTTTTTATTGGTGTCAAAAAATTAGAGAGATTTCAAAAGCACCTATTTTATTTATTTCAAGTCGCAATACAAATATGGATATGGTCATGGCGATGAATATGGGAGGGGATGATTTTGTCAACAAACCTTTTTCTATTGAAGTGTTAACTGCAAAAATCAATGCAATTTTGCGAAGAACTTATAACTATGCAGATCAGGCCATTGATGCTATTCAACACAATAATGTGATTTTAAATTTAAAAGATGGATCTGCAACTGTTGGCGAACAGCATATCGACTTAAGTAAAAATGAATACAAATTGCTTCATCTATTAATGAAAAATCATGGGAAAATTATTAGTCGTGAAAAACTCTTACGTGGCCTTTGGGATGATGAACGTTATGTCGATGACAATACCCTGACGGTAAATATTAATCGTTTAAGGAAAAAAATCGAACAAGCTGGTGCTGTTGGCTATATTGAAACAAAAGTTGGGCAAGGTTATATTATTCCCTAAAGGAGCTTATCTATGAATGGTTTAAAATTTATTAAAGATCAGTGGATTTTGATTGGCTTTTGGATTGTGTGTTTGATTATTTTGAATCTTATTCTATTTCTTGATCCCAACCAAACCTTTGATCTTGGCAATGTTGTTTATGTTACGTTGCTCTTAACGGTTTTCTTTCTATTTTTATTGCTTGGGCTCTACATTTACCATTCAAAATGGTACCAAGAAATCGAAGAACGCCAAGATGCAGGAGAAGATGGCCTCTTAACTCCACTTGATGCTGCTTTAAACGAAGAACAGCGTTTTATCCAAAGTTATATCAATGATCTTTTGATTTTACATCAAAAGCAATTAGGAACGCTTGCTCAAAATCAACAAGAGCAAAAAGATTTTATTGACAGCTGGGTTCATGAAATCAAAGTCCCTTTAGCTGGAACAAAATTGATTATTGAATCGCTAGAAGATCAACTTCCTGAAAAAAAATTCTATCAATTAGAAGATGAACTGAAAAAAATGAACCACTATGTGGAACAAGTTTTATATTATTCACGCTTAGATTCATTTTCACGAGACTATTTGATTCAAGAATATTCCCTAAGGACTATTGTTAATGGCATTATTAAAAACAATGCTCCTTACTTTATCCAAAAACAGCTCACTTTTGATTTTACTGGTGAGGATCAAAAAATTCTAACGGATGAAAAATGGCTGAGCTTTATTTTAGAGCAATTGCTTTCAAATGCTTTAAAGTATACTTTACCTGGTGGGAAAATTACTTTTGCTATCCGTAAAAACCATTTAGGCGTGTGGCTTGATTTAACAGATACAGGGATTGGGATTCCCTTAGAAGATCAGCGACGTATTTTTGATAAGGGGTTTACTGGTCATAATGGGCGAAATGATACAAACCACCATTCAACAGGGCTAGGCTTGTATTTAGCGAAAAACCTTGGGGAAAAACTTGGCCATCAAATCATTGTTGAATCTAAAGTGAACGAAGGCACCACTTTTAAAATTTTATTTCCTTTTTTAACTTATTTTAATGAAGATAAGGATAAAGTTTTTTTGTGAATCATAAACAAATAAAAACAGCTAATGTTAAGATTAGCTGTTTTTATTTGTTGTTTTATAAATCAATTCCTTTTTCCCATAACACCACTTGGCCCTTAGTAAGAGAACGAGGTACATCGATGATTCGCTGATTGGAACTTCCTCTAAACTGGAGGCTTAGGTCTTTTTTGCTTAATTCAAAACGTCCATCTACCACAATATCTATCAAACTTAGCAATTCTAATTTGTCCGCAGTTTCCATCATTAGTTCGTCCCATGTATAGCCAGTCCACGACCAAATGTCTTTTGTTGAACCAAATTCTGCTCGAATTCGTTTGGCTAGTTGAATTGTAACACCAGTATTTAAAAAAGGTTCTCCACCAAGTAGCGTTAACCCTTGAACGTAAGGTTTTGCTAAGTCCTCGATAATACGATCTTCTAATTCTTTTGTGTAAGGAGTTCCATATTGAAAGGATTGTGCTACTTTGTTATAACAGCCTTCACAAGCAAATAAACAGCCACTTACATATAGGCTACAACGTACGCCTTCCCCGTCTACAAAATTAAACGGCTTGTAATCGGCAATATGGTGTTTTGTCAATTGCGTCGATTGCCATTCTTGCGGTTTAGGATTTTTCATTTGTCTCACCATTCTTTCGAAAAAAGGCTGCCAAATTTTTTTGGCAGCACTTTATTTAGTTACTTCATATGTTTAACACGAGAGGAAATTTCTTTATGACGACCGTGTACCATTGGACGCGCTTGGGGGTTACCTAAGTAGCCACACGTTCTTTTCACAACATCACATGTCTTAGGATCATGATTGCCGCATTGTGGACATTCAAATCCTCGCTCAGTTGGCTCGAAGTCTCCTTCAAAATCACATTCATAACAGTGGTCAATCGGAGTATTGGTGCCTAAATAACCGATTTTATCGTAGGCAAAATCCCATACGGCCTCTAATGCTTTTGGATTTTGTCGCATATTAGGATATTCACAATAATGGATAAAACCACCACTTGCATATTTTGGATAGTCTTTTTCAAATTCAAGCTTTTCAAAAGGAGTTGGATTTTTACGCACATCATAATGGTAACTGTTTGTGTAGTATTCCTTGTCTGTAATATTCTCAACTTGTCCAAATTTTTCAGTATCTAAACGACAGAAGCGATCTGTTAAACTTTCACTTGGTGTACCATAGACACTAAAGTGATAATCGTATTCATCTGACCACGCATCCGTATGTTTTTTCAAGGTTTTTAGAATGTCTAACGTAAATTGTTTTGCTGCTGGGTCTTTTTCCCATTCTCCTCCAAAAAAGGCTGTCGCTGCTTCATACAAGCCAATATAGCCTAGCGATACTGTTGCACGCCGATTTTTAAATAATTCGTCTACTGATTGATCTTTTGTTAAGCGATTGCCAAATGCTCCATGCATGTATAAAATAGGCGCATTGCTTGGTGTTGCTTCCTTCACTCGTTCGACGCGGTAAACCAATCCGTCTTTACAAATGGCTAGACGTTCTTCTAAAATTGACCAGAATTTTTCTTGATTGCCGTCTGCTTCCATGGCAATTCGTGGGATGTTTAACGTCAACACGCCTAAGTTCATCCGTCCAGAACTCACGTCGTTGCCTTCTTCATCTTCCCAGCCTTGTAAAAAGGAACGACAACCCATTGGCGTTTTGAAGCTACCGGTTAATTCTACTAATTTATCGTACATTAAGACATCTGGGTACATCCGTTTTGTTGCACATTCTAAGGCGATTTGTTTCATATCATAGTTTGGATCTTGTTCTTCTAAGTTTACGCCACGTTTTAATGTGAAAATTAATTTAGGGAAAATCGCTGTACGTTGTTCTTTGCCTATTCCTTTAATTCGTACTTTTAAAATTGCTTGTTGAATTTCTCGTTCAATCCAGTTTGTTCCTAAACCAAAACCTAATGAGGTGAAGGGCGTTTGTCCTTGTGAAGAATACAGCGTATTGATTTCATATTCTAAGCTTTGCATCGCATCGTAAATGTCTTTTTCTGTTTTTTCTTTTGCAAAGGCAAGTTGTTTTTCTTCTCCTTCAATCCATTCTTTAGCAGTTGCTAAGTGCTTGTCGTAGTTTAATTGTGCAAAGGGAGCTAGCACTTCATCAATTCGGTCAGCACTACACCCGCCGTATTGGCTAGAGGCAACATTTGCGATAATTTGTGCCATTTGTGCGGCAGCTGTTTGAATGGACTTAGGACTTTCAACTTCCGCATTTCCAATTTTAAAGCCTTCTGTTAACATACCTTTAAAGTCGATCAAGCAACAATTTGTCATCGGAGAATATGGTTGGTAATCTAAGTCATGGTAATGAATATCTCCTTTTTGATGTGCGTTTGCTACGTGGGGTGGCAACATTTTTAATCCCATTGATTTCCCAACAATTCCAGCTGTTAAATCCCGTTGTGTGTTAAAAACTTCACTATCTTTATTAGCATTTTCATTCACAACAGAGCGATCTTTATTGATTAATTTTTCAATCGTAAAGTTGATATCCGTTGCTTTGGTTCGTTCAAAATCTCGATTTGCTCGGTAACTGATATAATGTTCTGCTAAGGCTACTTTTTTTTCTGCGATTAAAATATGCTCAACAATATTTTGAATTTCATAAATTTTAATATCCTTTTGGAAACGATCTGTGATTTCTTGATCAATTTTATAGACAATTTCTTGAATCTCAGCTTTTACTTCTGGTGTTATTTTTCCATTTAACTGTGCTTCTGCCTTCATTAAGGCATCGTAAATTTTTTGATCGTCAAATGGCACTAACCGACTATCTCTTTTAATCACAAAGACGTTTAGTTTTTTACTTTTAAAGTTAGCAGTACCTTCTTCAACATTCTCAACATTCATCATTTACACGTCACTCCTTTTGTTCTCTACCTCACTTATTCTATCTCATTCCTATTTATTTTACAATCAATATCTTGTGTATTAGAAAATTATTTTATTTATTGACACTATATGTAGTATGTGTTAGTTTCGTTTAAAAATTGATTTACAGCATCAACATCGCGTTTCTCTTCTTTTCTTTAAAATAGATTAAATGACTTACGGATTAAAGAACGGCTGTAAACGGTCAAATTAAGCTATTTAATTCTTTCACAATGTTTTTGACTTTTTTTTAGGATAACAAAAAAAGAGAATCGATTAAAATTCTCTTTTTTGACAAGCATTATGAAAATTGACTGTTATACAAATCGGAATAGAAGGAATCTTGATTAAGCAATTCTAAATGCCTGCCCTGCTCAATAATCGTTCCTTCTTTCATTACTAAAATCAAATCAGCAGATTGAATCGTTGATAAACGATGGGCAATGACAAAACTAGTTCTCCCCTTCATTACGTGGTTCATTGCTTTTTGAATTTCAATTTCTGTTCGGGTATCTACACTTGAGGTTGCTTCATCTAAAATCACAATTGCTGGATTGGCTAAAATAATGCGAGCAATCGTTAGTAACTGTTGTTGACCTTGGGAAATTGTATTTTCTTCACTGGAAATAATCGTGTCGTAACCATCTGGTAAGGTTTGGATAAAATGATGGCATTGCGCAATTTTAGCCGCTTCGATGATTTCATTACGCGTCGCATCTCTTTTTCCATATGCCAAATTTTCAGCAATCGTTCCTTCAAATAACCAGGTGTCTTGTAAGACCATTCCAAACATACTTCTTAAATGGCTTCTTGATAAGTTGGTGATAGGTTCACCATCAAAGGTAATCTCGCCTCCAGTTAGTTCATAAAAACGTAAGAGTAGATTAACCAAGGTTGTTTTACCAGCTCCCGTTGGCCCCACAATAGCAACCGTCCCATGAGCTTTTGCAAGAAAATCAACATCTTCCATAAGCATTTTTGTAGCGTCATAGCCAAATTGCACATGGTTGAAGGCAATCTCCCCTTTTGGATTTTTTAATTCAACGACGGTTTTAGCCTCTTTTATTTCTTCTTTTGCATCCAATATTTCAAATATACGCTCCATCGAAGCCAGCGCACTTTGAATCGAATTTATAACATAAGAAGATTGTGTTAGTGGTTCCGATATTTGATTGACGTATTGCAGATAGGCTTGAATCGTTCCTAAGCTCATAGCTCCTGACAACACTAATTTCGCTCCAAAAATTGCACTTACAACAAAAGCTAGCTGGTTTAAAAAACGAATTAAAGGATAGATACCAAAATTGACAAATTGAGATTTCTTAAAAGATTTTGCTTGTTTTTGATTGATTTCATTGAAGGCTTGAATTGCTGTTTCTTGTTGATTAAACGATTTTACAATCAGATTACCTGTATAATATTCTTCTGCAAAATTAGTTAATTCGCCTAATTCACGGTAACTTTTTTCAGCAAACTCTTTATTTTTCGCTGCAATCCACTTCGTTACAAAAAAATTCATCCCCATAATTCCTAAGACGACAATGGTTAATGCTGGACTGATATAAAGCAACATCAATACACCAAAGAAAACATTGGCAATTGAAGACATCATTTGGTTAATGCCCGTTAATAAAACATTGGCAACTTTATTTAAATCTGTTGTGGAACGGCTTAAGATATCTCCCACTTGATGAGTATCAAAGAATTCCATCGGCAATTTTGTGTATTTAGTTGTCAATTGTTTTCTTAAATTTAAGGTTATTTTTTCACTTGCTTTTGCCATTGTTTTTTCCTGCGTATATGAAAAGAAAAAGGTGATTAATTCAAAACTGATCATCATAAAAATCAACGGGCTTAGGATTTCATGTGTCTGACGAATCGTCACATCACGCAGACCTACTTCTTGAATCATATGAAGCAAGCGATCAATTCCGATTCCCATAATAAAGGGAATACTAGTCATTAATAAATTTGAAACCAAACTGGAAAAAGCCATTAAAATAAAAGCTTTTTTTTCAGTCATTAAAATCTTAAAGAAACGCCAAAAACTTTTATCTAGATATATTTTTTTATTCATCATCTTGTGTCTCCTTACTTGCACTTTGTGAGGCAACGAATTCTTGGTAAATCGGATTGGTTGCAAGGAGTTCTGCATGAGTGCCTTTTCCAACCATCACTCCTTCATCTAACACAAGGATTTGATCTGCATCTTTGATTGTACTAATGCGTTGCGCTACGATAATCACTGCTTTATTTTTTAGTTCCTCTTTTAATGCTTGCCTAAGTCTACTATCTGTTTTAAAATCAAGGGCACTAAAGCTATCGTCAAAAATATAAGCGTCTGCTTGTTTAGCCAACGCGCGAGCAATGGCCAAACGTTGCTTTTGTCCGCCTGAAAAATTACTCCCACCTTGTGAGACTTGTGATTGTATTCCTTTTTCCAGTGAATGGATAAAGGAGTCGGATTGGGCAATTTTAATAATATGTTCCAATTCGTCTGAACTCATTGTTTGATTGCCTGTTTTTAAATTTTCTTCAATTGTTCCACTAAATAAATACGCTTTTTGTGGAACATAACTAATCTTTTTTCGTAAATCATATTGAGAAAGTTCATGAATTGCCTGGCCATTTAACTGGATTTCTCCTGAGGTTATTTCGCTAAAGCGTAATAATGCTTTAGCAATCGTACTTTTTCCAGAGCCTGTCCCACCAACGATAGCGGTCACTTCTCCTCGTTTAGCAGTAAAACTAATATTTTGTAATACTGGTTCTGCTGCATTTTGATAGGAAAAGGTAACATTCTTAAAGGCGACAACTTCTTTTTGACTTTTTTGATTGTCTGCATTTACATTTGCGAAGTCTTTAACTTCTGGTTCTTTAGTTAACAATTCTTGAATTCGGTAAACCGACGCCATCCCTTTTGGAATCGTTACTATCACCATGGCTGCCATTACAAGGTAAGCTAAGGTAATAATCGTATATTCACCGACGGCTGTAATACTGCCAATTTGAAGTTTTCCAAGTGCAACTTCATTTCCTCCAATCCATAATATTCCAGCAAGAGAAGCTCCCATCAAAAATAAAACAGTGGGCGTCAGCCAAGCAAAGACTTGATTTAGCTTAATAGTATTGTCAGCGTATTCCTTGAAGGTTTGATCCGTTCGTTTTTTTTCATATTCTTGATTGCCAAAAGCACGAATAACACGAATCCCCATAAAAAATTCTCTGAAAACTCGGGTTACTTGATCCATCTTTATTTGGACGCTTCTTGAATAGTGATTGCCTTTTTTCATTAAAATAAAAACGGCAATAAAAAAAACAAGCATTGAAAGAAGTGGAACAATTGTTAATTTTGGTGAAAGAGAATACGTCATATAAATTGCAACGACAGAAATGATTGGACCTGGCAAAATCATTTGTAAAAATAAAATCATCACTTGTTGAATATTATCAACATCATTACTCGTTCGATTGACCAGTGATGCAACACCAAATTCTTCTGTATCTTTTAAAGATAGCTTTTGTACTTTTCTAAAAAAATGATTTCTGATGTGATAGCCAAAGGAAGCGGCTATTTGAGCAGATAAATAACTTCCTATAATCGCTGAGATAGCGGCAAAAAAAGCCACCCCTACCATTTGCAAGCCGATTTGATAAACTAGTGTAGAATCACCACTAGCAATGCCTTCATCAATTAATTTAGCAACTAAAAGTGGGACTCCAAGTGTTCCTAAAATTTGAAACAAAAGTGCGACAATGGTTGCAACACTTAATCCTTTGTTTTTTTTGAAAAAATCAATCACTAATTTCATACCTTTACCAACTTTCTGTTATTTCTACTTAGCCTAGTATAAAGGTTAAAGTTACTTGAATGTCAATGAGATTTTTCATATAATGAAAAAGAGGTGAGGGAATGGAAGAACATTATTCAATTAAAGAGATATCGGATTTGTTTAATATTCCAAAATCTACTTTGCGCTATTGGGATGCAGAAAAATTGATTCAGATTGAACGAAACCCAGCGAATGGGTACCGCATTTATACGGAAACACAATTAATTGAACTAACCGATATTCAATTTTATCGAAGTTTAAATGTTCCCATTCAACAATTAAAAAAAATAACTACTTTTGATGCCTCTTCCTTATCTGGGGTTCTTATGGAAACTGAATTGAGTGTAACAAATGAAATCGAACGATTAAGGAACGTTCAATTAGGAATTCGTACACGTCTTAAAAAAATAGAGCTGGTGAAGTATTTGCAAAAGCAACTTTATCAGGACAGTCAGCCAGATTTTGATTTTATGATTCATTTAGATATTGCAGATAAGGAAAGTGTCACTACGTATTTAGCGGATCCTTCAAGCTTTCTTTTAAAAATAAATTCTGCTTCAAACAGTGAAATCGAATACGGGATAGCCTCTACCAATCAAAAAAATCAAGATGTGCTGTGGCAGAAATCAAAAGAAACGAAATGCTTTAAAGAATGCTTGTTAAAGGTTTCAATTCAAGAACCCGCTATTCACAACCTACAAGAGCATCTTAACGCGTTAACAAGCTTAGGCTACACGACAGGACATACGGTTGCAAGGTATCTTGTTAGCTTTGCTGAGGAGGAACGGTTTGATTATTATCATGCTTGGATTGAAGTTCGCTAATCTATGGATAAAAAAAGAGAATCTTAAACGATTCTCTTTTTTTATGATTATTTGTTTAAAGCGTCTTTTGCTTGACCCGTTTGCCTTTAACCTTTCATTATTAGTAGTATGATTTAAAAATCTTGGATTAAACAGCGCCGAAATTATATTTCTTTTTTCGATGCTATCTCTTTGAGTGCTTTAAAATAATCTGGTGCAAAAATTCTTCTAGGATTAAAAACGGTTTCTACAACTGTCATTCTACTATCTTTTTGATGTCTTGGTTTTAACATCCTATGGGTCGCATTTGAAATTGGATAGACTGTTAAATACTCTTTATTTATGTGCTCTCTATAAATATTTTCTGTTTCTTTCGTATCAACATTAAGATCATGGTCACCTATTACTAAATAATAGGGTTTACTAATTTGTTCAACCTCTGAAGTATTATCTAAGTCCATATTTTTACGAATAAAATCCCATCTGTCTTTTTCCAAAATCTCTTTTTCTAAATTACTGTCCTTGTATCCTTGGTAATTATTTTCTTTTAAATATTTATTTACTTGAGTCTCTGTCAGTAGTTTTTCATCAATTTTCTTTTTAGAATAACCTTCATATTCCATCTCACTAATGGTATTAAACCTCCCCTGTCTCATCCAATTTACCGCTGGTGCAACGCCAATCGCAAATTTCACATCCTTGTTTTCATTTAATAGTTTTGTTATGACCCAACCTCCTTGACTAGCTCCCCAAACACCAACTTTCCTTAAATCAAGATCAAATTTTTCAAGTGCCCATTTCAATACTTTTTCCGCTTCTTGCTTTCGATCAACCATATCTTGTTTCAACCAATTTCCCGTGGAACCCCCAACGCCTGCTTTATCCCAACTAATGGATATGTAATTTTCTTTTGCAAGAGTTTCCCATGCTGGATAATACCCTTCATCACCATTCTTATTAATTGGTCCATCGCCATGTATAAATAAAATTAAACCGGGTTTTTCTCTCTTCTTTTTTGGCAGCGCATATTCAACTGCTATACTTTCTTTTTCGATATTAACGGTTTCATCTTTGATAATCATATCAAATTCATTATTATAAACAATAATACTTATTAAAATAATGAGTATTGCAATCACTGAAATCGTTGCTTTCTTCATTTTATTCACCCTTTATTTATTATTAAATTTACTAAAAATAGAAAACTACATTAAAAAAACGCTTCAATTTAAATCTTTTTTCATCTTATACCATTTTTTTTCGCCAATAAAGTAGTCAGTAAGAAATGAATGTAGTTGCCTATCAATTTTAAATCCTTGTTGTTCATATAACTTTATAGCTCTACTATTTTCAGTTGAAACAAACAGGGTAATGCAATTCATTTCATTTAAATTTAACATAACTGTTTCAATATAGTACAAACACATTTTTCCAATCCCTTTCCCTTGAAAATCATCTTCAATTACAAGAAATGACAGATAACACTCCTTTTTTGCAACTTTAACACTTAGTAATTTCAGCCCGATATGCCAACGCCAGTCAGAAAAATTTTGAATTCTAATAAGCTTCCTTTTCTTTTTGGAAAAATCTCCATTAATAGCAAAAATACCTGCTAAATGCCCATTATAAACAACTCGATAACAGACTTCTGTTAGACTAGTGCTGTTATATAATCTAATAAATTCTTCAAAAGAATAGACCTTTAGCAACCTCTGCCATTTCGATTTAAATCCTTTGAATAAAAGAGTTAAATCTTGTTCAGTTAACCTGTTTATTTTTTCTATCACTATCATTTTTTCTCTCCCAAGACTTTGATGGTGATTCGATTTCCAGTTGTTAAAAAACGTTCGCTATCTTCAATCGCAATTAGAGGGAACCCGTGATTTAATAGTGCATGTTCTATTTCTTTATCTACTTCTTTTTCACTGCCTATTTCAATTAATTGAAAATAATACTTTCCTGAACTAATACTAAAGTATGTTCCTTTGGCTTCTTCAATGCATATATCATAAAAGGTTTCATGGATAATGTAATATATTTTTTCCATAAAAAGTCCCGAACTCAATTTGATTTCAGCTAAGTCAGAGATGCCAAAACTTTCTGATAGTGGCATACGCTTGAGTAAACTTAAATTAATAGCATGATTGACCGTGTACATTTCTTCTTTCGATTTTGAACTAATTACAATTTGTTCATCAACCATTTTACTTAACTTCTCTAAACGTCGTTTTTCTTCTATAATTTTTGCTTTCTTCTCTAACAAAATACTTGTATAATCCGTTCTTGAACCTTCTTCAATAAGTAGTTTAATACTTGCCAAACTTAATCCTAATTCTCTTAAAAATAATATGAAAGCTAACTGATATGCTTCTGATAACCCATATTTTCTATACCCATTTTCACTTATTTCAGATGGTAACAATAACTCTTTTTCTTCATAGTGTCGAATCGTGTGTTGATTTATTTTAAATACTTTTGCCAACTCTGAAATCGTCATTAGTTTTTCTGACATTCCCCTCACCTCATTCTTATTATAAACCTTTGGGTAACCCGAAGGTCAAGGATTTCATTTTTTTAAAGAACAATTCTAGTTTAGCCTCTTCTATATTCTCATTTCTCAATATAAGTTTATCCTCCATCTCTATTCGTTAAAAAACAACCCTATGGAATCTTCTGAGGCACTTTAGAACATTTTTTTATTTAAGTAACAAAGGAATCCGATATAGAAAATACCAACATCCTTGGAACTTTCATGAAAAAAATCAATCGTCATAGTCAAAAAATCTCAAAAAAAAAGCCCCACTCAAATGAGCGGGACTAACTATCTTATTTGTTTAAAGCATCTTTTGCTTGTTCAGCAAGAGCAGTAAATGCTGCTGCATCATGAACAGCGATATCAGCTAACATTTTACGGTTAATGTCGATACCAGCAACTTTTAAACCGTGCATCAATACACTGTAGCTCATGTTGTTCATGCGAGCTGCTGCGTTGATACGAGCGATCCATAATTTACGGAAATCACGTTTCTTTTGACGACGATCTCTGTATGCATATTGATAAGATTTCATCACTTGTTGATTTGCTACTTTAAATAATTTGCTTTTTGCTCCGTAATAACCTTTTGATAATTTTAAAATCTTTTTACGGCGTTTACGGGTAACTGTCCCACCTTTAACACGTGGCATAGTAATTTCCTCCTTATAAGAAATTTTCTATTATTTAGAAAATTCTTTTCACTAATTTTTTAATCGTTGTGTTTTTCATCTAAGTACGGATTACGCAATGCAATCGTCTAGTTGAAAATTATTTCATTTGTGATAATTGTTGACGAATGCGTTTGTAATCACCAGCTGAAACCATTGAAGCTTTACGTAATTTACGTTTTTGCTTTTGTGATTTGTTAGCAAACATATGGCTTGTAAAAGCGCTATGACGTTTTAGTCCGCCATTACCTGTTCTTTTGAAACGTTTAGCAGAACCGCGGTGTGTTTTTTGTTTTGGCATTAGTGTTTCCTCCTTAAAAATACATCGATCTTACTTATCATTCTTTGGTGCTAAGACCAAGAACATACTACGTCCATCCATTTTTGCTTTTGATTCTACTGTTGAAATATCAGCAGTTTCTTCAGCTAAACGGTTTAAAACTTTTTGGCCAATCTCTTTATGAGTAATGGCACGGCCTTTAAATCGGATCGAAGCTTTCACTTTGTCACCTTTTTCAAGGAATTTGCGAGCATTACGTAATTTAGTGTTAAAGTCATTGACATCAATTGTCGGACTTAAACGAACTTCTTTTACGTTAATGATTTTTTGGTTTTTACGGGCTTCACGTTCTTTCTTTTGTTGTTCAAAACGGAATTTACCGTAATCCATGACACGAGCAACTGGCGGTTTTGCCGTTGGTGCTACTAATACTAGGTCAAGATTAGCTTGTTCAGCAAGTTTAAGAGCTTCGCTTTTTGTTTTCACACCAAGCTGTTCTCCATCGTCGCCTATTAAGCGTAACTCACGAGCACGAATGCCGTCATTTACCATCATATCTTTTGCTATGGTCATTCACCTCCATCAAATTCGCGAGAATGTACAGCAGAAAAATAGACGAGTTCTATATGAACCCGCCTATAAATATCCGAACTTGCATTACGCAAGATATCATCTTTTATATCTAGCCCAGCGACATTTGTCTACTAAGGCGAGAAGCGGGTGCTTCTGCTTTGTTTTCTCAACTTTTATAGTATACCTTTTTTTTAGAAATATGTCAACTCTTTTTAGAAATCAATCGTTGTAATAAGCTTTCCCAGGCACCATTGGTGTTCCAAATAATTCACTAATGGTAACAAATTGATAGCCTTGCTCTTTTAACTCCTTTAAAATTTGCTCCAGCCCATCAGCCGTGGTCGGATGAATATCATGCATTAACACAATGGAACCATTTTTGACGTGGCTCATCACTTCTTTGTGTACGGCTACCCCATTTTTAGTTTTCCAGTCTAGCGAATCTACTGACCATTGAATGACTGGCATGCCGATAATAGGGCTTAATTCTTTCGTAATGGCTCCATACGGTGGTCGGACTAACTGAACATCGTAACCAGATGCTTGTTTGACGGCTTGATTGGTTTGCTGAATTTGGCTAAGTGCACCGTCTTTTTTTAATTTCGTTAAGTCAGCATGATTCCAACTATGGTTGCCAATTTCATTGCCATTTCCAATTTCTTGCTGGATTAAACTTGGATTGGCTATGGCGTTTTTCCCTAAAACAAAGAAGGTCGCTTTTGCATTGTATTTTTTTAAGAGTTCTAATACACGTGGCGTTACAGTAGGGCTTGGTCCATCGTCAAAAGTTAATGCTACTACTTTCCCGCTGACTTTTGCAATTGGATTTTTTGCTTGGTGACGTCTTACTTCTTCTTGAATGCGTTTTTGTTCTGCTATTTTTTCTTGCTGAATTTCATCTGCTACTTGTTGATTTAATTGTGAGGATAGGTAATCCGGCTTAATGATCCTTTTTAACTCAGCTTTTGGAACTTGAATGGTTCTGTCTTTTAGCTCAAATTCAAATAAATCATCTGACATGCTGTAGTGATTTAAATTTGGTTCTATTTGATCGGTTACTTGTTGGATTACCTCTTGTTTTTGCTCTGTTGAATAAACTTGCATCTCGTTTATTTTTTTTATTATATCTTGTTTCAAAGACTCTACTCCATTACTAGCATCCGTAAAAATAGTTTGTAATTCCAACTCTGTTCCTTCTTTTGGATTGACAGTACTCATTTCTGTTCGTTTTTCAAAGGTTGCTGAGTGGGATTTTAAAATCGGTTCTATTTCTGTAATACGGTAGGACAAACTTTCAGATCCTTGTTGAGTTTTTTTAATATTTAAAAAATAACTACAGGGTTCTTTTAAATAATCTTTTAAATGAGGAACTTTTTTTTCTGCCTCAACTTTTCTATCCCTGTACTTATCTAGTTGTTGTTGTTCTAGTTGATTTACAGTTTTTGGTTCAAAAAAGCGCATGCCTTCATTGGGATAATCAATTTTTTGACTCGCATTTCCAATTAAAGAAAGCCCATATAAACCACTTGCTACGATTAAACCAACACCTACTAGTTTTTCATACATTCCCATTTTTTCCACTCCAACTCAAAAAATTCCTATACAATTATTAATTTTATCATATTAAAAAATTAATTTATACAAAAAAACGGTTATAAAATTCTTAAGAATTCTATAACCGCTTTTTATTATTTACTAAAGTTCGTTACTTCTGCAACCATAACATCTATAAACATATTTAAAGCCATGTCCGTTGTTTCTTTTTCGCCATACTTGCGGACAGCAACGGTTGCTTCTTTTACTTCATTATCTCCAACAACTAATTGATACGGAATTTTTTGAGTTTGTGAAGCACGAATTTTATAACCCATTTTTTCGTTGCGGTCATCCACTTCAACCCGCATACCTGCAGCTGTCAGGCGTTCTTTGATTTCAAAAGCATAATCTGAGTGCATATCCATATTAACTGGAATAATTGTAGCTTGAACAGGTGCTAACCATGTCGGGAAGGCGCCTTTGTATACTTCAGTCAAGTAGGCCACAAAGCGTTCCATTGTAGATACGATACCGCGATGAATAACAACAGGACGGTGATTATTTTCGCCATCGTCTCCAACATAAGTTAGATCAAAACGCTCTGGTAATAGGAAATCTAATTGAATTGTTGACAATGTTTCTTCAATTCCCATTGCTGTTTTCACTTGAACGTCTAGTTTAGGACCATAAAATGCTGCTTCTCCGTCTGCTTCAAAGTATTCTAATTCCATTTCATCCATAGCAGCTTTTAGCATGATTTGTGCTTTTTCCCACATTGCATCATCATCAAAGTATTTGTCTGTATTTTTTGGATCACGATAGCTTAAACGGAAACGGTAATCGGTAATATCAAAGTCTTCATAGACTGCCACCATTAATTCCAATGTGCGTTTAAATTCGTCTTTGATTTGATCTGGACGAACAAATGTATGTCCATCATTAAGAGTCATCTCACGAACTCGTTGCAATCCTGATAATGCGCCACTCTTTTCATAACGGTGCATCATGCCTAATTCTGCAATACGGATTGGCAATTCGCGGTAACTATGAACGTCATTTTTATAAACCATCATATGATGAGGACAGTTCATTGGACGCAACACTAGCATTTCGCCGTCTCCCATATCCATTGGTGGGAACATGTCTTCATGGTAATGATCCCAGTGACCAGATGTTTTATAAAGGTCAACGTTTGCCATAATTGGAGTGTAAACGTGTTGATAGCCTAAACTGATTTCTTTATCTGTGATGTAACGTTCGATAGTGCGACGAATTGTCGCACCTTTTGGCAACCAGAATGGCAATCCTGATCCTACTTCTGGAGAAATCATAAATAGATCTAATTCTTTACCTAGTTTACGATGGTCGCGTTCTTTTGCTTCTTCGCGCATTTTGATAAATTCTTTTAAGTCTTTTTTATCAAAAAAGGCTGTTCCATAAATACGTTGCATCATTTTGTTAGATGAATCACCTCTCCAGTAAGCTCCTGCAAGAGACAATAATTTGAATACTTGAATACGGCCTGTTGAAGGAACATGGACCCCGCGACATAAATCAACAAAATCGCCTTGATCGTAGACTGTGATTGTTTCATCTGCTGGCAACGCTGTAATCAATTCTACTTTGTAAGGATCTTCTTTAAACAAGTCTAGCGCTTCTTCACGAGTCACTTCTTTGCGAACAATCGGATTATTTTCTTTCACGATTTTCATCATTTCAGCTTCGATTTTTGGTAAGTCTTCTTCTGTGATAGGTGTTTCAGTATCAGTATCGTAATAAAATCCACTTTCAATTGCTGGACCTACACCAAAATGAATATCTGGATATAAACGACGCAACGCATTTGCCATTAAATGAGCAGAAGAATGACGAATGATTTGTAAGGCATCTTCGTGATCGGGTGTAATAATTTCTAAGCTTCCATCTACTTCAAGTGGACGAACTAAATCGACTAATTCTCCATTGAATTTTCCGGCTAAAGCTTTTTTTGCTAAACTATTGCTGATACTTTTCGCAATATCTAACGTTGATGAACCTGCTGCAACTTCTTTAATTGCGCCATCTGGTAATGTAATCTTGATTTCTGACATACTGCTTCCCCCAATGTAGTTAATTTTTAAATCAATCTTTTGCTAAATAAAAAAAGCCCCTTTTACAACAACTAACATTACTTGTTGTAAAAGGGACGATCTAGTCGTGGTTCCACCCAATTTTAGAGTCCAAAATAGACTCTTGCTCTTAGGCTTGATAACGTTAGCGAAACGGCCAAACTGCTAGTTCATAACTGGTTCACAGTGGCACTTGAAAGTGGTCAAAACAAGTTCTTGTTTAGAAAGCTCTCAGCAAATGCTTTCCTCTCTGGTAAATAGGCTTCTTGTCTTGGTGTCTTTCTCATTGATTTAATCTATTGACCTAATTAAAACACTTTTTCTCTGAGTTTTCAAGTAACAATCGTTAAATAACAAAAACAAATTATCCATTACGTCTATTTTTCCCTGTCATCTTAATTTCTTTTGCAAGATAACGAATTCGTTCCATAATTCGTTTTGCCTTTAAAGGCTCATCTTCTCCCCGTTGACTAGTTCTTAAATGTTCGTTTTCTAATTGCTTCATATCAAAGTTTGATGAAAAGAAGGTTGGCAATTGCTCTTGCATTCTGTATTGCAAAATAACACCTAAAACATCATCACGAATCCAGCTAGACATCGAATCTGCTCCAATATCATCTAACATTAAGATGGCTGATTTTTTGACCATATCCAATTTTTCACTCATATCATTTTTGCCAATGGATTGTTTCATTTCAACTGCAAAAGATGGAAAGTGCATCAATGTACTGGCATAGCCATTTTTTGCCAATTCATGGGCAAGAGCTCCTAATAAATAGGTTTTCCCCACTCCAAAAGATCCTTGTAAATATAACGATTTATGAAACCCTTTTGGATCACTTAAATAAGAATCAATAAAATCAAGTGCTTCCGAAACGGCTTCACGCCGCTCATCAGTTAATTCAAATTTAGCTAGCGTTGCATTACGAACATCTTTTGGCATATCCATTGAATGAATTCGTTCACGAATCTCATTTTCTTTTTGTTTGGCAATCAATTCAGTTGTCGGAACATACGTAACGTCGATAACGTGAAAATTCATAAATAATTTTGGCATATAGCCTGGTGCCATCATGCCATCTTTACGCTGAAATTTCTTTTTTTCTTGAACGTATTCGTAAAGTTTTGCATAGCTTCGTACGATTCGTTCATCTGTTAATTTTTCTCGATTTTCTTCAATGAAGCTTATGACATCCTCGTCTCTTAAGACTTCTTTCATCAAAGAATCGTACTGGCTTTCTAAGTTTCGTTCTTTAATGAGTTTAGATAAACCTTTGCCCATATCTTCCATTTTGTTCACCATCCTTTCCTAATTTTGTTTTTCTAACCGTTTGATTCGTTGCATAAAGGCTTCTTGCTCTTCTTTGCTCATCGGTTTTTCTTCGGTTTCTTGATAATCATCTTTTGCCCATTCTGGTAGGGTTTCTTTTCTTGTACTGGTTTGATTGTTGCGATAAGTAGCAGGTTTTGATTTTGAGTAGCTTTTTTGTTGTTCTTCTCGTTTTTGTTTTTTAGCTGCATTTTCTTGATAAAGTTCTTTTACTTTTTGAATCGCTCGTTCTGGAGAAGTGACGTTGTCTTGACTCCAATCATTGGCAATACTGTCAGCTAAATTTTGAGTAAAGGTTGGATTTCCTCGGACGACTAACACATAATGGATCAAAATATTGACTACGGATGACGGTAAATTGGCTCTTTTAAGCAAATTTTCTAACGTCCACTCTTCTGTTTTGGCAACAAATCCACCTTTTTGTTCTTTGATGGATGTCATAAAATCATAAGGAGTCATGGTTTCACTTACTTCAATTACAGCAATATCCTCATTGGTAAAGCCTTGATGCTTCAATTCATTTTTTCTAAATTGACGCTTCGTTTTTGAAGTGGTAATCACTTCTTCCATAACATCTTTTACATGCACAGCTTGTTGATTGGTTTGATGATACTGATCGTATATCAATTGCTTGAGCTTACGGTCATCTACTTTGCCTGTATCAATATCAGATGCTTCTAAAACAGCTTTTTGCATTTTTAATTCATCGACCCCGTACATTGTGTTCAACACAATAATCGTCTTTTCAATTTCTTTTGTAATGGAAGATCGATTGATATATTGAGTAGATAAGCCATCATAGAAAAATTTAAAATCAAACTGCTTAGAATCCAATTGAGGTACCGTACTTTCTGTAGCACCCACCAGTTCGACTGGCTCGGTCAATAGATTTTTTTCTTGATTAAATAGTTGACTATCAAAATGATAGACATCTAGGAATGATTTTGTAATCTCTTCAAATTCTTTGGGATTAACTGAATTCGATGTGAATCGTTGGCGTAGCTTTCTGAATTTCCGTTCGCCTACTTTTTCAAATAACAACAAACTTAACAAATCGTCTTTAAAAAAGACATGGACTGGTTGTGGAGATAGAAGTTCATAAACAAAGTTTTTTTCTTGTTCTGAACTGACATACGTTTTAAGTAAGCCAATGGCTTCAAGTTTAATTCTAGCTTGATACAATTCTGGAATTCCAATATTTAATAGTGCCAGCAATTCTGAATGAAGAATACCGTCACTCCAATACTTATCATCTTCAACTTCTGTCCATAAGGTCATATAAAGACTGTAGGCAGTGGCTCCAATCAGAGGCTGATATAAAAAAGTGAGAATTTTTTGATCCATATCTGAAAGCAAGCCATTTTGACGGACTTTAAAGCCATCTTTTGGACTAAGATTTTTCCATGGATAATTCATATAAGATTCACACCTTTCGCTTGCTTATTTTTCTTTTTCTTGCATTTCTTGTAATTCTTTCAAAAAGACACTCATATCTTTAAATTCACGGTAGACACTTGCAAAACGAATATAGGCAACTTCGTCTACTTGGGCTAAGCGTTCCATGATGTATTCGCCAATCAAAGTGGTTGATACTTCATTTTCACCTAAACCTCGAACTTTATTTTCAACTTCATCGACAATTTTTTCAACTTGCTCCATTGCTACTGGGCGTTTTTCACAGGAGCGAATAAGGCCACGTAAGATTTTTTCACGATTAAATTCTTCTCTTGTTCCATTTTTTTTGACAACAAGTAAAGGCGCCTGTTCTGTTCTTTCAAAGGTTGTAAAACGAAAGCTGCATGCTTCACATTCACGTCTTCGTCTAATTGCTCGTCCTTCATCTGCTGGACGACTGTCGACAACTCTAGAACCATTATTTTGACAGCGTGGACATTGCACTTTTCATCATCCTCTATGTTTAATTTATTATGATTAATAAAATAATTCGTATTATAATTAGGTGTTTACACGTCATTATAACATAGCTTGAACCTTTGTGAAAAGACTTATGAAAAAAGGTGTTGATTATAAAAATAGAGTTCTTCCTATCCTTTGATAGAAAGAAACCCCATTTGACCTAGCCACTTTTCGACTTGTTGTTTGGTTGATTCTTT
This sequence comes from Carnobacterium divergens, assembly GCF_900258435.1. Classification (NCBI taxonomy): domain Bacteria; kingdom Bacillati; phylum Bacillota; class Bacilli; order Lactobacillales; family Carnobacteriaceae; genus Carnobacterium; species Carnobacterium divergens. Next base: position 1,280,664 of record NZ_LT992558.1, on the reverse strand, counting down.
TGACCCATTATTATCGATCACAATATCCGCAAGTTGCTCTTTTTCAACAATTGATTTTTGCGAGTGAATTCGCAATAAGGCTTCTTCTTTTGATAATTGATTGCGTTTTTGTAGTCGTTTTAGTTGAGTGGCAGGAGAAACGGCTACTACCATCACCATATCTACAACTTTGTCGTACTCCGCTTCATATAAAAGCGGAATATCCAACACGACCAATGACACGCCTTTTACAACTTGTTTTTGAGTCTCATCCATAATCCATTTTCGAATATAGGGTTTTAAAAGTTCATTTAACTGTTTTCGTTTCTCTCCGTCTTCAAAGACAATCTTTCCAAGTTTTTGCCGATTCAAACTGCCATCTGAATGGATGATTTCATCGCCAAAATAGGTTTTGATTGCTCTAAGACCTGCTGTTCCTTTTTCGACTACGGCTCTTGCCCCAAGATCAGCATCTACTACTGGAAAGCCAAAATCTTTGAAGAGTTGGCTGACGGTTGATTTTCCGGTGGCAATACTCCCTGTTAAACCTAAGATAACTGTCATCTTTATCACTCTTTTCTATAATTGATTGAATGACTTTGTATTTGTAGTTGTCAATTTTTGACATTGAGGACAAAAGTGGGTTCCTCGTTGTGCTACCTTAATTTTCTCAATAAGGTGTCCACAGCGAATGCAAGGCTCGCCTGTTTTACCATACACTGCTAGTTCTACTTGGAATGTTCCTGCTTCTCCTAACGCATTTTGATACGTTCGAATTGTCGTTCCACCTGCTTCAACTGCTCGACCTAAAACATCAATAATCGCTTGATAAAGGGCTTTGACTTCACTTTTTTTCAATGAGTTCGCTGGACGTAAAGGATGGATTTCCGCTTCAAAAAGAGCTTCGTCAACATAAATATTGCCTAGACCTGTAACAATTTTTTGTTCTAGTAATAATGGCTTGATGGCTCTGTTTTTTATACCTAAAGCCTTTGAAAATTCTGGTAGCTTAAAGAAATCTGGAATAGGTTCTGGTCCTAAGTCGCGTATTCCAGTCACATTAAATTGTTCTCCCAAAGGAACTAATGTCATACGACCAAATTTTCGAACGTCTAAGTACCTTAAATCTCGGCCATCTGTTAAATGAAAAACCACATGAGTATGTTTTTTCAAAGGTGTTTCCGTTTCTTCAACTTCATACTTGCCTTCCATTCGCAAATGGGAAATCATTGCCCAGTGATCTAAAATAAAAATCAAGTATTTTCCTCGACGGTCAATACGTTGAATGGTTTCTCCTATTAATTGATGACCAAACTCTTCACCAGAAAATGGTTTTGTGATAATGCGATCCCAATAAACTGCTACGTCTTTAATCGTGGCACCTTTAACAAGGTTGGTTAGTCCTTTTCGGACCGTTTCAACTTCTGGTAATTCTGGCATAAAAAGCTCCTTTCTTCTTAAAAAACTTGCACCCATTTTTTATTTTATCAAATGGATGCAAGGCTATTCTTTTATTTAGCGTCATACCAACTGTCGCCATAATTGCTGTCTACTTTTAATGGAACTTGTAATTTCACGGCATGTTCCATCACTTCTGGAACTAATTTTTCAAGGATTGGAATTTCTTCCATCGGTGCTTCAAAAATCAGTTCATCGTGTACTTGTAACAACATCGTCGCTTTTAAATTTTCTGCTTTTAAACGTTTGTCCATTTCAATCATCGCTACTTTAATAATATCAGCCGCACTTCCTTGGATTGGCGTATTCATAGCGGTTCTTTCAGCAAATGATCGTAGGTTAAAGTTTCTTGAATTAATGTCTTTCAAGTAACGGCGACGGTGGAATAAGGTTTCAACATAGCCCTTGTCTTTTGCTTCCCGTACGATGTCTTCCATATATTGTTTAACGCCTGGATATTTATCAAAATACGTATCAATAAATTGTTGTGCTTCTTTTCTAGTTATTCCTAAGTTTTGTGATAGTCCGTAGTCACTGATGCCATAAACGATTCCAAAGTTAACCGCTTTTGCTTGGCGACGCATATTTCCAGTCACATCTTCTGCTTTTTCAATTCCAAAAACGCGCATTGCCGTACTTGAATGGATGTCTTGCCCTTCAAGAAAGGCTTCTTTTAAATGGGTGTCATTTGAAATATCTGCCAGCACACGTAATTCAATTTGTGAATAATCGGAAGCAAACATTTTCCAGCCTTCATGGCTTGGTACAAAGGCTTGTCTAATTTTACGCCCTTCTTCTAAGCGAATCGGAATATTTTGTAAGTTAGGATCAACGGAACTAAGGCGACCTGTTTGGGTTAAGGTTTGAACATATCTAGTGTGTACTTTTCCAGTCGCATTATGAACGACTTTTAGTAAGCCCTCCACATAGGTTGATTGAATTTTAGCAATTTGACGGTATTGTAAAATATCATCTACGATTGGCGCTTGTTCTCTTAATTGCTCTAAAACATCAACTGCTGTTGAATAGCCGGTTTTAGTTTTCTTAATTGCAGGTAATCCCATTTTTTCAAATAAAATCACACCTAATTGTTTTGGTGAATTGATGTTAAAAGTTTCTCCAGCTTCTTCATAGATACGCGCTTCAATTTCAGTTAAGCGAGTAGCAAATTCTGATTTCATTTCTAGTAAGCGATTGGCATTGACTTTTACACCTGTCATTTCCATTTTTGCTAATACCATTGAAAGAGGCAATTCCATTGTAAAGAAAAGATCACTTTGTTCACTTTTTTCTAACTCAGTTTTCAAATGCTTGCTTAAAACTTCAATAGCTTTTGCTTTTCTCGCTAAATGTTGATAAAGAACTGCTGGATCTTCTGGAATGGCAATTTTAGCTCCTTTTCCATAGACACTTTCATCTGAATCAACTTCATAGTAATCATGCTCCATTGCTACTTCAGATAAGTCTTTACTGTTGTCATTTGTATTTAAAATATAAGAGGCCAGTAAAACGTCAAACTGGATGCCATTCACTTCGTTGCCGTAGCGTTTCATTGCTACGACTGTTCGTTTTGCATCAAAGACGTGTTTAACTATTGATTCGTCTTTTAACCATTCTGCAAATAACGGCTCTGCTAAAATAAAATCAGGATCTGCCATATAAATTTTTTCGCCATTTGTCCAAGTGACTCCTACAATATCTGCTGTATGGTAATTATCACTTAACATTTCAACGTATAAAGCACCTTCTTTACCGAACATTTCAGGTTTTACTTCGGTTACCACTTCAAAAAGAATTTCAGCTTTTTCAATTTGATTTTCTTCATCATAAGCTTTAGTATCTAATTTGCTTAAAAATGATTTAAAATCCATTTCTTTATAAAACTCAATTAGTTTTCCAACGTCTTTTCCTTTGTAAACTAAATCATCCACTGTCACTTCTAGAGGAGCCTCAACATCGATTGTTGCCAAGCGTTTACTTAGGAAAGCTTGTTCTTTGTCATTGATTAGGTTTTCTTTTCGTTTGCTTTTTTTCATATCTTCAATGTTTTCATACACGCCTTCAACAGAACCAAATTCATGTAACAGTTTTAAAGCTGTTTTTTCACCAATATTGGTCACTCCTGGGATGTTATCAGAAGAGTCTCCTGCTAATCCCTTCATGTCAATAATTTGATTTGGCGTTAAACCGTATTTTTCCATTAGATAAGCAGGGGTATTTTCTTCGATTTCACTAACGCCTTTTATGGTAATGTCCACACGAACATTTTCTTTAGCAAGTTGCGTTAAATCTCGGTCGCCTGAAACGACTACAACGTCATATTCATTTGGGTCTACTTGCGTTGCTAGGGTTCCAATAATATCATCCGCTTCATAATTATCCAATTCGTAATGTGGAATCCCAAATCCGACTAGTAAATCACGTAAATAAGGCATTTGCTCTTTAAATTCCCCTGGGGTTTTAGACCGTCCATCTTTATATTCTTTATAAAATTCATGTCTAAATGTCGTTTTCCCTGCATCAAATGCAACTAATACATGTGTCGGTTCTTCTTTACTCATTTCATTTTCTAACATTCGGTGAAAGCTAAAAAGGGCATTTGTGTGAAGCCCGTTTTTATTAACAAATCGATCTAATGATCCGGGAATTGCATAAAATGCTCTGAACGCAATACTGCTTCCATCAATCAATAATAGTTTATTTTTTTTCGTCATAAGAAAACTCCTTTTTTATGGAAACCTTAAGTAAGTGGTGTTCACTTATCGTTTGGTGCCAATTTCATCTCTTCTATTCTACCAAAAAAAAGAGCAGATAGCGAAAAAGAAATTCGTTCCCTTCAAAAGAAAAAAACCAGAGTTTGCGCACTCTGATTTTAATGTAAGGCTTCTTCAATTTGGGGGATTAATCGTGGCGGCTCAACAATAAAGCTAGCGTCAATTACTCGCTCACCTTCCATGTTTTTTGCTTCTACTGAAATCGTCACTACTTCTTTCATTAAATCCACTCGAATGACTTCGAATTCAAAGGTAATCGTTTCATAGTGGTAGACGGGATTTACGCAGTTTACTGAAACATTCACTACATTTGACCCTGGTCCTGGTAAATGTTTTGAAATCGTACTTGTCATAATGCCAATCAGCATAATAACCGGCACTAATGGCTTTTCGTATTCCGTTTGATTGGTATAATCATGTTGAATAAATAAGGGATTTGCATCATTTGTCAATCCTAAGTACAACAAGATATCTTTATCTTCAATTGATTCCGTCACACTTAATTGATCGCCTTCTTGGATTTCCGTAATCAATTTCCCCATTTTTCTTGGTTTCATCATTTTTTCATTTTCTCCTTCATTGTCTTTGTCTTTATTTTACCAAATGTTCTGGAAAATGTAATGAATAAAGTTTTTTAATTTCACTTTCTATAAAAATAAAAACCTAAACAAATAATTTTGTTTAGGCATCAATCAATTTAATTGTTTTGTAGAGTAGTTCTGCTTAATAGTGTTTCATAAGAGCTTTCAAATTTTTGAACATCTCCTGCACCCATAAAGATAACAACTGCATCATGATGATTCAATAATGGCGACATGTTTTCTTCTTTTAAAACAGTGGCACCATTTTTAATTTTTTCAGCCAAATCTTGGATTGTTACGCTTCCTTGATCTTCTCTTGCTGATCCAAAGATATCACATAGATAAACAGAGTCTGCTAGATTTAGCGCTTCAGCAAATTCGCTCAACAACGCAACCGTTCTTGTGAAGGTATGAGGTTGGAAAACCGCAATAATTTCTTTATCTGGATACTTTTGACGTGCAGCATCTAAAGTAGCACGGATTTCAGAAGGATGGTGTGCGTAATCATCAATGATAACCATGTCTCCCATTTGTTTTTCACTAAAACGACGTTTAACGCCTTGGAAAGTCAGTAAGTTTTCAGCAATTTTTTCTTTTGAAATGCCTTCAAGTTGACAAAGGGCAATAACTGCAAGTGCATTTAATACATTATGAGCTCCATAGGTTGGAATTTCAAAGTGATTGTAAAATTCATTCGAAATGTACACATCGAAACTTGACCCTTTTGTCGAACGCGTAATGTTGCGGGCTTGGAAATCATTGTGATCGGCAAATCCATAATAAAGCACTGGAACATTTGCTTTAATTTTTTGCAACTCTTCATCTTCACCACAAGCAATAATTGCTTTTTGAACTTGGTTGGCCATTGATTGGAAAGCGTCAAATACATCTTCAATACCTGTAAAGTAATCAGGATGATCAAAATCAATATTGGTCATAATGGCATAATCAGGACGGTAGGCTAAGAAATGACGACGGTATTCGCAAGCTTCTAAGACAAAGAAATCAGCATCAGGTACACCATGCCCCGTTCCATCTCCAATGATGTAGCTTGTTGGTTCAATTGAACTTAATACATGTGCTAATAGTCCTGTTGTACTTGTTTTACCGTGAGAACCTGTAATGGCAACACTTGTGTATTGTTTTAAAAACTCACCGATAAATTTATGGTAGCGAATAACTGGAATTCCTAAATCTAAAGCGGCTTGAATTTCTTCATGAGTATCTGGAAATGCATTCCCTGCAATAACCGTTAATCCTTCACGAATGTTTTCTTTCGCAAATGGGAAGATTGGAATTCCTGCATCTTCTATTCCTTTTTGAGTAAAGAAGTATTTTTCAACATCAGATCCTTGTACATTAAAACCTTTATCATTCAAGACTAATGCTAATGCGCTCATTCCAGAACCTTTGATACCGACAAAGTGATATAGTGTATTTGTATTCATTTTTTTTGCCTCCAAATGATGTGATTCGTAGTTATCTAAATCGTCTAGTTACTTATATTTTTATTAAACAGTCATGTCCCTATTTTAATTAACGGGTCTTTTTAGCATCAATTTCTTCTATAAATAGTTACTTATTCAAAAATTATAACGCTATTAGTATACCACGATTTTTTTCATTAGCATACTGCTTTCACCTAGAATCCTTTTGTATTAGAACTTCCTAAAAATAAACAATTGAATTTTTCATTTACTCCGTTTTTTGATAATTTGCTTCATAAGTTGCTTTCGTTAAAAAGACATCTCTTGGTTTAGAACCTTTATTTCCAGAAATTAACTGTTGCTCTTCTAATGCTTCAATTAAGTTAGAAGCACGATTAAATCCAATTTTAAATTTACGTTGCAATAAAGAAACGGAAACGGTGTCTTCTTCTGAAATAAAGGCTAGAATTTCATCAAATAGCTCATCTTGACTTTCAACTAGTTCTAATTTTGCAAGTAAGGTTTCTGGTTCAAACAGATAATTAGCTGCTCGTTGATCCTTCACATGTTGCACAATCGAATCAATTTCGTTTTCAACATAGGTTCCTTGTACTCGAATAGGTTGGCCTATGCCATTTTCTAAGAACAGCATATCCCCTTTTCCAAGTAATTTTTCTGCTCCACCTGTATCCATAATGGTTCTTGAATCCACTTGACTAGAAACCATAAAGGCTACTCGAGTTGGAATATTATTTTTAATGGTTCCTGTTACCACATCCACACTCGGTCTTTGTGTTGCAACTAGTAAATGAATCCCTGCAGCTCTTGCCTTTTGTGTAATGCGAGCGATGTAGTCTTGAACTTCGCTACTCGCCACCATCATTAAATCGGCCAACTCATCAATAACAATCACGATATAAGGAATTTTCAATCCGTGATCGCCATGGAGAGCTGCTTTTTCATTGAATTTTTCAATGTTTCGAACACCAGCTGCTGCCAATTTTTGGTAACGTTCTTCCATTTCTTCAACTGCCCATTTTAACGCTTCTGCTGCAGCTTTTGGTTCTGAAATAACGGGTGATAGTAAATGAGGAATGTCGTTATAAGGCGCAAGCTCCACCGCTTTTGGATCAATTAAAATCAATTTCACTTCACTTGGATTTGCTTTGTATAGTAAGCTGATTAAAATTGAATTGATAAAGACACTCTTACCTGAACCTGTTGCTCCTGCAATTAACCCATGGGGCATTTTATCAATGGTTGAAACCACTGCTTTCCCAGATAGATTCACTCCAATTGCGACTGTTAAGGGCGATTTATTTTCTTTAAATTCTGGACTTTCCATCACTTCGGATAGCATGACTGGTCTTGAAAATTGATTTGGAATCTCAACCCCGACAGAACTTCTGCCTGGAATGGGTGCTTCTATCCGAATGTCTTTTGCTGCTAACGCAAGCTTCAAATCATCTGATAAATTAGTTATTTTATTCACTTTGACGCCTCGACCCAACTGCAATTCAAATTGAGTTACTGCCGGTCCAATCGTCCAGCCAATTACTTGGGCATCAACCCCAAAGGCATCTAAGGCTTCATTTAGCATTTCAGCTTGTTCAATAACCCAATCATCCACGGCACTATTTGTAAATTGAACAGGTGGTTCAAGTAAGCTCAGTGAAGGAAATTGATACGCAGCGAGATTTTCGTCTTCAATTTGATTTAAAACTGAAACTGCTACTTTTTCTTCTAAAGAAACAGGGTTATCTTTCAATGCTGGTTCAATTCTTGTCTCTTCAATTAATGGAGGCCCTTCTTCTGCAATGAATGCTTCTGGCTCTTCCGTTGAAGGTTCTTCAACTGCTTGTGGCTGTTCTTCTACAATCGTTTCCTCAAGTTCTTCGCTGACAGGTTCTGCTCTCTTTTCTTCAAAAAAGGGCGGCACTTCTTCTGAAATGGAATCTTCTAGACTAGACTCTTCTACCTGTTCTTCAACTACTGGTGTTAAGGTTTGAGACAAATAATTAAAACGACTTAAGGCCGCTTTTAATTCCAAATCAGATTCCTCTTGATTAAATGGACTCGTTTCAGTGGCTTCTTCTAAAAGTGATTCAACAGATGATTCCTCTTTATTGATGCCTTCATTTTCATCTGAATCTTGAGCTTCATCTCCGAACTCTTCTTCATGAAGCTCCCCAAAATAACGCGCAACATTCGTTCCACGATTTATTGTAATGTCTTGTTCTTCTTCAATCATTCCAGCAAGGGATCTTGAAAGGCCTCTTTTTTTATCGTGGTGGATTTCTTCGATTTGAGAAATCCTCGATTTTTCTGTCTCTTCTAGGTATTCCTCCTCTTGAATGAGACGACTATTTTCGACTTCACTCGTTGGAAGAACCTCTTCAAATGTAATCAATTTTGAAGGGGTTACGTCCTTTTCTACTTCAATTTCGACTGAATCTTCATTTTCTGTTAGCAAAATAAACGTGTTTAACTCTTTTTTTAAACGCGCGGCTAAAAGATCATAATCAATTTCGTCAATTGTCTTCTTTACGTCCTCTCTTTGAAAACCATAAATCGGTGACGGAATTTTTTGAACTTTAAATGGTGTTGAACTTCTTGTTTCATGATAGGCAGTTGGTTGTTTTTCGATAGAGTGCTTAACTGCTTGTTTCGCTTCAACTTTTCTTTCAGTATTGGCTTTTCGAGTATGGAAATCTTGCGTCTCTTTTTTTACAACTGCATTCGTTTCTTTTCGTGTGTACTCGTTAGTACGATGTAAAAATTCTGAAAAAACAGCATCTGGTGCTGGTTGACGACCTGATTTTGTTAGTTTAACAGGTCTATTTGTTTCATTATTTTGTGTTTCGTAAGGTTGTTTTTTTTCATTCTGTCTTACTTGTTCAGTATCAGAATAGAAAGGAAACTTAAATTTTTTAGGATGATTTTGCCCACCTTGATAGCTTGGTCCATCATAATTTGACATGATGATGCTCCTTTCCTCTCTGTTGTCTTTGTTTAGTTTAACATAATCCCCCTCTTTATTGAATCATAATTAAGAAAGCTTAAAATCTTCTTAGATAACAATAAAAAAACAATCTACTCAACACAAGTTGTGAAAAGTAGATTGTTCTATTTAACTGTTAAGAGCCTATTTTAAAGGCTTCTCCAACAGTTGCGTCTGCTGGCAATACTAAAATACCTTTTTGAGTAGGTGCATCCGCTAAGTTTAATTCTTTAGCTGAACAAATCATTCCGTGACTCGCTTCGCCACGCAATTCACCGTCCCAAATAATTAACCCATTCGGCATCATTGCGCCTACTTTTGCAACCACTACTTTTTGATCCGCCGCAATGTTTGGAGCGCCACAAACGATTTGAACTGTTTCATTGTTTCCAACTTCAACTTGCGTAATGGATAAATGGTCTGAATCTGGATGTGGCACGCATTCTTTAACAAATCCAACAACGAATTTAGGTTCATTGTCGACTTCTAAGACATAATCAAATCCAGCTTTTTGAATAAGCTCATTTAAAACAGCCACTTGATCTTCAGTTAAATAGATTTGACCATTTCCTGACACTGTTAAGTGGTTTGAGATATGAAAGAAGTTAAAACCAACAGTTTCATTTGTTTCTGATTTAAAAATTCTAACAACGTCTCCGTTTTCTTCAAATCCTTGTTCCGAAAAATTACTGTTTTCAGTCATAATTAAAAGAGTATCGCCTATTCCATTTTTATTGTAACAACTAATCATCAATTTATTTTTCTCCAATCTATTTTTCCTTCGCTTGATTTCGAACAATCAATACATCACATGGTGCTTCTCGAATAATGTATTGACTAACGCTTCCCATCATTAAACGTTCAATTCCACTTAATCCGCTTTGACCACATAAAATCAAATCGATGTTATGTTCTTTTGGCAATGATTTTGCTAGTAATTCTTTTGGTGAGCCTGTTACTAATTCAGTTGAAACTTTTTTTACACCACGATTAATTGCAAATTGACGGTATTCACCAAGAATTTCTTTCATCGTACGCGTCTCTTCTTCACTGGCTTCAATATCAAAGCTCGCAACACCCATCGTGTATGAACGATTGTCAATTACGTGGACAATCAATAAATCACCATTATTTCGTTTCGCTGTTTCAATTGCATTTTCTAAAGCTGCACTTGCTTCGTCGCTTCCGTCTACTGCAACCATGATGTGTTGATATTCTTGATTTTGTTCAACCATAATCTCATCCCCTTTTGAAAAACTTAGCATTTAACTGCTTTCTTTTATTATAACTCTTTCATTCCTATAACAAAAGGCTAAACGCTTCATCTTGAATCATTAGAGCGTATTGATAAATTGAGTAACTTCTTCTTTTGTTTTGCGATCTTTATTGACAAAACGGCCTGTTTCGCTTCCATTTTCAAACGCTACAAAACTCGGAATCCCAAAAATAGCCAACTCTCCACATAAATCAATAAATTCATCACGATCTACTTGTATAAATGTAAAATCTGCCTGTTCTTTTTCAATTTCAGGCATCAAAGGTTTAATGAACACACAATCACCACACCAATCTGCTGTGAAAAAGAAAATTGTTTTCCCTTTATTCTTTAATGTCTCAAATTCTGCTAGTGATTTTAATTCTCTCATATCAATACCCCTTTGTAATAAACTAGTTATTTTTCATGATGGTTTCATAGGTACTGCGATCCATTGTACGAGCAACTTGTAATACCATTTCTTTAGCTGCTGCGTAATCATCAATATGGAACATTGTTTGATGTGTGTGAATATAACGCGCGCACACGCCAATAACTGCACTTGGAACTCCATTATTTGAAATATGCGCTGCACCTGCATCCGTACCACCTTTTGATACAAAATACTGGTAAGGAATGTTATTGGTTTCAGCTGTATCTAATAAAAACTCACGCATTCCTTTTAAGGTAATCATCCCTGGATCAAAGATTCTTAATAAGAAGCCTTCGCCAAGATGGCCATATTTAGATTTGTCTCCTGTTAAATCATCAGCTGCTGAACAATCCACTGCAAAGAATAGGTCAGGTTTAAATTGGTGAACGGCACCTTTTGTTCCACGTAAGCCAACTTCTTCTTGAACATTTGCGCCTGCAATCAATGTATTGGGTAAATCTTCGCCTTGTAATTCTTTTAAGGCTTCAATCACAACTGTACAGCCATAACGGTTATCCCAAGCTTTGCTTAGAATTTTTTTCCCATTTGCCATTTTAACCGTTTCTGTTAATGGAACGATTGCATCTCCTGGACGAACGCCAAAGCTCATCGCTTCGTCTTTTGAATCAAAACCAGCATCAAATAAAATATCTGCAACTTCTGGTGCTCCTGCTTTTCCATTTGTACCTCGTAGTAAGTGTGGGGGTACTGAAGAAGAAACACAAGGATAGTCTCCCTTAGCAGTTTGTAGTGTAAAGCGTTGTGCTGAAACAACATAAGGATTCCATCCACCTAAAGGAACCACTCTAAATAAACCTTGATCCGTAATGTTAGCAACCATAAAGCCAACCTCATCCATATGAGCAGCTAACATGATTCTTGGAGCTTGTTCGATTTTACTACGGCGGATTCCAAAGATGCCACCTAAACCGTCTTGAACGACTTCATCAACTAAAGGGGTCAACTCTTTTCTCATAACCTCTCTTACATTGTGCTCAAAGCCACTGGTGCCTTGTAATTCAGTCATCTTTTTAACTAGCGAAAATGTTTCTTCATTCATGTGTATACTCACAAATAAGTAGAATTTCTTTTTATTTGTGATCTACCCTCCTTTAGATATTTGATTTACCTTCTTTATTATATCGTATTTCTATAAAGATTTTAACTGGTTCGGGATTAATTTTATAAAATCATCATAAAAGTGATTTTTATTTGCTTTTTTAGTGGATTCAATTATCTTTTTTTGCGGAAAATGGTATACTAAAAACAGTAATCATTTGATTGGAGGATATATATCATGACTTCTAAAAACTCATTTAATACTTACGCGGTTGTGGGCGGGCTTATTTTTGGAGCTGGTTTGACATGCGGGTATAAAATCGCTTGCTTAATGAAAAAAAATAAAACCATTCACGGGGATGAAATTTTAACGATGGTCAAAAAAGCTTTTCTTGAAGAAGGGCCAATTGAAGGGTCTTGGATTGAATTAAAAAAAGTGCCTCTTAGAAAGTTCGCTTTTAAAACTGATGTTTATTATGGCGGCGTTTCTAGGATGGAAGAAGATACTTTAGTCCAATATGAGTTTATTGCCGATGCTTACACAGGCTCAATTTTAGACTTGTACCGCGTTTAATTTAATAGGTAATCTAAAAAGCAATGAAGCTAGATTTCATTGCTTTTTTAATAATCTTTAAAAATCAACCGTACGGTTACAGTTTTGTCGTGTTTTTCAAATTTTACCTCTCCATTGTATTTTGTTGTAATTTTCTGCATGTTTTTCCAACCGAAACCATGATTCAATTGATCTTTTTTGCTTGTACTCAAAGGATCAATTTCTTGATTTGAAACACTATTCGTGATTAAAATAATTAGATACCCATTTTTCACTTTAAATTGAAGGGTGATTCTTTTTTGACCACTTGAGATTTTATTAACCGCTTCAATCGCATTGTCAAAGGCATTTCCTAAACAAATAGCAACATCCTTTTCGTTTACGAGTTGGAATTTGATAGGGAATACGGATAAATCAAATTGACTATGTTGCTCTTTACAGCGTTCTTCCAAATGCAGAATCATGCTATCAATCATTACATTATCTGTAAAAATCGTTTGATAGTCGTCTATTTTGGTTAATTCTAATTCTGAAAAATAGTGTTCTAGTTGTTGGTAATGCCCCTTTTTAAGTAGGTGCTCCATAATGATCAATTGATTTTTTAGATCATGTTTCATTCCTCTAATTTCATTTTGATTCGCTAAAATTTTTAATTGGGTTTGTTTTTGATAATAGAGTTGTTCATTTAGTGTGTTGTTTTCAAATTCTACTTTGTATTGTCTTTCCAATTTTCCTAATAATTGCAAGACAAAATAACTGCCAAGTATCATTGTTATTATTGACCCGACTGAAAGCAAACGAAAAATTGGATTGTTTTCTAAATAAACAACTAGTAATGAATTGTACACTAAAATAATCGTGATGGTAACCAATAAAGTTGTAATGCTCGCATTCAAATACAACGCTCTTTCTTTGTAATTTTTTTTCAATACTACCAACTGAATGCAATAAAACTGCACGAGATCACTACATAAGTAAAAAAAGACATGTTTAAGCGAATCCACTTGTTCAAAAGTGCTTGAAACGATATATAACCCACTTGAAATATGTCCTACGCTACTCTCAACTATGATTGTAATGAACCCGTATAGTAAAATATAACGTGCTTTTCGACTGCCTGTAAAAAAGCGACTGCTAATATATAAACTTGTTGCCAAGGCAATAAAATAAGGAATCAAAGAAAATTGTTCGAAATAAGTAACCGTTAAATCTAAACAAAAAAAGACTGGAAATAAAAGGACCTTATTCACTTGAGTCTTTCCAACTAATCGACTAAAAAAATAGTAAATCAAAAAGGATTCCGCTACTGCTTCCATAAAGTCTGAATATCCCCAATTAAGAGAAATCCACTCAATAAAGTCCTTCATAATTCCCACCTCCTTGTGATAAATAATCAAAGAAAGCGGCTTTAAATGTTTTTGCGTATCCTTTGCTAACTGGAATCAAAGAGCCATCTTCTAAAATTAAATGGTCTTTTTTTAATTCTTTGACAAATTCCAACTGTACTAAATAGGATTGATGGGGCCTAACAAAATTGTTATTGGCTAACGTAATAGCAAATTCTCCAATTTTACCATACATCTTATCGACTTCTTGATTGCAATGGAAGTATAGTTTTCGCTGCTTACTTTCAATATACGCAATCTCCTTTAATACGATTTTTTTTTGTCCAAATTTTGTTGAAATTGTCAGAACTTCTTCTTTTCGCTTGGTTATAATCAAGTCTAACAAATCATTTAGCTGCGCTTGTTGAATGGGTTTAAGTAGATACCGCAATGCATTCACTTGGTATCCTTCAATAGCGTACTCCATCAAACTTGTTAAAAAAACTAATTCTACTTGCTGATCCATTTTACGAATTTTTTTAGCAACCTCCATGCCACTTAATCCTTCTAATTTAATATCTAAAAAGAGAACATCAAAACGATGACTTGAATAGCGGTAAATCTCCAGTAATTCTTCGCCATTTTTAAACCATTCGATTTTTAGTTTCCCATGAAATTTTTCTTGATATTTCTTTAACTTCTCCAGTAACATTTGTTGATAAATTTCTTCATCTTCACAAATTGCAATATTCATTCTGCACCCCTCCTTTCGAATCATTCATTCCAATTATTACATTTGAAGGTCAAATTACAACCACTCGGAACATTTATTAACTTTTTCTTTATAAATTAAACTCATCTTTCAACATGGAATAGAAAGGAGTTTTTAAATGGAAAGAGAAAAAAACGAACAACAAAATTACGCAATTGTGCTTTTATTAATGTTATTAGCTGCTATTAGTTTACTGTCAATTTATTCAGCAACAGATACTTGGCATTACGTAATTTTACAAACCTTTTGGTACTTTATTAGTGTTATTGTAATTATCATTTTGATGAAATTTGATGCGGAGGTATTGTGGAAAATCGCCCCGTTAACCTATTTAATCGGTATTTTTTGTTTAATAGCAGTTTTATTTTTTGGTGTCACAATCGGCGGGGCAAAACGTTGGTTGAATTTTGGAATTATGAATTTCCAAACTTCTGAAGTCATGAAAATTGCCTTTATTTTGATGCTTTCAAGATGCGTAACTCAACATAATTTTAAAAATATAAAGCGAACGATTCAGACCGATTTGAGATTGCTTTCAAAAATTGTTGCCCTCAGTATCCCTCCTGTAGTATTCATTATGCTGCAACCTGACTTAGGTACTACCATTGTCTTTCTAGCAATTATCAGTGGCATTACGCTGTTGTCTGGTATTTCATGGAAACTGTTGCTTCCTTTATTTTCAACCTTTGTAGGAATTATAACAGCGTTGTTTTATTTCATCCTATTTAATCGACCGGTTCTTTATCGTTTCGGCTTTCACAGTTATCAATTTGACCGGGTTGATGTTTGGCTTGAACCTTATAAGGATATTTCAGGCGATTCGTATCAAACGATCCAAAGTATGAAAGCGATTGGTTCTGGACAAATTACTGGGAAAGGATTAGGCATTTCAGAAGTGCATGTACCAGAAAATCATACTGATTTTATTTTCACTGCTATTGGTGAAAATTTTGGCTTTATAGGCGGCGGTATTTTGTTATTAATTTACTTTTTATTGATTTATCGTTTGGTAGTGACGTGTTTTTTAACTAGAAGTGAATTTTATACGTATATTGTTACAGGTGTATTAATGCTAATTTGTTTTCACATTTTTGAAAATATTGGCATGACCATTGGCATTCTCCCCGTCACAGGGATTCCATTGCCATTCATTAGTTACGGTGGCTCTTCTTTGATGGGAAACATGGCAGCTGTAGGGTTAGTCTTATCTATGAACAAGCACGATCGTGAGTATGTCTTTTCCACCAATCATAAAAAATGGCATTTTTTAACTTAGTTCGTCGTTATAGGAGGTTTATATGAAAAAAACAAATTGTTTCTTCTTATTGGTTTATTTTTTGCTGCTTTGCTTTGGAATTTTAATGGTTTATTCAGCAAGTAGCGATAGCGCACAATCAAATACAGGCAGTAGTATTACTTATTTTAGAAATCAAGGAATCTACGCACTGATTGGTATTTTTTCACTTTTTTTCGTAAGTAGATTAAAAAAATCCTTGCTAGTTCATCCAAGTTTACTAAAGGGTCTTCTTGCTGGAATGTTTGTACTACTCGGTATTGTTCTTTTGACGGGTAAAATAAACGGCGCAAGTCGTTGGATTAATATTGGCTTTTTTAACATTCAACCTGTTGAATTAGCTAAAATTATTTTAATTTGGTACACGGCTTTTATTCTTTCAAAAAAACAAAAGCAACTGACAGAAAATTGGGTGCAAGTTGTTTGGGCTCCTTTAATTGTTTTAAGCTTGGTTGGGATGCTCCTTTTTCTTCAACCTGATACAGGTAGTGTTTTGATTTTAGCGGGCATTGTCTTAGTCCAAGTTTTTGCATCGGGGATTCCTTTTTATCTAGGCCTGCTAAGTTCACTTTTTATCACTTCGGTTTTATCCGGTTACATTTTTTTAGTCAGCCGTTACGGAACTTCTGTAATTGGCATGTCCTCGTATCGGTTTGATCGTTTTAAAGCTTTCTGGTCACCTTTTGAATTGGAAAACGGCGCTGGACATCAATTAATCAATTCCTACTATGCCTTAGATCGTGGCGGATTGCTTGGTGTTGGTTTAGGGAAAAGTGTCCAAAAGACGGGCTACCTACCTGAACCACATACTGATTTTATTTTAGCTGTAATTGGAGAAGAGCTTGGTCTCCTAGGAATCATTATGATTTTGACCTTACTGTTCAGTTTAATTTTATGGATATTTTACCTAGGCATCATTTTGAAAGATCCTTTTGCTTCCTTGCTATGTATCGGCGTGGGAATGATGTTTTTGATTCAAAGTTGCATCAATATTGGAGGCGTAACAGGTTGGCTGCCTATTAGTGGCGTCACTTTACCATTTGTAAGTTATGGTGGCTCTAGTTTAATTATTTCTTCTCTCGCAATTGGATTGATTTTAAATGTCAGTGATACTTTTCGACAAGTAACTGACTAGTTTGTATTGCTTAAACTAGTGCCGTATCATTAAAATAACAGCTGATACAATCGAAATAAACACATTCATTATCAGTCGGGAAAATGAACTTATTTCTTGAACCATAAAGAACTGGCAAACTTGATAACCTCCAATAAAAATAAATGCATCACTTGCAAAAAGAAACAAGGGATGAACTTTTTAAGGCAACATTCTACTACCATAGAATATAAAATTTACCAGCAGATAGAATCCTATCAAAATGAGAAAACAATGCCATGGCTATTTTTTCAGTTTTAGTAACAACCACACTCCTCCTTTGTAACTATAGTTTAGCAAGCCATTTAATAGGGCTTGTTTTTTTATTTTTAAAAAAACTGGCAAAAGATAAGGTTCTCTTTTGCCAGTTTAAAATGGAACTTTTATTTTTTAGGAAAGCTCGCTACAACTCGATAAATCCGTTGTCCACGATTTGAAAATTTTTCTTCATACTCCGTCATTACATTGCCTTCAAAATCACTTTCATGTAAATTCAACCACACTTTTTCAATCAACATGCCGTATTTTGAAAAACTATGAAGAGAATATTCGAATAACCCTTGATTATCTGTTTTAAAATGAATTTCACCTTGTGGAATCAAGATTTCTTCATACCCTGCTAAGAAATCATGATACATCAATCGACGTTTTTCATGTTTTGTTTTAGGCCATGGATCTGAAAAATTCAAGTACACTTGACTCACTTCACCTTTTGCAAAATATTGTGTCAATGCTCCACCGTTTACGTGAAGTAATTGTAAGTTTGGTAAGTCTTCGGCAATTAATTTATCAAGCGCTACAACGACAACACTCATTTGCAATTCGATTCCAATATAGTTGATTTCTGGATGTAATTTTGCCATTTCAGTAACAAAACGTCCTTTTCCTGTCCCAACTTCAATATGGATAGGATTCGCATTGCCAAAGCGTTCTTGCCAACGTCCTTGCCATTTTTCTGGGGTATCTACCACGTATTGGGGATAATTTGCAATCTTTGCAGGTGCCCCTGGTTTATTTCTTAAACGCATTCTATTCTCCTCTTTCGCTTCTATAATTATTAGTAAGTTAAAAAACAGAATTCTCTTCTGTAAAAGAAGAGAATTCTATTGCTAAGCTTCTTTAGTGCTTTGATAAATTTCTTGTAATGTTAAAATATCCTGATTCATTTCATGAAAACGCGATTGATAATGATGACGTTTTGTTTGTTGTAAAAAATTAATAAGTGCATACCATTCAATTCGTTTGATGACTTCATCGGTCACAATAGTCCCATAATTTTCTAGCCATTCTTGCCAGTTTTCTTTAGGTACATATTGACACAATAACATGCTTAAATCCATCGCTGGATCAGCTAAAACAGCCATATCCCAGTCAACTAAATACAAACGATTTTCATCAGAAAGCAACCAATTTTTACGGTAAATATCTCCATGACATACTTGTGGTTTAACAGATTCCATTTGGGTCACTTCATGAGTTAATTTCGCTAAAATTTCTTTTAACAACGGATGAATGGCTAAATCATGTGGCAACGACATTTTATAGGAACGCAGCAATTTTTCTGGTGATACTTCTTCTCCACCAACACGATACAGCATTTTACGCAATGTCTCTGAATGGTGAATTTTATATAATAATTTTGCAACGCTTGGTGAGGACATCTCTTCACTTGCTAAGGTACGTCCATTTAACCATTCTTGAGCCGTTAAAACATCTCCATTACCGATGCGTTTCGTCCAAACAAGTCTAGGGGTAATACCTTCAACAGAAAGTGCAGCTAAAAAAGGCGAAGAATTTCGCTTCAAAAAAAGCTTTTCTTCTGCTCTAATTCCCATATATGCTTGGCCAGTATCTCCACCAACCGGAAGCAATTTCCATCCTGTATCTATTTCAAAATCCATCTTAATCATTCCCTAACTTAAATTAACGAACTTAACCTACTAGAGCCAAAAATGATAGACATCAAAAAGACATCTATCATTCTATTCACTCCTTATTTTAGGTTGCTTCTGCTTCTACGTCAAGCATATATACACTGTTTTACCAAAAAAAATAAAAAAAGCTTAAAAACTCACATTTTCATCTCTAAAAAGTGTGTTTTTCTAAGCTGATTTTAACGAATTTCATTTATTTTGTATTCTCTTGGACAATTTTTACTTTTGATTTTGGTACTTCATCTCGAACAAATATGCTGAGTATTAAACCAATTAATGAAAAAATTCCGACTACGAAAAAGACTGCTTGGAAGCCGCTTAACGAAGCCAATTGCGGACTTCCTTGATTTAATGCAGCTGCACTATTTGATACCATCATCATGATAACAACAAATAGTGCCGTTCCCATCGAACCCGCTAATTGCCGTTGAGTATTAAACATCGCGCTTGCATGTCCTGCCATTGATAAGGGAACCGCATTAAAGGCTCCTGTTTGAAGTGGCATCAAGGTTAAAGCAATGCCTAGTGATCGAACCAATTGAATTCCTATAATAGTTGAAATAGAAGACGTTAGGGTTAACCTTCCAATCATAAACGTCGTAACGGTTATTAGAAACAGTCCTGTAACAGCTAGTATTTTCCCACCATATCGATCAAATAAACGTCCAGTAATTGGACTCATCACCGCGATAACGATAGAACCTGGTAGTAAAATCATCCCTGATTTCATAGGATCAAACCCACGAATACTTTGGAAGTAAATTGGAAATAAAATAATTCCACCATACATTCCAGCTAAAATAATAAAGGAAATCATTACATTTAGTCTAAAACCACGGAATTTAAATACTTTAAAATTAAGCAAAGGATGCTCTGAAGCATTGCAGCGTTTAATTAATAATAAAATCGATGCAATTCCAACTAAAAGGACACCTCCAACATTGATGCTAAAGAAATCATGAGAAGCGGCATTGCTGAAACCAAATAGCAAGCCACCAAATCCTAATGTGGAGTAGACGACACTTAACCAGTCTAAACGTGGTTTTCCAACCTCACTCACATTTTTCAAGACAAAGTAAGCTACCACCACATCAAGAATTGCAAAAGGCAAAATAAAGTAAAAAAGCATATTCCAACTGTAATTTTGAACAACCCAACCGGAAAAGGTAGGACCAATTGCTGGCGCGAAGTTCATCGCAAGTCCAATTAATCCCATTGCCGAACCTCTTTTTTCAATTGGAAACATATACAGAACCACAATCGTTTGTAATGGTAAGACAATTCCAGCACCAATTGCTTGAATCATTCTTCCACCAATCAATACCCAATAGACACTAGATGTTGCTGCAATTAATGTTCCTATTGTAAAACAAATCATGGCAAATAAGTAAAGCTGCCTTGTTGTAAATCGTTCCACTAAGTAAGCTGTAATGGGAATCATAATCCCATTAATCAGCATATAAGACGTCGTCAACCATTGACCACCTACTGCTGTAATTGAAAATTCTTTCATAATACTTGGAAGCGCTGTGCTCATCAAGGTTTGATTTAATATTGTTACAAATGTCCCCATAATAATAACGCCTAAAATCGTTACAATATGAGATTTTTGATGTTCATGTTCCACATCGATTCCTCCAATCATCATTTGATTTGCGATGTAGATTTTAATTAAACAGCTTTAAAATACCGACTGTTTTTTTAGAATTTCAACGAACCTTTATTGGACTAGTTAGAAATAATCAAACTTCCACATCACAAAAGACGCTACTCTGGATAGAGCTAGCGCCTTGTTTACTTTTATAATCGTATCATAAATTTCTCATGCAATCAATAGTTAGATATTTATCGAACTTTCCCACAAACGTCTTCAACTGCTTTTACATACAAATCTTGAAGTTGCTTCACAACAGGTCCTCGTTTGCCATCATTCACTTTAACGCCATCAATTTCAATAATTGGCATTGCTTCAATCGTTGTACTTGATGAAAAGACTTCATCCGCATTTTTCAATTGTTCTAATGTAAAGGCTTCTTCTTTAACTGGAATACCTGCTTTTCTTGCTACATCTAATAAGACAATTTTAGTGATTCCTGGTAACACTAAATTGCCATCTGGATGAGTATAAATGACACCATCTTTGACCATCCACATATTTGTCGAAGCCCCTTCAGTGACAATCCCCTCACGATGCTGTATTGCTTCTTCTGCTCCAACTTTGTGGGCTTCATGCTTAGCCATTACATTTCCAAGTAAACTAATTGATTTAATGTCACAGTGCAACCAACGCATATCAGGCAATGTAATCACTGAAATACCGCGATCCATTTTTGCTTGATCCCTTGGGACTTTGGTAGTTGATGCTGTAAAAACAGCGGGTACTTTTGTTGGATCCGGGTAAGAATGGTCTCTTGGAATCGCAATCCCTCTTGTTACTTGAAAATAAATGTTGCCTGTTTCAATTTCATTTTCTCTCATTAGTTTGTATAGGCGTTCTTTTAATTCATTTTTAGTGAAGGGAAGGACTAAGTCAATTTTTTTAGCTCCTGTAAAGAGACGGTCAATATGTTCGTCAGCTGTAAAAAAAGTGCCATTATAGGCTCTAATGACTTCATATAACCCATCACCAAATTGGTAGCCTCTATCTTCCATATCAATTTCCACTTCATTGCGATCTACTATTTTATCATCCCATAAGACTTTCATAATTAGTCTCCTCTCGTTACACATTCATCTATTTTGAAGTTATCATATCAAAAATTAACCTGCAACGCACGTCATTTATCTGAAAATTCAAAAAATCTTAAACTTTTAAGTGGTACCGCGTTCAATTAATTTAAATTCAAGCTTATGCAATGGCAATTCTTTATGTTTTAATTGATTGTACAGTTTAAAAAAAGCATTTTCTGCTTGTAAGTGCATAGGGTAATCAATGGTTGTTAAATTAAATAGTTCAGAAATAAAAGTATTGTCAAATCCTATAACAGCGACTTGATTAGGAACGGCAATTTCTAATTCTCTAGCTTCTGCTAAAAAGCCCACCGCTACATTATCTGTTGGAAATAAAATGGCTGTTGGAGGCGTTGTTTCCTTTACCCACCATTGAGCAATTTTTCTCCCATCATTTGAGCTATGCAAATCATAAACAATATCCTCTAGCTTAGGATCAAGTTGCTTTTCAAGACAGAAATCGTACCAAGCGTTTACTCGTGCGACTGTATTGAGACTTTTTTCAATGCCAAAAAAAGGTTTGATTTTACGATGACCTTTTTTGTACAAATGATACAGCCCTAATTTGAACCCTTCATAATGATCCATAAAAATAGTGTCAATTTTTGTTGATTGAACTCTTTGCCACGTCACAATAGGTCCATATTTTCTGTATTTTTCAAGCACTTCCCATTCGTTTGAACGGACAATATGAAAAATACCATCGATTTGTTTTTGCTTTAGTTTTTGAAATGCTTCTACTTCACTTTTTTTATCGTAATCGGTTAAAAGTAACGTCACTTGATAGCCATATTTTTTTGCAACCGTTGCAAAGCTACTCAAAAAAATGGTTAATACATCTGAAAAATCTGGTGATACAATGCCAATATTTTTCGTCTCACCGTTTTTTAAATAAATGGCATTTTGATTGGGTGTGTAATCAAGTTCGTCAATAATTTTTTGAACTTTTTTTCTAGTTTCTTCTTTTACATAGCCATTATTGGAAATCACTCGTGAAACAGTTGATCTTGAAACCTCAGCTAGCTTTGCAATTTCATTAATATTCGACATGCTAGCTCACTCCTTTTTGTTCGATTCATTACATATTGTAGCATTATTTAACTGGAATTTCAGAGAAGATTTTATTTTTATTTGACATGGGATGCATCTCATAGTTTATGCTAAGAGAAATAAATGAATTGGGGTGTTTTTTATGTCTAATACAAAATCTATTTTTCCTAAAAACTTCTTATGGGGTGGTGCTACGGCAGCCAATCAGCTGGAAGGCGCTTATTTGGAAGATGGCAGAGGCTTGTCTGTTGCAGATGCCTTACCTGGTGGAAAAGATCGTTTCAAAATTGTAGCCAGTCCTGACTTTAATTTTGAGCTTGATGAATCTAAATATGTCTACCCAAACCATAAAGGAATCGATCATTATCACCGTTACAAAGAAGATATCGCGTTATTTGCTAAAATGGGCTTCAAAGTCTACCGCTTATCTATTGCCTGGTCGCGTATTTTTCCAAATGGGGATGAGACCACACCTAACGAAGCTGGTTTAGCCTTTTATGATAACGTTTTTGATGAATGCTTAAAATACGGAATTGAACCTGTTGTGACAATTTCTCATTATGAAATGCCGTTACACTTAGCTAAAGAATACGGTGGTTGGGGAAATCGTAAATTAGTTGATTTTTATGAGCGTTATGCAAAAGTTGTTTTAGAGCGTTACCATACAAAAGTAAACTATTGGATGACATTTAACGAAATTAATAGTGCGTTGCATTTCCCAGTGATGAGTCAAGGCTTGGTAATGAAAACTGGCGCAGGTAGCAAGCAAACCATTTATCAAGGATTGCACCATCAATTTTTAGCAAGTAGTAAGGCGGTCAAAATTGCTCATGACTTAAATCCTGATTTAAAGGTTGGCTGTATGATTATTTATGCAACCACATATGCTTACGACTCAAATCCAATCAATCATTTAAAAGCTTTAGAGTACAATCAAGCCTTTAATTTTTATTGTGCAGACGTTCAAGCCAAAGGGGAATATCCTCATTACGCCAAACGTATCTGGAAAGAAGAAAATGTTACTTTAGATATTCATGATGGTGATTTAGCGTTATTAAAAGCTTATCCTGTCGATTATGTTGGGTTTAGCTACTATATGTCTACTGTTGTGACGACTGACGAAGACGTTATGGCAAAATCTGAAGGAAATTTATTGTCTGGCGTTAGCAATCCTTTCTTAGAAGCTTCTGAATGGGGCTGGCAAATTGATCCACTTGGCTTGCGTTTGGCTTTAAATGAATTATATGGGCGTTATCAAAAACCATTGTTCATCGTTGAAAATGGCTTAGGAGCAAAAGACGTGCTTGATGAAAATAATTTTGTTGAAGATGACTATCGCATCGACTATCTAAGAAGTCATATTGAAGCAATGGGTGAAGCTATTGGTGATGGAGTTGATTTAATGGGCTACACTCCTTGGGGCTGTATTGACTTAGTCAGCGCTTCTACAGGTGAGATGTCTAAACGTTACGGATTCATTTACGTTGATCTTGACGACAATATTGAAGGCTCTGGAAATCGTTATGAGAAGAAATCCTTTAATTGGTATAAAAAAGTCATTGAAACTAATGGCTCTGACTTAGCTTAATCAATCAAAACAGCCCTCACTTTAATAATATGTGAGGGCTGTTTTATTTTGTTCCTAAAAAAGAACCTTGCTTCTTTCATTCATAGAAAGAGCAAGATTTTTTTTTTAATAACGTTTTGCAAGGGTCATCTTTTTAATTCTGCTTGGCAAGTATACTTGGCAAAATACTACACTAAACCCAAGAGCCACAATTCCCATTAATAAACTTTCAGAGATGGAAAGAACTGCTAAACTCGCAATGAAAATTATCACTGATTGACCAAATAAAATCATCCTCAATAAACGCTTTAGTGCAGCTAATTTTTCTTTTTCTTTAACAGGATATAAATTCGTCAATGCCATATTGTCATAGTGAAAATAAAGAGGCACTAGTTGAAAGCCCGTTAAGTAAATAAAAATAACAGCTAAGAACAGTCCAACGTAAAATGAATGGGTGACTACAATCAAAATAGCCACAATACCCGTCAATCGGATGAACAAGCCACTGTACTCCGTTCCTCGTAAAAACGTTCGAGCATAGAGGTAGTCAAATGTTTTTTGATGAACTGGTTTAATGCCTTTTAAAAATCCATCTAAATATTTGCGACGTCTAATTTTTCCTTTTAATGAAGGAATATCTGTAAATAAATTAATAAATTGATAGATGCGGTGCATTCGTTGTTGTTCGCTTGAAACCATCCATTCCCATTGATACACTTGATGATTCCCCTTTTTACTAAGCACATTTTTACTTCCCACAACTAATAAAATCGCTAATACCACACCGATTATTGGATAACTAAACAAAGAAATCCCGCTAATAAGGGCGACTGTTGCTACTTTAATAAGCGTAAGCATTTGTCGCTCTTTCTTTTGACTTACTTTTAACGCATAAATTTGTAACTCTAATTCCCAGTTTTTCAACATTAGCAACATTACGATAAAATAAACCATATCGAAGAAAGTAAGAGTTGTTGTGGCTACTAATAATGGCATTAAAAAGGCTGTTATTAATACAATGATAAAACTTGGCAATAAGCTACTATACATTTTCGCTCCTTTGAAATAGCCCTTCATCTGCTCTTCTTTTGGCAATAAAAATACAGCATCTGCCGGTTGAATCAAGGTTGCTAACTTTCCTGTTAGAATCAATAACACAAAAACAACTAACACAATAGGCCGACTCCAAATAAAATCTCCGGTTAAGCTTTTTAAAAAATTAGAGTATGCATAACCTAATGCACCCATTAAAAACAAACAGACTAAAACAAAATGGTCATTAAAGACATACTTCATATAACGCATCATTTTCTTTTGATGTAAACGAACTCGGTTTTTCCAAATTTCAATCATGTTCATCTATTTGTCCTCTTCTTTAGTTAATTGGATGTAAATTTCATCTAAAGTGGCTTCTGGCATATTAAAACTTCCACGAATTTCTTCTAAGGTCCCCTCTGCTTTCACTTCGCCATTATGAAGCAAGATAAACCCATCACACTGTCTTTCAGCAGTTGCCAAAATATGCGTTGACATTAGAATAGAAGCTCCTTGCGCTTTCATCTCATTCATTAATTCTAATAAAGCATTGATTCCTAATGGGTCTAAACCTAAAAAAGGCTCATCGATAATATACAAACTAGGTTCTACCAAAAAAGCACATAAAATCATGACTTTCTGCTTCATTCCTTTTGAAAAATGAGCTGGAAACCATTCTAATTTATTTTCTAAACGAAACGTTTTTAATAACTTGCTCGCTCTTTCAAAAGCAATATCTGTCGGCACGTCATACGCCATTGCGGTTAATTCAATATGCTCTTTCAAGGTCAATTCATCATATAAAACAGGCGTTTCAGGAATAAATGCAAATTTCTTTCGATAATTCTCTGTATCCTCCTCCACTGTCAACTCGTCAATCGAAATGGATCCTTTTGTCGGAGACATCAAGCCAATGATATGTTTAATCGCTGTACTCTTACCGGCACCATTCAACCCAATTAAGCCGATTAATTTTCCTTTGCCTACCTCAAATGAGATATCTTTTAAAACAGGTATTTGGCTGTAACCCCCTGTTACATTCGTTACTTTTAAACTCATTATAGTAAATCCTCCCGTTTGCTTATTCTATCCTAGTATATCATAGCATGACTTCTGTCGGTTGATTTTTCTATTTTTTCAGCATTAGCGTTTCACTTTCAATCATTTTTATGATACATTTAAACTATCAAAATGACACATTTTCGAACAAAGAAAGAAGGTTAAGTTAAATGAACGATTGCGTTTTTTGTAAAATCATTAATCATGAAATTCCAAGTCATGTAGTATATGAAGATGACGATGTATTAGCCTTTTTAGACATCACACAAGTCACTCCTGGCCATACCTTGGTGATTCCCAAAAAACACGTAACCGATATTTTTGAATACGATGAAATCTTAGCTCAAACTGTTTTTAGTCGTATCCCAAAAATCGCTCGTGGTATTGAAAAATCAAATCCTGCTATTCAAGGAATGAATATTATTAACAATAATCGTGAGATGGCCTATCAGTCTGTTTTCCATTCACACTTTCATTTAATTCCTCGCTATGGCAAAAAAGATGATTTTACTATGCACTTTGGCAACAATATGAAAAAATACCCACCTGAAAAATTAGCTGAAATTGCAGCAACTATTCAACATGAATTGGAGGATTAACAAATGGCACATCCATTTTTTAAAGGATTACTTTTTGGTTCCATTGTCGGTGGAGTCTCAGCTTTACTTGCTACCCCTCGTTCTGGGAAAGAAAATCGTGATCTAGCATTAAGTTATATTGAAGACACAACCTTGTTAGTTGAAGACGTTTCAAATAGCATTCATTCCTTGAAAGGTGCTGTCACTGAATTGAGTACAGAAGGACTCGCTCTCTTAAATGAATTTACCGAAGAGATGACTGAGTCTGTAGAAGAGTTTACGCTTCAAAATGAACCGCGTATGCGTCGAATCGAAGAAAAAGCAACTAAATTAACTGCTGACTTAGAAGAATTTTCTGAATTGATGCCTGATTTAGAAGAACTCGCTACAAAAGAATAACGATTTCTAACACAAGTTGTCCTTAGACAACTTGTGTTTTTATTTTCCTCGTTAAATATGATTTTTTTGTGACTTTATCTTGATTTTATACGGAACTCTTTAAATTTGTAAACTTTTTTGTATATAGATATGTTATATTAAGTAAGGTACGTTTTACTTAAAAATGTAAACAATCAATTTTGAGAGGAATGAAGAAAATGAAAAAATTAATGATTGCAGGTGCAGCCTTACTATTAGCTGTCACTATTGCTGGTTGTTCAGGAGACAAAACCGTTGCTTCAACGACGTCTGGTAAAATTAAACAAGAGGAATTATACAACAAAATGAAAGGGAAATACGGTGAAGCAACCCTTCGTGAAATGTTAATTTCAACTGCTTTGGAAGACCAATACGGCGATAAAGTTTCTAAAAAAGACGGTGAAGCTGAATTCAATAAAACGAAAAAACAACTTGGCGATCAATTTGCTGCAGCCCTTCAACAAAGCAATATCACTGAAAGTGACTTTAAAGAAACATCTCGTACAAGAGCTCTTTTAAAAGCAGCAGCTGCTGATCAGAAAAAACTTAAAGACGCTGACTATAAAGAAGCGTTCAAAACTTGGGTTCCTAAAATGTCAGCTCAACAAATCGTTGTCGCTGATGAAGAGAAAGCAAAAGAAGTTATTGCTAAATTAGATGCTGGCGAAGACTTCACAAAATTAGTTAAAGAATATTCAACAGATACAACAACGAAAGACAAAGAAGGCAAAATTGAAAACTTCGACAATTCTACTGGTCTTGATGCAACTCTTGTAGCAGCAGCAAGTAAACTTAAAGATGGCGAATACACAAAAGAAGCTGTTCAAGGTCAAACTGGCTATACGATTCTAAAAATGACCAAAAACCCAGGAAAAGGCAAATGGGAAGATCATAAAAAAGAATTGAAAGAACAAATAATTGATGAAATCGTAGCTGACCAAGCTCAATTACAACCAATCTTAGCTAAAGTCATCAAAAAAGCAAACGTTCAAATCGAAGATAAAGATATGAAAAATGCTGTCGCTTCAATTTTAGAACCAGCCACTAATACTACTTCTACAAAATAAGGTTCACTAAGAGAATAAGCTTTTTTCATACTTATTCTCTTTTTAACGTAATAGTAAGAATATTAGATTGGGGTTTTCCTTTTAAATCTAGATTGAATTATGCTATATTTAATGAAGTGCTTCGCAATTATAAAATGAAATGGACGTGTTCAAATGAAGAAATTTATGCTTTCTTGTGTCGCTGTACTTGCAGTCATCACAATCGCAGGTTGTTCAAACAGTACGGTAGCTACTACTAAAGGTGGCAAAGTAACACAAGACGATTTATACGAATCAATGAAAGAAACAGCTGGCCCTGCTGCTCTTCAAAAATTAATCTTAAAAGATGTTTTAGAAGAAAATTATGGAAAAGATGTAACAGATAAGAAAATCAATGCAGAATTCGACAAACAAAAGAAAAGTTATGGCGAACAATTTGATACATTGCTAAAACAAGCAAACTTAACAGAAAAATCATACAAAGATACCATTCGTATGAATCTATTAGTTGAAGCAGCAGTTAAAGCAAATACAAAATTCACCGATGATGATTACAAAAAAGCTTGGGAAGACTGGACTCCTAAAATGACAGCTCAACACATTTTAGTAGCAGACGAAGCAGCAGCAAAAGATTTAATTGCTAAAATCAATGCTGGTGAAGATTTTGATACCCTAGCAAAAGAAAATTCATTAGACACTGGCTCTAAAGAAGACGGTGGAAAATTACCTGAGTTCGATGCTACAACAGGATACGACCCAGCTTTCGTTGCAGCTGCAGCAAAACTTAAAGATGGCGAAGTAACTGCTGAACCCGTTCAAGGTCAAAATGGTTACCACATCATTAAAATGATCAAAAATCCTGAAAAAGGAAACATGAAAGATCATAAAAAAGAGTTAGAAACAGCAATGCTTGACGCAAAATTAAAAGACAATGAATACATTCAATCTGTTCTTGCTAAACTTGTTAAAAAAGCAGATGTGAAAATCAAAGATGAAGATTTAAAAGATGTAATGGACAGTTATACTGGAAAATCATCTGACAAAAAAGAAAGTACTACTAAAAAAGAGTCAACTGACAAAAAAGAGTCAACTAAATAATAAAAAAAAGAAACGTGCCGATGCACGTTTCTTTTTTTATTCCCCTAACTCAGTTGATTCTTTTGGTTTATAAAACGTCCGATTATCCATTCCAAAAATACGTTCTGTAAAGGTTCCTGGTTCCGTACGATTCAAAGCCGAATTTAACATGTTAATAGAAGCATCCATGTTATCAATTTGATGTAAAATCTCAGCTTCTCGTAAACGAGGTCGAACAGGCGAACCATAATCTAACTGTCCATGATGAGATAAAATCATATGCTTTAATAAAATAATATCTTCATTCTTATCATCAATTTTTAGAGCCAGACAAGCCTTTGTAATTTCTTCATCGACGATTACAATATGGCCAATCAAATTCCCTTCGAGGGTGTACTCTGTTGAGATGGCTCCAGATAATTCCATTACTTTTCCAAGGTCATGTAAAATAACTCCTGAATACAACAAAGCTTTATTTATTTCTTCATATTGCCCAGCAATTACTTTGGCAAGACGCAACATTGATACCGTATGAAAAGACAAACCTCCCATGTAAGCATGATGGTGTTTTTTGGCAGCTGGAAATTGGAAAAATTCCGTTTGATATTGATTTAATAAATAACGTACCACCCTTTGCATATTTGCATTAGTAATTTCAAATAAAGTACTATTTATTTCTTCGGCAATATCTTCTTTTTTTATTGGCGCCCGCTCCATATAAAGTTCTGGTGCGTGAGGCTCGCTGTCACTTGCTAGTCGAAGTTTAAAGAGCTTCAATTGTGGATTTCCTTGATAAAGTTCTCGTTTTCCAGAAACTTTAATCACCTTTCCAGCGGTAAAGGCTGCAATGTCCTCTTCGGAAGCATCCCAATATTTCCCATCAATCTGTCCACTTTTATCTTGGAAAGTAAAAGCAATAAATTTTTTGCCGTTTTTTGCGATACGGATATCGGCTCCCTTAATCAATAAAAAAAGATCAACGGCATCGTCAACATTGTAATCGTATATTTTTTTGTCCATACATCTCCCACTCTCTTATCTCATTTTAGTTCGTTACCTCTATTGTAACACTTTCACCTGTTCTTTAGGGAATACATCTTGAATTTTTTTATCACATGTGAAATAAAGAACCTGATTGCTCTCACTCATTTTTTGAATCAGCTTCAACATCTGTTCTTGACGGTCAAAATCAAAATTAACAAAACCATCATCAATCAAAATGGGCATTTGAATTAAATCAGCAGCATTTTTAATAAATGCAAAACGCAACGCAATATAAAGTTGCTCGGCTGTTCCTTGACTTAATTCACTGACATCAAAAATAAGGCCTTCGTGATGCTGGACTTGAATTTGATTTTCGCTTAAAAGAATGCGATGGTAGTTTTCATTTGTTAACAATTTAAAATACGTTGTTGCATCTTGAAGCGTTTGAGGGAGACGGTCTTTTTTTGCGTAGGTTAAGGATCGTTCAATTAAATCAGCTGCAATTTGGTAACTACTCCATTTATCTACTAAATCTTGTAGGTCTGATTTTAAATTGGCAAATTCTTGCAACAATACCGAATACTGTCCGCCTTCTTCTAAATTTTTCAGTGCAACTTCACATTGAATTTTTTGATTAATCATTTCTTCAATCGTTATTTTTTGTTGGGATAGCTCTTGTTTTTGTTCTTGAATCGCATCTTGTAATTCTTGTTCATCTCTAAACGTTTCGAGCAATTCTTGGTTGATTGCAATTTGATTTTCTAATAATGCGACTCTGGCTTTTTTACTTTTTAATTGATCGTTTAACAAAAACTTTTTACGAAAAGACTCTTCATCTTGTACATAAACAAGTTGAAATAGATCTATTCTTTTTTTTTGGTAGATTTTTTTCTTCTTCAACCAATCTGATTTTTCTTGATTCAATTCTTCAATGGTTGCTTTTACCTTATTTTGATGTTCAAGTTCTCCTTCGATTGCTTTTACTAGATGCTTAATTCCAATCAGAACAGCTGATACATGATTCCAATCTGCTACAACAACGGATTTAAGAAATTCCGCTTTCTTTAACCACACTTGAAACTGATCATTGATTACTTGTATTATCCGTTGATTTTCTGTAAATTCATTTTTTAATTGTCGAATCAATTCAAATGGATCAGATTCTGATAAAAAATCAGTAATTGCATATTGTTTTGGCAACTGCCATTGGGATTGTACTTGATTGATTTCCAAAAGAACTCCCTGTTTTTCAACCGTCATTTCTTCAAGTTTTTGAGTGACTTGATTTACTGAAATCGTTACCTCATCTGATTTTGCAAGTAGTTCTCGCCACTGTTTTCGAAGTTCTTGTTGACGAATAAATTCCTCATATGAGTAAGCTGGTGCATCTAGTGTGCTTTTTTTCTTTTTTTCTTTTAGCGAAAGAACTCGATACCCACTGACAGCAATCAATGCCAGGCCGAATAAGATAAAAAAGCGACTAGAGATAAATCCAAGTCCTATTGAGATAAAACCCACTAGTTGCATGAAAATAGTAGTAAATGAGAGGGTTGTTGGCTGAGCCGGTTGCCGTTGAGCGTTGTTGACTGAATAAAATTCTTCTACCTGTTGAAATTGTTGATTTTCCCAGAGTAGTCGCTCCACTTGATCTAGTTGCTGATTTAAAGCATTGTTTTCAAAGTTTAACTGTTGATGCTTTTCGGATAATGATTGTTGCTCTTTTGTATAAAAATCTTGTCGGACTTGTAATTCTCTTAGTTTTTCTAATTGCTCGTTACTTAGTTTAAGTGGGATAGGAGTGTCTATTGCTAAGTTTAAATAACGATATTCTTGTTGAATTTGCTGAAAAAGTTGTTCGTTTTTCTGGTTCGCTTGCTGCTCTTTTACTAAATATGCTTCTATAGTTGGAATCGTTTCTAACAGTTTAGTCAGATTTTTATTATGCGTTTCATAAAAATCTAGTTCTTTGGAAGGAGCTAATTCCTTTGTTAACGAACTTAATTGTTCTTCTTTTTTTATCGTTTCATTTTTGATTTGCTGCAATTCTTGGTTAAAATGTTGCAACTGATAAAGTCCATCTTCGGGCAATTTCTTTAACTGAGCTTCGCTAATTTGTTTTTGAATAGCTTTCATTTCTACAAAATATTGCCAGTTATTCGTTAATTCATTCAATTTTTCAAGATGGGTTTCAATTGTTTGCTGTTTTGTTCTTAGTTGATTGATGCTTTGTTCTAATTCTAGTTTTTGATTGACTAGTTGGTTGTACTGATTATTTTGTGCCTTTACTGTTTTGAGCTGCTTTTCTTTTTTTCTAATTTCAACTATTTTTTTATTGATCTCAGGGACTCTTCCAGTTTGCTTGTAAAGCTTACTGGCTTCTTGCTTAAAGCGGTCAGCAATTTTTAAATAGCGTTCATTTCCCATCGTTCCTATACTTAAAAAATAGCGATTTAATTTTTCTTGATTTAGTTGACTGATTTTTTGTAATTCTAACAAATTAAAGGAAAATAACGCTTGATAGGTTGCTTTATCGATGCCGCTTACCAATTCATTTAAAACCGTTTCTGGCAGTTTAGTTCCGTCTATTTTGGTCAACGTAAGTTTGCCGTTTCCTTTGCCTTTAATTCGTTCAATATCAAGTTCGCCATATTGTCTTGTGACAATCCGCAAACGACCACCGTAGCGACTGCCTTTTCTGGGTTCATAGCGCAATTCAGAACTTTGTTTGGTAGGAAAACCAAATAATACACTGTGAATAAAGGCCATTAACGTTGACTTTCCAGCTTCATTTTTCCCATAAAAAATCTGTAAATCTGCTAGAGAATCAAATCGTTGATCTACCCATTTGCCATAACCATAAATTGTAATTTCTTTAATTTTCATGGTTATCCCTGCTTTCATTCGTTAATTCTGCACTAATTTCCATTAAACTTTGCTTCATAATTCTAGAACGATAATCCTCATCTCTTGATTCCAATAAATCTTCAATTAACGCAAAATCAAATAAGCTATTGGTGGATTGATTAAATTGGTTCTCTTTTGACAATTCTTCAATCCCATGAAGCCACTCTTCCATAATAAACATTTTTTCAGTGGTATCTTCTGTCGCTCTTTTTTGTATTTTTAGTTGATTTACCCAAATAAAAGGTTCTGTAGCTGAAATTTGTTGCAAGGCTTCTAGCAATTCTCCTTGGATTATCTTCTTTAAGACGTTTGGCAATAAGTCTTTTGTATCCACCAACTCAATGGTTAATAAATAATTTTTTTGACTGCCTTCTTTTATTTCAATTGTCTCTTTAATTTTCCGATACACGTCATCCAATGTTGACTGTTTAGCTAATGATATTTCGAACGTTTCCCATTGGATATCTTGAGTTTCTAGTGTTTCAATTGATGATTCCCCTAATGTTAGGGTGACTAATTCACACCCTTTGATGCCAGTTTCTTTACTGCTTCTGCCTTGCGTATTTCCAGCATAAAGGATTGGAGGTTGTGTTGCTAATACTTGTCTTGTATGAATATGTCCTAATGCCCAATAATCGTACCCTTTGCTCTTTAACTCGTTGATTGTAAAGGGTGCATAGTGTCCGTGACTTGTTTCCAATCCTTCTGAAAAACCATGTAACATTCCAATATGAAAATCTGCCGTCTCATGCTTTTTAGGATATTCTGTAATCATGCGTTTCGTCATCCATCTACTGTTGTAACTGAAACTACTCACTGCTATGCGTTCTCCGTTTTTTGTCGTCAACCATTTCGTTTCGACTGTTTCACTAAACAATTCAACATTTTCTGGCATCTTTAAATGCAACCCACTATTTTCTATGTAATCATGATTCCCATGACAAATAAAAACTGGGATCTCAGCTTGGTTTAATCGCTCCATTTCTGTTTTTAAAAAGGCTTGTGCTTTGACACTTCGATCATCACTATCATAAATATCTCCTGCCAGCAATACAAAATCAACTTGTTTTTCAATGGCATGATTTACTAAATTTGTTAATGCAGTAAAGGTGGATTGGTAAATTTTTTCCCACAAAAAATCAGGCACTGTTTTTAACCCGATAAAAGGGCTATCTAAATGCAAGTCAGCACCATGTATAAATTGAACCACTTGATTCACCCTTTCTTAAATGATTGTTTTATTTTAACAGAATGCACTGGAAAAATAAACAGGTGTTCGGTTTTCTTTTAAAAAAAATTCACTATCACTGACGCAATAGTGAATTTTTCAATTGATTATTGACCTTGGTATAATTCTTGGATTGGAGACATGATAATACGGTTAATATCGTCAATCAATAAGCTTAATTTTTGTTCTGCTTCCATTAAGTTCTTGATTGTATCGTTTTCTCCAGTTTTCATCGCCATTTCTTGAGCTTCTTTAATTTCTTCTTCTAGAATCTCTTCACCAGACATTTGTTTTTGTTGTAATTTCACTTGAATCCCTTGAAATTCTTGAAACATTTCGTTTGCTTCTGGATTTGCTTTGACTGCATCATATGCCACTTTTAAAGCTACATATGCATCTGTTTCTCTTAAATCTTTTTCAAGTTGGTTTGCTGTATCGTAAATGTTATTGCTCACTGATTGAACACTCCTCTAAATGAAATTGTTTGTTTTTTCTCCTATTAACTATAACATTTCTGACCTATTTAATCTATTCTAAAACGTTTTTTCATGAAATTTTTAGTTTAGCTTTTCTTTAAATTTATTAAACAGATTTCCCGACTTTTCTTTAAGGTAAGAAGATCCTTCTTTAAATTTATCGCCCCAATATTTTGCTCCTTTATCAAACTCATCTTTCCATTTATCAACAGAACCTTTGTTTTCTTCGGTTACTATATTTTGAGCACTTTCAGTATTAAACTTAGTCAGTGGCGTCAGTGGCAAAATGTTCGCCATTTCTGATCTAAAGAGGGGCGCAACGCCTTCTTCGCTTAGCCCTTGCAAGTAATGCTCTTCATCTGTTTTATCGTATCCAATCCATGTTGAAAGAACGATATCAGGAGTATATCCTACAATCCATTGATCTTTTGTGCCATTTTTTTCGCCAAAGGTTAATTCAGTGCTTCCTGTTTTCCCGGCAATGGTATACCCATTTGGCAAAGCATTTTGACCTGTTCCATCGTTAAAGACACCCATCAGCATACTCGTCATGTCTTTAGCAACTTCTGGGGTTGTCACAGTTGTCATTTTAGGGTCTTGATTGTCAGCGACTATCGCTCCTGTTGCATCTACGATTTTGGTGATTAAATGGCCGTCTGCGCGCTTGCCTTCATTTGCAAAGGTTGTATAAGCGCTGGCCATTTGAAGAGGTGAGACTCCTTTTGTCAGTCCTCCTAACGCTAATCCTAGGTAACGGTCATCTTCAGTTAATGGAATCCCAAATTTTTCTACCTTATTATAGCCTTTGTCTACGCCGATTTCATCTAGTAACCAGACTGCGGGTGCGTTGATGCTGTTGGCTACAGCTTGATACATTGGAACCTCCCCTAAATAAACATCGTTGTAATTTTGCGGTGTGTAATGGTCAGATCCATAAGAATCTTTCTCGTCTTTTAACATAGAATCTATTTTATACCCTGATTCCAAAGCCGGTGTGTATACAGCTAATGGTTTCATGATTGAACCTGGCTGTACTCGAATTTGAGTGGCCCGGTTGTACCCTCTAAAGACGTGTTCTCCTCGACCTCCAACTAAGGCATAAACGCCACCATTTTTAGGATTCATTGCAACTGAACCACTTTGAACAAGGGTCCCATCTGCTGAATATTGGAACAAGTTGTTATTTTGATAGGTTAACTCCATTTTTTGCTGATAGTCTTGATTTAAAGCGGTGTATATTTTATACCCTTTGTTCATAATGTCTTCTTCTTTTAGGTCATACTTGTTCACTGCTTCATCAATCACTGCATCAAAATAATATTTATAGCGATAACCATCAGTGGGATTGTAAGTATCTTCCAACAATAATGGTAAATTTTTAGCTTCTGTTGCTTCTTCTTTAGTTATTTTTTGATTGTCTGCCATTAGGTCTAAAATCAAATTTCGACGTTCAATTGAATGATCCATATGATCAATTGGATTGTAGTAACTTGGTGATTTTAAAATAGCCGCAATTGAAGCTGCTTCAGTTGTTGTGATTTCAGAAGCATGTTTGCCGTAATATTTTTGAGCAGCATCTTCCACACCCCACACACCATTTCCAAAGTAGGCATTATTTAAATACATTTCTAAAATATCTTGTTTGCTGTATTTTTTTTCAATTTCAACAGCTAGAAAAAGTTCTTGTGCTTTTCTGGTCAATGTTTGATTTTGAGATAAGAAAGCATTTTTTGCCAATTGTTGCGTCAAGGTACTTCCCCCACCCACAACGTTTCCTCGATTTACTACATACCCAACCGCTGCTCTGGCAATTCCTCGCACATCAAATCCGCCATGTTGATAAAATCGTTTGTCTTCTGTTGAAATAACAGCATCTTGAATGGCAGGCGCAATCTTATCTAACGTAACGAAACTGCCTTTTTGAGCATAGAGGCTGCCTGCTTCTTCCCCTTTTTCATCATAAACTTTAGTCGTCTGCTCTAAACCTGCTTTTAAGGATTCTACATTTGCTGACTTCGCTAAATAAAGCAAATAAATGCTCGTTACTAATACTACAACTAATAATGCCAACAAAAATATTTTATGAATATGGTACTTTTTCCAAATACGTTTTCTTGTATGATGGATTTTAATTAAATAGGGTTTTAGCCATTTCCAAAAAACTGCTAGCCCTTGTTTTAACTTTTCAAAAAAAGTCGGTTCATTCATGTTTGTTCATCCTTTATATGTTCTAAATTTAGTATTCTTGTTCGATTTTAAACTCTTTCTTATTCTACCAAACATCTCTTCAATTATAAATACATCTCAAGTTGGAGAGGTCTTTTTAAGCTAACTATTGGTATTTTTTAGATTTTACTTTATAATTCTATCGTAACGGAGTAAAATTAGCTTAAAGAGTTTCTTAAGTTTCTTGCAAATTTTGCTCTTTCCTAATTTAAACTAGAAACGTGAGGTGAGCCCCTTGGGACAGAAAAACTAACTACATTTCATCTATTTGCTTCTTTTAGTCTTTTAAAACCACCAATGGTGCGCTTATTTGCTCTTTTTGGTTGTCTTAACTACTTAAAAAGAAATCATTCATTACTATTATAACATCAAGGAGGTGGAGTTCACGTTTTTTTACAAAACGTGAACGCACATTTGTCAGTAGGTACCGGTATGATCATATTTTTTATTATTTTAGCCATTGCAGCTTTATTTGTAATGTCTGAATTTGTCTTAGTTCGGATTCGTCCAACAAGACTGGATTTTTTAATTGAAAATGGCAACAAAAATGCGATTTTATTAAAAAAAATGACGAAACATTTAGACACGTATTTATCCGCAACACAATTAGGCGTCACGATCACGTCTCTTGCCTTAGGTTGGTTAGGTGATCCTACATTTAAAAAGTTATTTGATACTCTCTTTAGCACTATCGATATGCCTTCCTCGGTTTCGAGTATTTTGTCGATCATCGTTTCTTTTTCACTTTTAACTTTTGTTCAAGTGATTGTTGGAGAGCTCGTTCCAAAAAACTTTGCCATCAATAAAACTGAAAAAATTGGTTTATTAATTGCTCGTCCATTACAAGTTTGGTATCGTTTAATGTACCCGATTGTCTTTGTTTTAAATGGCGTAGCTAATGGAATTTCTCGTTCATTTGGCTTAAAAAGTGTTAGTGAATCAGATGAAAGTGTTTCTGAAGAAGAATTGCGAATTATCATGAGTGAAAGCTTGAAAAGTGGTGAAATCAATCGCGATGAGTATCAATTTGTTGAAAATGTATTTGCTTTTGACAATCGAATGAGTCGGGAAATTATGGTTCCCAGAACTGAAATGGTTACTGTTTCAACGGAAATGTCCTTGAAAGAAATCAGTGAGTTAGTTCGAACAGAACGTTACACTCGCTATCCTGTTATTGAAAATGGCGATAAGGATTCTGTGATTGGCGTCATTAATACAAAAGAAATTTTCGCAGCCTATGTCAATTACGTAGAAGCTGGTATTTCTGAAAAATTTAATATTAATAAGTATATTCGTCCTGTTATTTCTGTTATTGAAACGATTCCGATTAAAGAAATTTTAGTTAAAATGCAGAAAGAACGAAATCAAGTCGCTATTCTAGTGGATGAGTACGGCGGCACAAGTGGGATGATTTCGATTGAAGATATCGTAGAAGAAATTGTTGGCGATATCAATGACGATTATGAAACTTCAGAAGAAGCTGAAATTAGAAAAATTGACGATCATCACTACATTGTGAGTGCGAGAATGTTAATTGATGAGATCAACGAATTATTCGGGCTTTCAATTGAAGAAGATAATGTGGATACGATTGGTGGTTGGATGATGAATGAAAAATATGACATTCAAGAAGGCGACTCTTTAGTCAGTGGAGACTATGTATTTACCGTCATCAAATCTGCTAAAAGTACGATTGAAACGATTGAAATTAGCCATAAAGAATTGGAAGAACCTTTAACCGAAGTTGAAGAAGAATCTACTGAAGCGTAAATAAAAGAGAGTTTCTTGAACAAAAGCGTTCAAGAAACTCTCTTTTTAATTTGGTCTAATAGATGATTCTAGTAAGAACGCTTCGTCATCAGGATCTTTAGCATAACGAGTGCCGGTATTTAATGTAGCAATTTCTGCCATATCTTCTTTTGTTAATGAGAAATCAAAAATAGCTGCATTTTCACGAATACGATGTGGCGTCACTGATTTTGGAATCACCACAACACCGCGTTCAAGGTGCCAGCGTAAAATAATTTGTGCCGCTGTTTTATTGTATTTTTCTCCTAATTTTACTAGGACTGGATTGTTTAATAAATCATTTTTCCCTTGACCTAGCGGGCCCCATGCTTCATGGACGATCCCGTGTTGTTTCATAAAGTCATGTAGTTCATTTTGCGGAAACTCAGGGTGTGTTTCAATTTGATTAATCATTGGCGTGATCGTTGAATGAGCCATCAAATCTTCAAGATGGTGAATTTGGAAATTAGAAACCCCGATTGCTTTAATTTTTCCTTCATTGTACAGCTCTTCCATTGCTTTCCAAGTTTCAATGTAATGAGGAGACGCCCAATGAATTAAATATAAATCAAGATAATCTACACCTAATCGGTCAATACTCGCTTGAAAAGCTGCTTTTGTTTCTTCATATCCATGGTCGTAATTCCAAACTTTTGATGTAATGAAAATTTCTTCTCTTGGAATTTCTAAGCCTTTTAAGGCCTCCCCAACATATTGTTCATTTCCATATATCATTGCTGTATCTACATGACGATAACCATCTAAAACAGCCGTCATCACGGCTTGAATCAATTCATTTTCTTCTTTTACAAGAAATACTCCTAAGCCTAGCTGAGGAATCTTAACACCATTTGCAAGTGTCACACTTTGAGTTAATGCTTTTTCCATTAAATTCTTCACTCCTTTGGGTTCATTAGATAGCACGTCGACTACCTTATTCTCTTAGTTTAACGTAAAAGGTTGAAACTTACAAAAAAGAAGCATCTAAATCAGATTGACCGTTGAAAAAAGTTTTTAAGACTTCTCTTAATCTCGCAATAGCTCCCAGTTCATCATTTTCCATTGTCAAAACAAGTAGCGGTTCATGCAAACTGAGACGTAAAATAAACCAACCTTTGCCAAAAACGCCAGTCGTGTTCACTCGGACGCCTTCAAAATTTTGCGGTTCTATTGTTAAGTCTGGCGTTTCTCGAATAAAATCACGAAAATCCTCCAGAACATTCGCACCAATTAAAGCAACATCTTCGCCTTCAATTTTAAAGCGAACTTCCTCAGTCTCGACAGGTTGTTTTAAATTGCTGATTAAATCACTTAGCGTTTTTCCAACTTTTTTTAATTTTGCATCTGCTATTAATAACTTCGCAATCAAAAAGGCCCCATCATCTAAAAAATAATTTTCTTTTAGGGCGGCATGTCCACTTGTTTCAATCGCAAGACTTGTTGGAATGCCTTCTTTATTCAAGGCTATGCCTTTATTGATTACATTACGGTAACCTGTGATATAACGATTTTGTCTGCCACCTAAGGCTTCAATAAACGTTTTTAAATGTTCTGAAGTTGCTGAATTTGTTACAATCGTCGTTCCC
This sequence comes from Carnobacterium divergens, assembly GCF_900258435.1. Lineage (NCBI taxonomy): Bacteria > Bacillati > Bacillota > Bacilli > Lactobacillales > Carnobacteriaceae > Carnobacterium > Carnobacterium divergens. The sequence goes on along the minus strand of NZ_LT992558.1, from coordinate 1,239,915 downwards.
GGGTTTTCTTCAATTAAGATTGCTGAAATCAGTCCAATTAAGTTGTTTCGATTGATTGGCTCGCCATCACTGGAAACGATTGCAGAACGATCGACATCTGTATCAAAAATAATGCCTAAATCTGCACGGTTCGTTAAAACAGCGGTTTGAATACTCTTCATCGCTTCTTTGTTATCTGGATTAGGCACATGATTAGGAAAATGACCATCTGGTTCTAAATATTGGCTGCCAGAAGTTGTGGCCCCTAACGGCTCTAAAACAGCGGTTGCAAAAAATCCACCTGCGCCATTTCCTGCATCTACAACAATATGTCTTCCTTTTAAAGGTTCGTTGTAATGCTCTGGATCGTTAATCCCTTGACGAATTTTATCAACTAAATCTGCTGCATAATCTTTTAACAAATAACGAGGTACTACTGAGCCTGACATATTTCCCCAATAGACATAGCTCCAATCCGCGTGTTCTAACATAAACTGAATGTCTTCGTGCTCTGCTCCTCCATCCTTTGTAAAAAACTTCAATCCATTGTACTGAAAGGGCAAATGACTTGCGGTAATCATAATCGCTGCATCACAATCATATTCAATATATTGAGTTGCCATAAACATGGCGGGTGTCGTTGCCAGTCCAACATCAATAACTTCAAAATTAGCATTAACTAGCCCTTCAATTAAAGCGCTTTTAATTCGTTCGCTAGACAAGCGACTGTCGTGTCCCACTGCAATTCGTAGCGGATAATGTGGGTCATCCACGGCTAACTTTTTAACTTCCTTTAGCCAAAAAGCAAACCCATAGGCTATTCGCTCAATTCGATCATTCGTTAATGTAACAACTTGGTTAGGGGTCTCCAAAGCGCCCCCTCTTACGTCAGAACCATTTTGTAATTCGGTTAATACAGGAATTGTTGATTCATTCATAGATAGATGTCCTCCTTAGCATTTGAGCTTTTTTAACAACTTTTCTTAAAACGAAGTCCATTTGCTGAAATAATTGTATAACTTCGTAGCATCTTCTTGATCTTTTGAAATAATCAAAACGGTGTCGTTCCCGCCAACGGTTCCTACCATCTCAGGAAAATCAATGGCATCTAATAATGCTGCAATCACATGGGCATTTCCAGGGATGGTCATAACGATTGTCATAAATTCAACTCTTGTTAATTTGATTACCACTTCTCCAATCGTTTGCTCCAATTTTTCTTCTTCTGACATTTTATTATGTTGGAAAATTGTGTATTTAACATTTCCATTTGCTGAGTTGGTTTTAACTAAATTCATCTCTTTGATGTCTCTTGAAATTGTCGCTTGAGTCGCTTCTACACCTTCTTCTTTTAAATAATGAAGCAATTCTTCTTGTGTTGAAATCGCATGGTTGTTAATAATTTGTTTGATAATCATTTGTCGGCTTGATTTTTTCATAATGATAAACGCCTCCTTTATTTTCTCTCCTTTTTTATTATACCAAAACAAAGCTCATTCTGCTTTTATTTCCCACTAACTTTTCATTAAATAGTCAAAAATAACATATTTTAGTAAGATAATGATAGAATTCCGACGGGTTATTTGTTATACTGATAGCAAGTTCATATCACTTTTGTTGAAGAAGAGAGTACTTTTTTAGGGAGTTTTTAGCGAGTTGGGACAGTGAAAGCCAATAACGAAGCAAAAAAGGAAGCGCACTTTGGAAAAAATAATTTGAAATTAAAGTAGAATTATTCGGATTTGTTATCCGTTATCAGTAAACAAGCGGTTTGTGCCTTTATGGTATAAACAATTAGAGTGGTACCGCGGGATAATACCTCGTCTCTTTTTTGACACAAGTCAAAATTGGGCGTTTTTTTTATGCTCTTTTTTCCAAAATTGATTGATAAATAGACACATTAGGAGGAATTTAACATGGATTACAAATTAATAATCGCTGAAACATTACAAGATCAAATTGGCGACACTTTAACAACTGAAGAAATTTATACCCTGTTAGAAAAACCAAAATCAGTGGATCATGGTGACGTTGCGTTCCCAACTTTTTCATTGGCCAAAGTTTTTCGTAAAGCACCACAACAAATTGCAACAGACTTAGGTGAAAAAATCAGCAATCCAATTATTGCTAAAGTAGAGGTTGTTGGACCTTACTTAAATTTCTTTTTAAATAAAGAAATCGTAAGTGACACTATTTTAAAAACAGTCCTTGAAGAAGGTGCTCACTACGGCGACCAACAAATTGGACATGGTGAAAGCATTCCAATCGATATGTCTTCTCCTAATATTGCAAAACCTATTTCAATGGGTCACTTGCGTTCAACAGTTATTGGGAATTCCATCGCTGAAATTGTACGCAAAGTTGGATTTAAACCCATTAAAATTAATCACCTTGGCGACTGGGGGACTCAATTTGGGAAATTAATTGTTGCCTACAAACTCTGGGGTTCTGAGGAAAAAGTTAAAGCTGAACCAATCAATGAATTATTGCGCTTATATGTAAAATTCCACGAAGTTGCTGAAACGCAACCTGAATTAGATGACGAAGCTCGTGCTTGGTTTAAAAAACTAGAGGACAATGATGAAGAAGCGGTTGCATTGTGGACTTGGTTTAGAGAAGAATCTCTAACTGAATTCAATCACATCTATGATATGTTAGGTATTACATTCGATTCATTTAACGGAGAAGCTTTCTACAACGATAAAATGGAAGAAGTTGTCTCTATTTTAGAAGAAAAAAATATTTTAAGCGTTGATCGTGGCGCAACGATTGTAGATTTAGAAAAATACAACTTAAATCCTGCCTTAATTCGCAAGTCTGATGGTGCAACTCTTTACATCACTCGTGACCTTGCGGCTGCCCTTTATCGTAAACGCAATTACAACTTTGCCAAATCATTGTATGTAGTAGGAAATGAACAAAGCAATCATTTCAAACAATTAAAAGCTGTTTTAAAAGAAGCTGGCTTTGATTGGGCAGAAGATATGCACCACATTCCGTTTGGTTTAATCACGCAAGGTGGTAAAAAATTATCTACTCGTAAAGGGAAAATTGTTCTATTAGAAGAAGTATTAAACGAAGCTGTTGCTTCTGCTAACGAACAAATTTCTGCTAAAAACCCCGATTTAAAAGACAAAGAAAAAGTAGCTGATCAAGTTGGGATTGGCGCGGTTGTCTTCCATGATCTTAAAAATGATCGTTTAAACAACTTTGACTTTACGATTGAAGAAGTTGTACGTTTCGAGGGAGAAACAGGACCTTACGTTCAATACACTAGAGCTCGTGCAATGAGTATTTTACGCAAAGCTAATGTTGACATAGACTTAACTGCCCCACTTGCTTTATCAGATAGCTACAGCTGGGAAGTTGTAAAATTATTACAAGAATATCCAGACACCATTTCAAGAGCCTATGAAAAATTTGAACCATCTGTAATTGCTAAACACGCGATTCACTTGGCACAAGCCTTCAACAAATATTATGCAAATAGCAAAGTTCTTGCTGATGATGCTGAAAAACCAGCACGTTTAGCTTTAGTTCAAGCAGTTGCAACTATTTTAAAAGAAGATTTACGTTTGCTTGGCGTAGAAGCACCTGACGAAATGTAATAAAAAAACTGGCAGATTCGATAAACACGAATCTGCCAGTTTTTTCTTATTAATTCAATTGTTCGATTGTATAGCCGCTAAATGATGACGTTCCGTATGAGCCAAAGCTAATTTTAGCTGTTTTTGGTCCTTCAATTGATCCTTTTTGTAAGACGAAACTATAGTCAACCGTTTCTTGGTTTGCTAAATCAAAACTTTTCACATCCAAGATCCCTCCAAAAATAGTTAACTTCCCTTGTGCTTTTTTCAAAGTAACTTTGTATTTATGATTGACGGGTAACTCTACTGTATTGCCAACTCTTCCATCTGTAACCGTTAAGCGATTGCCTTTAAATTCAACTTTACTTGACCACATATCAACTAAATGATACTTCGCTAAATTTGGAGCAGATGCCTCAAAGGTGAAGTCTTCCACAAGTGGCGCTGCTTTTGTTGCTTGATTGTTAATGAGTAATCCTCCAACGCTTAAAATAGCCATAAAAAGTACACTTAATAATAGATTTTTTTTCATTTATATCATCCTCTCTTCTTTTGATAACATAACTATATATTATATTTTAAAAGAATAAAAAGATTTTTTTGCAACATGCAACGCAATCATTTTTTTTTAGAACTAATCTGACTTTTTTTCCTACAAATTGGAATTTAAACCAAAAAAATAAGAAAAAATCAATTCATTGATTTTTTCTTATAAATGATCTTTAAAGTAATCGCTGTCTAGAAAAACAAAAATTTTATGATGATACTCGATTTTTTGTTCTTCTTTTAACTTCTTCATAGTATGACCCACAGTCTCTCTCGTCGTACCGCTTAAACTGGCCAATTCTTTTAACGTAATCGGATAAGGAATCTCAATCAATTCTGGCGTAATTGGCTCTCCAAGTTTATCCATTAAAATCCCGATTGTTTGAATCACACGGTCCGTCGCACTAGATGTCACACAGTTTTGCAGGCGAACTTCGTGATTTAATAATAATTTAGACAATCTTGTACAAATATAAATCATTTGCTCTTTGTTTTGTAAAACAACTTTTTCAAATAATTGCATCGGAATGTAATACAAGTCGATATCGGTAACAGCATATGCAGAATAATGATACTCTTTATCGGTAAACATTCCTCCATAAGGAAATAAGCGCTCCGTTTTAACATAGTCAAAATAGCTGAATGTCGCACTTGCGTCATATCTTTCTAAACGAACCAAGCCTTTTTTTAGAAAATAGATCCGCTCTCTTTGGTCGCCCTCATCAAACAAAATTTGTCCTTTTTTATAATGCCGCATATAGAGATTGCTTTGTAATTCTTCAAATTCTAAATCAGAAAAACCAGCGAATACTTCTGTGTTACGAAGTTCATGAACTTGATTAATATAATTCTCGATTTTCTCCACGATTCTCAACTCCCAAAGGTAAAAAATTTTTTGAACTTTTCACTGACTCTTAAGAAGGTATTTAAGAAAAATGGGAGAAACCAAACCGGTTCACGCATCTTCCCTAAAAATGTATAAACACATTAATCTGTCGAATCCTCCTCTGTAGCAATAAAGGAAAATTCGACAGAAATTCTTTGATTTAATAAGATTTAAAGAAGTGAACCACCCTTACAAGCACATTATACATAATGAATGTATAAAAGAGAAATGATACCCTTTTTCTCTCATTTAACTTTCACTATTTTGCAACAACTACCGTTCCCGCGTCTCCTTCTAAAACAGCCCCAATATTTTCTAAAGAAGTAATAATCGCCTTTCCTTGAGGATAATTTTCAACAAAGCTGATGGCTGCTTCTACTTTTGGCAACATGCTACCTGGTGCAAATTGATTGTCTGCAATGTACTCTTTTAATTCTGTCACCGTTACTTCTTCTAATTTCTTTTGATCCGGTTGATTGTAGTTCACATAAACATTGTCAACACCTGTTAATATAATTAACAAATCTGCTTTAACCAGTTCAGCTAGTTTTTGAGAAGCAAAATCTTTATCAATAACCGCTTCTACTCCAACAAGTTCAGCCTCTTTTTCAATAACTGGAATCCCTCCTCCACCTACTGAAATTGTTAAAACTCCACTTTCGACAAGATGATTGACCACACGATATTCTTTAATGCTGATTGGTTTTGGTGAAGCGACAACTTTACGCCAGCCTCGTCCTGCATCTTCTTTAAAAGTTGCACCGCTTGCTTGCATTTCAACTTTTGCTTCTTCTTCTGTTAAAAATGGACCAATCGGTTTTGTTGGGTTTGCAAAGGCAGGATCTTTTTCATCAACAATGACTTGAGTTACTAAGGCCACGACATCTTTATCAATATGGCGTTTTAGTAATGCACTATTTAACGCGTTTTGCATCCAATAACCAATACTTCCTTCTGTCATAGCCACACAGGTATCTAAAGGCATTGCTGGATTTTTTTCACTATTTGCAGCAGCTTGTTGCAATAAGAGATTCCCCACTTGAGGACCATTTCCATGAGAGACAATTAAATCGTCTCCTTTTTCAATAAACTGCACTAAATATTCTGCTGTTTGGTGTAAGGCTTCTTGTTGCGCTTTAGCACTAGCATCTGTAGAAAGAATCGCATTTCCTCCAAGAGCTACTACAACTTTACGTTTTGTCATTCTAATTCATCCTCTCAGTATAAGTTTTATAAGTTCGTTACATCGATGGCACCTGTTGCAATTTGGTAAATACAGAATAGGAAAAGGAAGACAATCACGCCTGCACAAATCCATTCTCCTTTTGTAAAGATTTTTTCTTTGTTTTCTTTTTGGACCCATGCGTAGATAAAGATCCCTGGAGCAAATAGAAGCATGGTAAGCAAGAAGAAGTCAATTCCACCTGCATATACTAACCAAACGCCATAAATACTTGCTAGAACACCTATCGCAATATTTTGTGTCCGTCTTGGAGTTCCCATTTTTTCTTGAAGAGAATATTTCAATTGATAAAATCCAGTAAATACATAAGGAATCAAGATTGCAGAGGATGCTAATGAAAAAGCAAATTTATACGCTGCTGAACTAATTAAAAAGGTAAATAAGAAAATTTGGATGAGTACGTTTGTAAAAATTAAGGAATTAATTGGTGCACCATTTTTATTTTCTTTTGCAAATAATTTAGGGAAACTGCCTTGTTTTGCTGCTTGGAATGGCAATTCTGCTGCAAACATGGTCCATGCAAGCCATGCTCCTAGAACAGATACAATAACCCCTACATTAATTAACACAGCACCCCATTTACCTACCACACTTTCTAATAGATAAGCCATTGCTGGTTGTTTTAACTCAGCTAATTCTGGACGTGTCATAACGGCTAAAGATAAAACGGTTGTTAATAAATAGATTGCGATAACTGTAATTAAGCCTAGAATTGTCGCTTTCCCAATGTCTGATTTCTTTTTTGCACGCCCAGAGAAAACGACTGCACCTTCAATCCCTGTAAATACCCAAACCGTCACAAGCATTGTTCCTCGAACTTGTCCCATCACGTTGCCTAATTCAAAATGACCTGAGACTGTTCCCCAGAAATCTGTTGTGAAAACGTCTAATTTAAACGCAATAATCATTGTAACAAAGAAGATTGCAAGTGGAATCATTTTAGCAATTGTTACAACGGTATTAATAATTGAAGCTGTTTCGACCCCTTTTAAAATTAACGCATGAACCAACCACAACATTACGGATGCACCGATTACAGATGCTAAATTTTGACCATCGCCAAAAATAGAAAAGAAATAACCGACTGCACTAAATAAAAGCGTTCCATACGCTACGTTTCCCAGCCAAGCTGCTAGCCAATAGCCCCACGCAGCGTTAAATCCCATATACTTACCAAAACCTTCACGAGCATAACTATAAATTCCCGCGTCTAAGTCAGGACGTTTGGCAGTTAAGTTTTGGAAAGAAAAAGCTAACATTGCCATCCCAAATCCAGCAACTAACCACCCAATAATAATGCCACCTAACGATGCTTCTTTTGCCATGTCCGTCATTAAATTAAAGACGCCACCACCAACGATTGAGCCGACAACGAGAGCGACTAAGGGAATAAGACCTAATTTTTTTTCTTGTATTTGTTGCTCTTCCATCATATTTTCCTCCTTATATAAATCCACTACGCTACTTTATTTATACTTGAAAAGAAGAAAAGCATGAGGACTACAAAACATCCTCATGCTTTTTTCTTCAGTAGTTTAAAATACTGATGATTAAACTCGAGGGATAAATAAATTTCCAAGAGTTGCTGCCATTATTGCTTTGATTGAATGCATACGGTTTTCAGCTTGTTCAAATTGACGACCATATTTGCTACGGAATACTTCATCTGTTATTTCCATGGCTGTAATGCCAAATTTTTCTTTAACATCTTGACCGTATTCTGTTTCTGCATCATGGAAAGCTGGTAAACAATGTAAAATAATTAAGTCTTCATTACCTGTTTTCTTCACCATATCCATATTGATTTGGTAAGGAGTTAATAATTCAATACGTTCTGCGAATTTATCTTCTTCCCCCATTGAAACCCAAACATCTGTGTACAAGACATCTGCACCTTTAACTGTTTCAGCAACATCATCTGAAATCACTAATTTTGCACCAGACTCTTTAGCAAAGCCTTCTGCCATATCAACGATTTTTGGGTCTGTAAAAAGTGATTTAGGTGTACAAATACGAACATTTACTCCAAGAATTGCCCCTGTTACTAATAAGCTATTCGCCATATTGTTACGTCCATCACCTACATAAACTAAATTCACGCCTTCAAGACGGCCTAAATTTTCTTTTACTGTTAAGAAATCGGCAATCATTTGTGTTGGATGCCATTCGTCTGTTAGACCATTCCAAACAGGAACACCTGAAAACTCTGCTAAGCCTTCGACAACTTTTTGACTAAAGCCACGGAATTCAATTCCATCAAACATGCTGCCTAATACTTTTGCGGTATCTTCAACAGATTCTTTTTTACCTAACTGAATATCATTTTTACCTAAATATTCTGGATGTGCTCCTAAATCAATCGAAGCTGTTGTAAATGCTGAACGCGTACGAGTAGAGGTTTTTTCAAATAGCAACGCAATGTTTTTTCCTTCTAAATAATGATGAGGAATGCCACGTTTTTTCAAATCTTTTAAATGTGCGGAAAAATCAACTAAATATTCTAATTCTGCACGGGTAAAATCTTTTTCTGCTAATAAACTACGTCCTTGAAATACTTGTTCTGTCATTTTATTTTCCTCCTAATAAATAGATATTAATTATTTTGGTAAATCTTCACGAACTAAAGGCATACTCATACAACGAGGACCCCCACGACCACGAACTAACTCGCTTCCTGGAATAACGTGTAGTTTAATTCCTGCTTCTTCTAGTTTTTTGTTCGTTACAGTATTACGATCGTAAACGACTACTTCACCTGGAGCAATTGCTAACGTATTAGAGCCATCATTCCATTGTTCACGAGCGGCTGCAGTAATGTTGCCACCACCACAACGAATCAAGGTTACTTTTTCTACATTCAAATTGTTTGCTAAAATTTCTTCTAAAGCACCATTTTCAGCAGTGATTGTTAATTTTCCATCTTCGCCTTCAGTAATAGAGTAGACGGTTAAGTCTCCTTCAATTTCTGGATGAATAGAAAACTTATCGTAATCCACCATTGTAAAAACGGTATCCAAATGCATAAATTTACGATTATTGGCAATTGAAAAGGCTAAGACTTTTTTAAAACCTAATTTTTTAGCAAAGATATTTTTTGCTAATTTTTCAATTGAAGCAGCGTCGGTTCTTTGAGATATTCCAACAGCCATCACATCTTTTGAAAGAACTAATTCGTCTCCGCCTTCAATACGAGTTGTTTCACTGCGGTCATACGTCATTGGTACATCTGCATCTTTAAATCTTGGATGATACATAAAAATGTATTTTCCATAAAGTGTTTCACGATTTCTAGTTACTGAATACATATGATTTAATGAAACACCATTTCCCATAGTTGCAAATGGATCCCTTGTAAAGTAAAGATTTGGCATTGGATCGATTGCAAATGGGTAATCGGAATCTACCATGTCTGATAAGTTTTTAGCGCCTAATTCAGGAAGTTCTGCTTTTTGAACACCTGCCATTGTTTTTTCAATTAATTCTTTGTTGTCTTTAATAGATAATAATAGTTGACGTAATTGTTCTTTTCTTCTTGATCCTTTAATGGAAGCTTCATTTAAATATTCATCAACAAATTGTTCCCGTAACTCTTGACTAGTTAAAGATTCTGCTGCTAAGTCTTCCAAGTAAACGACTTCAACATCATTGTCTCTTAAGACTTGTGCAAAATTATCATGTTCGATTTGTGCTTGCTCTAGATAAGGAATATCATCGAACAATAGTCTTTCTAAATAATCAGGTACTAAATTTTCTAATTCTTTTCCCGGTCTGTGAAGCATAACTGTCTTCAATTTACCAATTTCAGAAAACACATGAATGGGGTGAGTCATTTCCATTACCTCCTAATAATTTATCCTTGCTACACCCTTAATATACCCCTTTATTTTCTAGCATATTTGATGGTTTTGGCATACTAAATGAGAAGGATTTCTCATTTTATCAGGCAAATCTATATTTATTCTTTATACCGTATACCAATTTGAAAACGATTACTTTATACTGTATATTTTTAATTTTATACATTTTTTATTAGCGAACTTTTTTTTATTTTTTTTGCATTTTATTAAAATCACATTAAAAACCAAGTGGTTTCAGCTTTTCTTTAACTAAAATCTGTCAGTATCGTTTCTTCTCTTTAAACTAAACGTCAAAATTCCAACTAAATTTCTAGTTCTTTTATCGAAAAACCTTCACTAAAATCTTAACGTTCGTAATGTAAGGGTTTCATTCGTAAAAAAAGCATTTTTTTTAAGAAAACCATTAAATAGTCTTGCATTTAGACTTCAAAGCGAATATCATTAAACATGTAATTATTAAATATTCGTTTTTAGGAGGATTTTCTTCATGTCTAAATTCTTTCGTTTGGAAGAACACGGTACTACCATTCAAACAGAAATCATCGCTGGGTTAACAACTTTTCTAACAATGGCCTATATCATTGTGGTGAATCCAGTTATTTTAAGTTCGGCAGGTGTCCCATTTAATCAAGTCTTTATGGCAACAATTCTTTCTGCTATCGTGGGTACAGGGTGGATGGCGCTTTGTGCAAATTATCCCATCGCAATTGCACCAGGATTAGGAATGAACGCATACTTTGTAACAGTTGTTGCTAGTGGTGTTGATTACCGTGTTGCTTTTTCATCAGTCTTCTTGGCTGGTATTATTTTCTTACTATTATCTTTTACTTCTTTAAGAGAAAAATTGATTGTCGCTATTCCAGAAACGTTAAAATCAGCAATTACAGCTGGTATTGGGTTGTTTATTGCTTTTGTAGGTTTACGTTTATCTGGCGTAATTGTTGGAGATAAAAGTAATCTGGTTAAACTAGGTGATCTACAAAGTATCGGAGTTATCTTAACGTTAATTGGTATTTTACTAAGTGTAGTTTTAATGATTTTAAATGTAAAAGGTTCTTTATTTATCAGTATGATTGTGATTGCAATTATCAGTTTCTTCACTGGTCAAATTCATTTTGACGGATTTATGGCTTTACCAAATTTTGGTCATGAGTTAATGATTACAGATCCTATCACACCATTTAAAAATGTCATTGCAAATGGGTTATATGGAGCAGTGTTATCTTTCTTATTGATTACCATTTTTGATACAACCGGTACGATGATTGGTGTTACAAAAAAAGCGGGTTTAATGAAAGACGGCAATTTAGAAAATGCGAAACAAGCCTTACTTGCGGATGCAATTGGTACAACCGTTGGTTCTATTTTTGGAACAAGCCCAACAAGTGCTTATATTGAATCAGGTACTGGAGTTGCCGCAGGTGGACGGACTGGTTTAACTGCTTTGACGGTTGCCGTTATGTTTGCTATTTCAAGTTTCTTTTTCCCAATAGTCAGTGCCATTTCAAGTGTCTCTGCAATCACTTCTCCAGCATTAGTAATCGTTGGATCTATGATGATGGCGAGTGCTGCTGAAATTGACTGGGAAGATTTATCTGAAGCCTTTCCTGCATTTATTGTCATCTTAACAATGCCGTTAACAAACAGTATTGCAACTGGGTTGGCTTTAGGATTTATCACGTATCCTATTACGAAAGCAATTAAAGGGGAAGCTAAATCTGTTCATCCTTTAGTTTATGCCTTTGCTGTTTTATTCTTCATTCAACTGTTCTTTTTAGGAGGACATTAAAAACAAAAAACACGATGCCTCTTTTAAATAAAAGAGGCATCGTGTTTTTTTAATGCTGAATAAAATAAGCGATTAGGCAGAAGAGATAGATGTGTGCTGGATAAAAATAATAGAAAAAGTTTCTCATTCCTCTTCCCTTTTCACCATTGTATAGAATGATCGGAACAGCAGCTAAACACATCATCCATTGATAATTTTCGGTAAAAGGATTCCCCGTTCCTGAAATAAAGCTAATGACTGCTATCACTGCTAAAGAAATAAGTTGTCCACTTTTTTTCCCATGAAATAAATAAAATAAAACAGCTAGTAAAATAAACAAAGGGCCACCTTCAGATAGAATCGGTAACGGAACAAGGAAAGTGAACATTCGAAAAATTATTAAACTAGCCTTTGAATCCATTCCATCCATTAATAGCAAAACGGCAAAACTCAGTACAATTGGAACGATACATAAAATAAAACCACCCACTACTTTAAGTGGTTGTTTCAACTTCCAGTTTTTTCGAATCCCATCAATAAACCACATATAAAGAACGCCTAAAAATAAAGTTCCAAATATATTGTTTATCAAGACTTCATTTTCATTCATAAAAAATTTATTCGCAATTATATTTCCAATTCCCATCAACCAAAAACCATATAATAGCCGTAATAAGTACTTTTTTCGATTACTGGTATAGATAAATCCTTCTGAACTAGTAAATAAAAAAATAGGTGCTACTAATCGCCCCAACCAATGAAACCAAACAGGCGCTCCTAAAAATCCAAAAAACTGTCCTAAATGATCAAAAACCATTAATACAATTCCTAGTAATTTAAGCTGAAAACTTGTGATTCCTTTTGTTACTTTCTCCATGTGCATCCTCACCTCTCCTTTTATCTCTTTTCTACTATAAAGAAGTTGCATTGAGTTGTCGTGGGACTGACCTTACAAATAGGCTGTTTAACTTACAATTTTGTAATAAAAAAGGTTATTGCATAACTAACTCTGCAATAACCTTTTCATTAATCCAATTTATCTATCTCTCCATAATGATGGGTTAATTCCATATTTTGAAACTCTTGTTGGCGTAGCGCTTCATATATTAAAATAGCCGCTGTATTTGATAGATTCAGAGAACGAACATGTTCGTCATTCATCGGAATACGCAAACAATCTTCTTCATGCTCACGCATAAATTCTTCTGGTAAACCAGTTGTTTCTTTTCCAAAGATAAAATAATGATCTTCCTTTGTATCTTTAAGATCAACGTCGCTATATACTTCATGACCAAATTTAGTAATTAAATGCAATTTGCCTTTATTGGCTACTTCTAAAAAAGCAGCTAAATTTTTATGATACTTAATCGCAACATCATTCCAATAATCTAAACCCGCACGTTTCAAGTGCTTATCATCTGTCGAAAAACCTAATGGCTCAATTAAGTGCAAGGTTGTATTGGTTGCTGCACATGTTCTTGCAATATTTCCAGTATTGGCTGGAATTTGTGGTTCATATAATACTATATGGTTTGGCATAATAAAATCCTCCTAAATGAAACCGTTAATTGGTTGTTAATTTTTCAATCGCTGCAGTTAACTCTGCTTTAGCTTCTTCGTCAGTTTCTTTTGTAAAAGCTTCTTCTAAAAATTCAATCAATTCTTCTGTTTGAATTCCTATTTCGCCAATTGCCCATGCAGCAGTCCCTCGAATCACAGGGCGAGGATCTTCAGCAACGCATTTTAACAGGTCTGGAACCGCCGATTTATCTCGGTAATTTGCTAGGGCAATGATTGCATTTCGTTGGATTGGTTTTTTCCCACGCCAAGAACCTGCCATTACACCAAAGCGTTCTTTAAATTCACGATTGCTAATCGTTAGCAATGGCTTTAATAGTGGCGCAACGTCTTCAGGAACAGGTTCCATTTCCTCGTGAAAATGAAAGTTTTTTCCCTTGTTATAAGGACACACCATCTGACAAATATCGCAGCCATAGATAACATGACCCATTTTTTTACGATACTCCAAAGGCATCATGCCCTTTGTCTGAGTTTGATAAGACAGACAGCGTTTCGCATTCATTCGGCCATCGCCAAGCAAAGCAGTTGTCGGACAGCCTACAATGCAACGTGTACAGTCTCCACAGCCATTGGGAACCGGCTCATCAACTGGAAAAGAAATATTGGTGATGATTTCTCCTAAATAAACATAAGAACCAAATTCTTCTGTAATTAACAGACCATTTTTCCCAATAAATCCAAGACCTGCGCGTTGAGCTACTGCAACATCAATTAACTCGCCTGTATCCACCATCGGTTTAAAAGAAACCTCTTCTGCTTCTTCCTTAATATAAGCAATTAAACGATCCATTTTTTCTCTTAAAATATCGTGATAATCCGTTCCCCAAGAGGCTCTTGCAAATTGCCCTCGTCGTTCACCCTTCACTTTTTCAGGAGCTTCCACCATTTTTGTTGGATAGGCTAGCGCAATTGAAATAATGGATCGTGGTTCTTCAAAAATCAATTCAGGATAAATCCGTTCTTTAATATTTGAATGTTCAAAACCTGAGTGGTGTCCTTTTTCTTGCTGCTTTTCCAATTTTTCTTCTAATTCTGTAAAGGGTGCAGCCGAAGTAAAACCAATTTTGTCGATTCCAATCCGCTTGCTTTCAAGAATAATCTTTTCCTTTAAAGAGGTCTGCAAAGTACTCACTGAAATCAACTCCTTGTCCATATTCACTTGACTATTATATCATCTTTTCTTCCATTATGTAGGTTCAATTAAAAACAAAAAAAACGTATCGCTTCGGTGTCCAGCACTGCGAAACGATACGTTAGTGAAGCCCATTTTTATTCATTAACTTTTATCAAAATCTGATGGATCTCTGATAAAAACGAATGAATTTAAACAACTTAGGAATAATATAACACCGCCATGGAACTGTTGCAACTAAAAAAGTCAGATTAGTTGGGTTCTCAGTCATTTTTGTTAAAAAAAGTTCACATTTCATTCACATTTAACTTATTTGCTTTTTTCCAACTAAAATACAGACATCTACGGTAATCTTTTTCAGGGGATTTAATAACGCAGACTTTGTTGCTTCCTCACTTGCGCCCCAGCCTAATGGCGTCATTTTCATCAATGCTTGAAACTGTTCTTCATTCAACGGAAATTCATAAGTACAACGATGTTGTTCCATCTCTGGGAAGTGCTCTTGGAATTTTTCAATCACCAAATCATTTTGATACGTTTGTTTTTCTTTTTGATCTTGATAAAATAAATGACGAAGTTCAATTAAATAATTTTTTTCAGGGACTACTTTGATAACCGTTCCATGCTCTTTTAAAATCCGTTTAAATTCTTGATAGTTTGAAGGAGAAAAAATATTTAGAAGTGTATCGTATTGATTAGAAGCAAATGGCGATTTTGCTAAATCAGCTACACACCAAAAAGCACTTGTAAAATGACTACTGGCTAATTGAATCGCATCCTTTGAAATATCAAATCCAATCTTCGCACCTTTTAGCCCTTTTCCAGTTAAATAGTCCAATTGAGAACCTTCCCCACAACCAACATCAATGGTCGTCCCTTGATAATTTGGCCCCATTAAATCAAAAATAACATCCAAAATCGGATTGAATAAACCATCTTGTGCAATTTTAAACCGAGAGCTCAACATTTCTTTATCGTATTCATTTTTTGCTTGATGTGCTAAAAAGAAAACTGTCCCTTTTTTTGACACATCAAAGTGATGGTTTTGTTCACAACATAAACTTGTGCCTTTTACTTCTACAAATGCAGCATGACAAACTGGACACTGGAACAATTGCATATTATTCGTTAAAAACTGGATTCCTTGATCGATTTTCTTCACCACTAAACCTTCTTTCTATTTTAACACCCGTCACTATCCTGTATTCTCAGTACTATGTAACGAAAGATAGCTTCTTACAATGATTCATTATACCATAATTTTAACCATAAAAAGGAGCAACGTGATCTAAATCAGGTATACTTAAATAAAAGATTATTTTTCTGAAAGGAATGATTGCATGACTTCTATTAGAGATATTGCACGATTGTCTGGTTATTCTGTTAGTATGGTTTCTCGTGTCTTAAATCAACATCCTTATGTAAAGGCAGAAAAACGAGCCCACATTCAAAAAATTATTGCAGAGTTAGATTATACTGCAAATCAAAATGCTGTCAACCTTAGCATTGGGAAAACACGATTAATTGGTGTTATCTCACCTTACACAAACCACGCCTGTTTTGATAAAATTATCAAAGGAATTCTTTCAGAAGCCTTCAAGTTAAATTATATTATTTTGCTTCTTCCCACCAATTACGATCCACAAAAAGAACTAAAGCATTTGGAGCTTTTAAAACAAAAAAGAATTGACGGACTAATTATTACTTCAAGAGCCAATCCATGGGAAACTATCAAATCATACACGTCTTATGGACCGATTACTGTCTGTGAAGAGACAGAGCATCCAGAATTATCGGCGGCTTATAGCGACCGAAAAGCCTCTTATCAAGAGGTATTCACCTACTTAAAACAATTGGGACACTCAAACGTAGCCTTTACCTCAGTCCGAGAAAAGACAATCAGCAACAGCACTCAACAGTTAGTCCAAGCTTACCAAGACATTTTTCAAACCCCTGCAGATTTCCATTATTTAACAAATTGCGATACCTATGAAGATGGTCTTAGAGTTGGCGAACTTTTCTTGAATCAAAAAAAACAACCGACTGCAATTTATGCAAATGGTGACGAAATTGCAGCAGGAATCTATTCTATTGCTGTAAAAAAAGGAATAAATATACCTGAGGATTTGCTCGTAGTCGGTGAGGAAGATCTCCCTATTGGAAAAGCACTTCACTTTCCATCAATGAATCATCAATTAGAAGACCTTGGTAAAGTTGCGTTACAATTAGTCTTAAATCCCACGATTACAAAGCAACTGATTCCTCATTTTTTAACATTTCCTAATTAAAAAAATTCAAAGGAGCTTTTATTTTACTTTTTATGCAATTAGCGCTACCATTAAATTGTAAGAAGTTTAACAAATAAGAGGAGGAATAAGTAATGAACAGTCTTTATCCAAAAACTCAAACAACTTTAAATCAATTGGTAGCTGACATTAGCCAACTCACTTTAATTGTTCATCAAACACATTGGTACATGCGTGGCAAAACATTTTTTACTATGCACCCTAAAATGGACGAATTAATGGCTGATTTAGACGATCAGTTAGATCAAATTGCAGAACGTTTAATTGCTATTGGCGGTGAACCTTTATCTACATTTGGTGAATTTTTAGAAACGACAAAACTAGAAGAGAAAAAAGGGAAATTCGGTATCCCAATGGAAAACTTAATTCAACAGTTAGTTGAAGATTACCGTTATTTAAAAGAGGTCTTCCAAGAGGGCATTGACATAAGTGGCCAAGAAGAGGACTGTTCCACTCAAGATATGCTTATTGGCATGAAAACGGATATTGAAAAAACAATCTGGATGTTACAAGCCTTTCTAGATAAGTCTCCTTTAGCAGAATAAACCAAAAAGCTACGATTTTAAATCGTAGCTTTTTTTTACTGTCCTTTAAATAAACTTAAAATTTCACTTCGCATTTTTTGATGATCCACAATAGGTTCAGGGTAATCAGTTCCAATGATGCACCCTACTTGCTTTTGAATATCAAGGGGCATTTTTTGAGGTTCATGTAAATAGGCGATTGGCACATTCGCTAATTCTGGTACATAAAAACGAATAAAGGTTCCATCAGAATCAAATTTTTTTCCTTGTAGTGTGGGATTAAAAATTCTAAAATAAGGAACAGCATCCGTTCCAGTTGACGCTGCCCACTGCCAACCCCCAATATTGCTAGCTGAATCATAATCGACTAATTGCTGACTAAAATAGGCTTCTCCCAAACGCCAATCGGTTAATAAATCTTTTGTTAAAAAGGAGGCGACAATCATTCGTAATCGATTGTGCATCCAACCGGTTTGATTTAATTGACGCATGCCAGCATCTACGATTGGAAAGCCAGTCTTGCCTTCTTTCCAAGCAATTAACATCCCTTGATTTTGATTCCAATGAAGACCGCGATACTGTTCTTTAATTTCCAGCGTTTGTTGCTCTGGATTTTCAGCATAAATCATATTATAAAAATCACGCCAACAAAGTTCCTTAAGATAAGTATCTCTGCTATTTTCGTCCTCATCACTTTCACTTAAACGATGATATACCTCTCGAATGGACATCTCTCCTGTTCTTAGGAAACGAGATATCCGACTCGTACCTTTAATAGCTGGATAATCACGATCTACTTCATAAGACGATACTTTTTTATCAATAAAACGACTTAAATATCCTCTAGCACGCTGCAAGCCAACTTCACCTTTTAATTCTATGGGTATTTCTGCTAACAATTCAGACACATACTTTTGTTCCTCTTTAAATAACTGTCTAAAATCAGCTCCCTTTACACCAAAATCAGCAAATTCTTCTTTTTGAAAAAGAGGTTTTTTAAGCTTTTTCCAGCGATTGTAATACGGTGTAAATACTTTAAATGCTTCCCCATTGTCTTTTTTGATCTCTGAAACACCGTGCAAATGGCTATCTTGAAAATGATTCACTTGAATTTTATAGTCCGAAAAAAAGGTCAGCATCGCTTCGTCTCTTTTTTTCCCATATCCTCGTTCATCACGATTAAAGTAAATTTTAGTTAATTCTGGTATGGCTTTTTTTAATGTCTCAAATGCTTTTTCAGGCTTTCCTACGATAAAGTGAATTGGTAGTCCTGCTTTTTCTGCTTCTTCACTAAACTGTTCAACTGCTGCAAAAAAAGCTTGATGGTTAAGCGTTCCTTTCTTTAGCTGGGATGGATTGATATTAAAAATCCCAATAACCGATTCATTGTCGTCTCGTTCGTTCATCATCGCAATCAATGCTGTATTGTCTACCAAACGTAAATCTTTTCTAAACCACATTCCCGTAATCGTTCCACTCATTAATGAACCTCCAATGATTCTTTGTTTCTTCCTATTATCAAGAAAGTTCCAGCAGATATCAAGAAAAAACACTTTTTCAATCTAGTTTCAATAATTAGATTGCGTAATCAGATTAACTATGTTAAATTATATTTACAATCAATAAAGAAGGTGTCTATTTTGAAAAATACAAACGAAGAATTAGCGAGTTGGGGGAAAACTATTGAAGAATTTCAATTGCCTCGCTGGAATTTATTACCTGATATCGAACTTTATATGGATCAAGTCTTAACCTTGATTGAGAAATACCTGTCACCGTTAATCGTGCAACCGAATCAAAAAATCATTACAGCTGCCATGATTAATAATTATGTGAAGCTAGGGCTAATCCCAGCTCCTATTAAAAAGAAATACAATCGAAAACATCTCGCATTTTTAATTGCGATTACCATTTTAAAGCAAGTCTTTACTATTCAAGAAATTAAGGATGGTATTCTGTTTCAAGCATCTGTCAGTGGCATCAATGCCTCATTTAATCTCTTTTGTGATGAACAGGAACAAGCCTTAAAAGTCGTCGCTCGTCAAGCAACAGGGGAAAAAAGTATCGCAATCTTTGACCAGCCTATTTCGGCAGATTTTATTGCCTTAAAAACAGCGACTCTTGCTTTTGCAAGTCAGTTATTGGCAAAAAAGGCGATTTCACTTGGAAAAGACCAATTACTTACACATCCTAAGGAGGAATTAGAATGAACCAAGAAAAAATTGCGTTATTAGTCGATTCATGTACCGATGTACCAGAAGAATTTATTGAAAAGTATGGAATGTTTGTGATTCCTTTAAATATTATTTACAAAGATCGAGTTTACACTGATAAAGTTGATATTACTGCAGAAGAGGTATACCAAAACTTGAAAAATGAAGTACCCACTACTTCGTTACCTGATGGTCAAGTGATTACAGATATCTTTGAATCAATCAAAAAAGACGGGTATCAAAAGGTAATCGTGGTAACTATTTCAAGTGGGCTAAGCGGAACAAATAATCTTGTGCGCTTAATTGCAGAAGATTTTACTGACTTAGATGTTTTTGTTTTAAATACTAAAAATATCGGCATCGGAAGTGGCATTCAGGCAGTTGAAGCTGCAAAACTAATAGAAGAAGGCCTTTCTTTTTCAGCGATCAAAGAACAATTAACGCTTAACGTCTCTAAAACAAAAGTCTTCTTTTCAGTTGCAACATTAGAATATTTGAAAAAAGGTGGTAGAATCGGGTTAGTTTCTTCTATTTTAGGAAATGCACTCAACCTAAGACCCATTATTTCTTGTAATGAACAAGGTGTTTACTACACCGTTTCAAAAGCTAGAGGACGCAAAAAAAGTTTAGAAAATGCGATTCAATTAGTTAAAGAGTACATTGGCGATCATCAAAAAGTTAGATTAGCTGTTGTTAATGGCGACGCCGTTCCTGAAGCAGCTATAATCAAAGCACAATTGCAACATCTTTTCCCAAATAACCTTGCGATGTTTGAAGGACCTGTTAGTCCAGCCTTAGGGGTTCATACAGGACCTGGTTTAATTGGCATCTGCGTCCAGCTATTAGATTAAAAAATAAGCGATAGAATCTAGGATTCTATCGCTTATTTTTATTTTTTTAGATAAAGTTCAGGTGACACATTGTCAAACAAGAAAGACGCATCTCCAAAACTATTTACAATTAAACGATGCATAGCTCTAGAGCAAATAGTATACATCAAGGTACGTTCCTCTTCTAACGAATAATTTTTATTAGAAGCATTTGCGACAATTACAGTATCAAATTCAAGACCTTTAGCTAAATAGGAAGGTATAATCATGATTCCTTCTGCTAATTGTTGATTTTCAAAACTAATTAAGTTCACGGAAAGGACCTCTTTTAATTGGTGATAAAGATAATCACATTCCTTTTTCGTTTTGCCAATAATTGCCGTTAACTGTGAATCGGTTTCATATTTTTTGGCTTGCTTCAATATATTATTTAACCAACTACGATTGGACTGGGTTACAACTAATTCTGGTAACTCTCCTAACCGTTCAAATGGTTCTATCAATGAATCGTCCATTAAAATACCTTTAGTAAAATTTGTGATTTCTTTCGTTGAACGGTACGTTTTCGTCAATTGGATGGCTTTGATTTTTGTTTCGTCAAACATTGGTTTGATTTCTTCTAGCAATGTATTTTTTGCTAGTTTATTTTTGAAAATAGCTTGGTTTAAATCCCCAAGCATCGTAAAACGACCATTTGGAAACAAAGATTTTAAATAGGCGATTTGTAACACGGAGTAATCTTGAATTTCATCAATAAAGATGTATTTAATTTTTCTTAGAGGCTCTTTACCAATAATCGCATCGCTTAAATACAAGTACGGAACCACGTCTTCCATCAATAAGACACGTTGATTTAAATCTAAAATTGCTCTTTTTTGCTCCGTTATCCATTGCTCATGTGTAATAGAGTATTTTTCTAATGACACTAATTTTGGAAGAACTTTTAAAAAATTCGCATACTGCGCCTTGTAATGGAAAAAATTAAACTGGGCAATCATACGTCTGACTTTTTTTAATTGACGATTTACAATTTTAGTTCCAATAAACAACACTTCTTCTTGGTAATTTTTAAACTTCTGATGGGTGGGAATCATTCGTTGATATTCTTCTTCATTCAACAATTGAATTTGAGCTTCTACCCAGCTTCGTTTAGCTTCTACTTTAGCAATTTCATCTAATCGATCGTTTAATTTTTGCGTTGTATAAAGCAATCGTTGTGGCAATGTATAGTGTTCTGGAAAAGAATAAAACAATGCCTTAATTTTTTCCTTACTCATTAGTACCTTGTTACGAAAGACAATATCTTTAAAAATCATTCCTTGAGTTTCTAATAATTGAGCGTAGCGTTCTAATGCTTTAAAAAAAATAGGCTCTTCTTTAAACGCTATAATATTTTTACGCTTTTGGTTT
Source organism: Carnobacterium divergens (assembly GCF_900258435.1). Taxonomy (NCBI): domain Bacteria; kingdom Bacillati; phylum Bacillota; class Bacilli; order Lactobacillales; family Carnobacteriaceae; genus Carnobacterium; species Carnobacterium divergens. The sequence goes on along the minus strand of NZ_LT992558.1, from coordinate 1,218,053 downwards.
TTTTCATTTTCAAATTGCTCGAATAAATCTTTAATTTCCATGTTTTTAATTCGTGAAGAGGCAAAATCTAAAAAGGTAGTTTGTTGAATATTCGCTTCACCTAATTCAGGTAACACATTGGAAATATAATGATTGAATAACTTATTAGGTGAAAAAATCATCATTTGGTTTGAATCCACTTCATTTCTAAATTGATACAATAGATAGGCAATTCGTTGTAAAATCGCAGAGGTTTTCCCACTTCCTGCTGCTCCTTGAACAAATAACAGATGACTTTTGGTGTCGCGAATAATTTTATTTTGTTCTTTTTGAATTGTTGATACAATGGATTTCATTTGAGCATTTGATTGATCTCCTAAGATATCTTGCAACATCTCATCGCCAATCGTTTCACTTGAATCAAACATCGTTTGAATTTGAGCTTTTTTAATTAGAAATTGTCGTTTTAAAGAAACCTCCACTAACTGCTCGCCAACAGGTGTTTGATAGGCTACTTCGCCTAAACTGCCGTCATAGTACACGCTCGAAATAGGCGCACGCCAATCGTAAACCAAAAAATGATCCTCATCATCAATAAATGAAGAGGTTCCAATATAAATCGATTCTATTTCGCCTTCTTTTTCTTTTAAATCAATCCGAGCAAAATAAGGCGACTCTTTTAATTGTTGGAATGAGCTTAATTGTTTTTCGACATGTTTATAATTTTGCTCTCGTTCTCGTAGCAATTGTTCTTGTTGTCGGATACTGATTTCCGTTTCTATCACATCGTCAGAACTACTTAAATTGACCGTCACATCATTCCAAAAGTTGGTCCGAATTTCTTTGGCTTCTTTTCTAACGTGATCAATTGAAACATCAAGTATCGCCTCACGTTTTTTGATTTCTTTGACGGTATAATCTACTCGATTTTGTTCATATTGTAACTCATTTTCATTGTTCCCCATAATAGACCTCCACAATTGAATAGTTGTCAGTATACCACTTGGCTGTTGAATTTGCTAGTTATTTCACCCAAAAAGTGCAAAGAAAAAAGACTTTTTAGTCCCTAAAAAATCTTTCCTCTTTCGTTTAGATTTCTTCATTTAACAATTGATAAAGTGCTGGAAATTGACGTTGAATGGAAATGATTTTTCCAGCTTCATTTAAAAAGCAATGGGAACTTTCTCCAGTAGCACGCACTACTTGATCTTGCGTTCCTACAACTTGATAAGAAAAAGTCAATTTTGCCTTTGAGCATTCTCGAACAACTACTCGAATGGCTACCTCCTCATTAAAACGCGTCATTGCTTTGTACTGACAACTGACATTCAGAACTGGACTTCCTAATTTCTCACGTTCTAAAAAATCACTTCCATACCCAATTTGCTCCAGTAAATCAAAGCGCGCCTCTTCAAACCAACGAATGTAATTTGAATGATGGATAATGCCCATTTGGTCCGTTTCATAAAAAAATGTTTTTCTTGTATAAGGTTTTAATTCCATCCTTATCCCTCACTTTTCTGAGTTGCTAAAATCCCATAAAGCGCTTCTAATGATTTTATTTCATAAGTAGGCTTACAATCCGTTTCATTTGGCAGAGAAAATGGATTAAACCAACAAGTATCCAGACCTGCCAATTCACCACCCTTAATATCAGAACTTAATGAATCCCCAATAATGATGCTTTTTTCGAGTGAAAAACCGGGAATTCGCTTAAATACATAGTCAAAATACTCCGGCATCGGCTTTTGAAAACCCGTTGCTTCTGATACAAAAATATCTTTAAAGAAGGGATGCAACCCTGAATCTTTTAAGCGCTTATCTTGAGTCGTAGAGACACCATTTGTTACAATATATAACTCATAGTCATCTTTTAAATTTGTAATCAATTCAAATGCTCCAGCAACTAATTGATGCCCCTCTTCTAAAAATTTCCGATAATGCTTTTCCATTAATGGGCCATCTACCACTTTCCCATATTCTTTAAACAGCAATGAAAAACGACTATTTACAAGCTCATCACGACTCATTTCACCTGCTTCAAATAAGCGCCACATGCCTTGATTCATCTCTTTATAATGTGCTTCAATTTCCTTTGTCAATTCAAAGCCTTGTTCTTCAAAAAGTAAACGCAATGCTAAATCCTCTGCTGCACCAAAATCAAGTAACGTATCGTCTACATCAAATAACACTGTTTGATAAGCTTTCATTCACTTATTCCCCCTAAAAATTTAATCCCAATACCCTTCATGAACGGCTGCTGCTGCTTTTTCGACTGCTGGAAAGGGTCCAAGAACCTGAATGTCCTTTTGTCCATGAGCTAAAATCGTACTGCTTGGCAAATCAAAGGTTGGATTTTGTTCATCATCACCTGTCAATTCCAACAAACGCTTTTCAGTCATGCCAAACACAATTCGACCAATATTGCCCCAATAAATCGTTCCCGTACACATCGCACAGGGCTCGGCTGTTGTATAAAGTGTGCAATCCCATAAAAATTCTTTAGAGTACTTCTGTGAAGCACGCGCTGCTAAAGTAGTTTCTGCATGACCCGTACAAATATTTTCTGTGATTTCAATATTTTCTTGTTCCAAGAGTATGGTACCCTCTTTATCAATTAATAACGCACCAAAAGGTGTATTGCCATGTTCCCTTGCCAATTTTGAAAGTTCAACGCAACGCATTAAGTACTCTTCATGTGTTTGAAAGCCCATTTATTTTTCCTCCTAAATCAAAATCATTTCTTCTATTTTACCTTATTTAGGAATCAAATACTTCTTTTAAACGCTATTTTTAACAAATTCATCAAAAAAGCCAACTCGAAAAGTTGACTTTTTATCCTTATTAGCCTAAATCTTGTCCTGTCATTAAAATATAACCAACTAGGAAAATATTTAATGCAGTAATTAAGATTGTCGCTAGCCAAGCAATTACTTTCACCCATGTTGGGTTGACAAAACTGCCCATTTTCTTTTTATCACTTGTAAACAACACTAACGGTACAACTGCAAAAGGCAATTGCAGACTAAGAATAACTTGACTCCACAACAACAATTCCCCAGTTCCCTTTGCACCCATCAACCAGGTAACAATAAAGACAGGTACTACAGCAATTAGACGAGTAATCACACGTCTTACCCAAGGCTCTACACGCATATGAATAAAACCTTCCATGACGATTTGACCACTTAATGTTCCTGTGATGGTTGAATTTTGGCCTGAAGCAAGTAAGGCGATTGCAAATAAAGTACTCGCTGCTGCGACGCCAAACGTTGGACTTAATAATTGATACGCATCTTGAATTTCATTAATCGTATTTGTTGTTCCATGAAAAGCTGCAGCTCCTAATATTAGAATCAACGAATTGATAATGAAGGCACCTGTTAAAGATAAAAAGGAATCAATTTTAGCAAATTTAACCGCTTCTTTTCTACCAACTAAGTTACGTTCATACTGTCTTGTTTGGATAATTGAAGAGTGCAGATACAAATTATGCGGCATCACCGTCGCCCCTAAAATACCTAACGCAATAAACAACATTTTTGGATTGGTAACAATTTGCGTACTTGGAATATATCCTTTTAACAACTCTGACATTTCAGGTTTTGACAAGATCACTTCAAATAAAAATACCACAAAAATCGTAATCATCAAGACAACGACAATCGATTCAATAATACGAAATCCTTTTTTTTGTAGCAACAATAAAACCAGTACATCTAACGTCGTAATGGCGACACCTACAATTAATGGCAAACCAAATAATAAATTCAAGGCAATGGCTGAACCAATAACCTCCGCAATATCTGTTGCAATAATGGCTAACTCCGTTAAAATCCATAAAGGAATGGCTACTTTTTTTCCAACCGAATTTCGCGTTGCTTGTGCCAAATCCATATCTGTTGCAATCCCTAAACGAGCGGACATTTCTTGTAACAACATGGCAATTAAATTAGAGATTAAAATTACACTCAAAAGAGTATAACCAAATTGCGCACCCCCAGCAATGGATGTCGCCCAATTTCCTGGATCAACATAGCCGACAGCAACAAGAGCTCCTGGGCCCATAAATGCAAATAGCTTTCTGAAAAAACCTGCATTTTTAGGGATTTTAATCGTACTATTTACTTCTTCTAAACTAATATTATGTGATTTTCGAATCCAACCACTGGATTCATGTTTCTCTCTATTAGACATATTTAATCCTCCTGTCCCCTCATGTTTTCTTAATTCTAGTTTAGTATGAACCTATTTTATTTATTTGTCAATTTATTTTTTCGGCTTACCTAAAAAATAAAACCAATAAAAAAACTGGCCTATTAAAAGACCAGTTACGGAATGTTTCCATCAACGATATACAATTGCGTAATATATAACATAAACCCAACCAAAAACACCATGAATCATCGCCCATAAAATAGATTGCCACTTCACATAAGAAATAACAATGGCTAAAGCTGTTCCAAAAGAAATACCCGTTTTCACTGTTGCTTTAACACCGTTCTTCATTTTCTACTCACTCCCATTTTTTATTGAATCCAACCAGCTAAAATACTAGTAATAAAGACTGACGTAATCGTTACCGTAGAAAAACCTGCAATAATCATTTTCGGTAAAATTTGAGCTTCAATTGCAAGTCTCTCTTCTTCCGTTTCCGCAATACTTTTCGCTGCCTCTTGACTTAAAATCATTGTTCCAGGAAAACCATAAAGTGACGTTAACCCTACCGCAATCGACATTAACAAACTATACCCTAACAACTTTCCGGTCACGATTGCAAATAAAATACTGCCACTTACCCCAACTAAGAAGGATAATGAAATCGGTACAATCAAGTCAATTAAATCCTGAGGTTCAATCGTTGCTAATGGACCAAAAATAATGATTAAAATGGCTAACATCATCAACCCATATGCATCAATTCCAGTTAATATATTAGGTTTTAAAATGCCCAAGGCTCGCAATGTAACCCCCAATAATAAAGCTACAATAAAAGTATTTAGGAACCCTCCAGTCAAATTGTTAACCAACGTGGAAATCAAAACAATAACCCCTACTACAAACAATGTTCCTGCAGTTGTTTGGAAAGCTTCCGGTAACTTGCTTTTTTGTTCAGTCTCCTTAGCTTCTACCTTCACCGCTTTTAAGGTTCCTGCCCGATACTCCCCTTGCAATCTTTTTGCTTCTTTCCTTAAAATAATGGACGTCAGCGGAAACCCAATCAACCCTTGCAAAGCAGAAATTAAAACCGGTAAAACCGCTACAGACAACAAGCCTAATGCTAAAGCAGCTTCTTGAACAATAATAATTGAAATCGTTCCACCACTAACTGCACCGATTGCTGCAATGGCATAGTTGCGACTTTCAAACAAAGGGCCCACTAGTAACAAGGCAACTGCAATTCCAATAATTGCCGAAACACCAACTACCACTGTCTTCCATTGCTGTTTCAATTCTTCAATACTAATCATCGTTCCAATATGGACGATGATAAATCCGACTACCGTTGTTCCTAAAGCTAGTAAAGAAGAGTTTGGCAAAATATCTTTGGGTAGAAGATTAGATTTAAATCCAATCAGAAAAATAATAGATGCTACCAGTAAAGAAGAGAGCAACGACTTCGTTTTCTTTGAAACAAAATCACTAATGGTCCAAATAAGCATTACAATCGTAAAAGCCAACACTGCATTCATAACAAATCACTCCTTTTTTATTTATCCTAATGGCTGATATGTGAACTCTAACCCATGAACTTCTGAAACATTATAGGCAATTACAAAGGCTTTACTATCGACCTCATTAATCAACTTTAATAGTCCAGGATATTCTTGATTCTCCATCACAATCATCAACATATTTTTTTCGGTTCCCGTATACCCGCCAGAGACGGAAAAGACTGTAATTCCACGATTACTATTTGCTTGTAAAACCAATTTTATAGCTTCGATGTGGGTTTCACTCATAATCATAATCGCTTTTCTTCTCTTCAAACCAGTTTCAATGTAACTCATGACAATCGACGTAATTACAATTGATAAAATGGCATATAAGAATTCTTCCACACCAAACACAAAAATATTGAATAGTACGATAATAGCATCTGTAAACAGTAACCCCACCGAAGTATTTAAGCCAAAGTACTTTTTAAAAATCAAAGGAGGAATCGTTGTCCCACCACTTGACGCTCCAATTTTATAAAGTATGGCAACGCCAACTGCAAATAATGCGCTTCCAAATATAACAGAGAGCAAACGATCTTGCGTAACCATTACTTCCGGTACGACAGCTAAGGAAAGGGGCAACAACATACTCCCTATTACCGTACGAATAAAAACAGTATTTCCTAAAAAAAAGAAGGTTAAAATTAACATTACTACATTTAATACTAAAACGACCAGTGCTCGATCAATACCGAATGCCTGCTCAGCTAAAATTCCAATTCCACTAACACCACCAGCAGCTATATGATGAGGTGCTAAAAACATATTAATGCTCACACCTAAAATCGCAATTGCTAGTGTAACAATAGGAATCTGCTTCATCGTATTTTTCATATTATTCGCCTCTTTCTTAAGGAAAGCTACTCTACTTCTTTCACTAATTGAACCGCTAATTCGACTGCTTTTTCTAATTCATCAATTGGCAAATACTCATCCAATGTATGAATTTTTTCATAACCGATAGATAAATTGGCAACTTCTTTGCCTTTACTATTAAAGACATTGGCATCACTTCCGCCACCACTAACATCATAATTGACTTGACAGCCTATTTTTTGAAGTGCTTTAGCAGCTAACTTGACTGTAGTATGTTCTGGTGTTAAGCGATAGCCTGTTGATTTTGTATCCTGAGTAATTGTAACCGAACCTCCCATTGCGGCTGCAGTATCTTCAAAGGCCGCCACCATCGCTTCCACTTGTGTAACACACGCCTCGTGAGAAATTGAACGCGCTTCAGCAGTAATTTTTACTTCATCCGCAACAATATTACTCGCAACACCCCCATTAATTGTCCCAATATTTGCAGTTGTTTCTTCATCTAAGCGACCTAATTTCATTTTAGCAATCGCAATACCTGCGATTTCAATAGCAGAAACACCTTTTTCAGGCTCTAATCCTGCATGGGCCGTTTTACCTTTAATTTCAACATCTAAGCCCATTAAGGTTGGACTGGCAACCGTAATACTTCCAACCGGTCCTCCGTTATCTAAAACAAACCCAATTTCTGACTCCAAAAGAGTGCAATCAAACGCATTTGCTCCAACAAGACCTATTTCTTCACCAGGAGATAAAATAAATTCTAGTCCACCATGAGGAATAGCTTCCTCTTTTATTCGTTGAATTAACTCCAACATTACTGCAATTCCCGCTTTATCATCTGCTGCTAAAATAGTTTCACCTTTTGAATAGAGGACATTGTCTTTAATGATAGGTTCAATGCCAACCCCTGGACTAACGGTATCCACATGGCAAGAAAATAATAGCGATGTGCCATCATGCTTCGTTTTTGCTAATCGACAAAGTAAATTATTCGCTCCTAATCCAGTTTGTTCCTTTGTTTGATCTTCATAAACCTCTAAGCCTAAACGTTCAAATTTTCCTTTTAAAAAAGCTTGAAAAGGTCCTTCCTTTTTAGATTCTGAATCCATTTTTACCAATTCAATAAAGGTTTCCACAACACGCTTTTTCTCCATTTTACTTCCCCTCCACTCTAAATCCCTCTCCTAGATAAAAATACAGATTTCGTTATTTTTTCACATATAACCCTATAAATTTCAATAGAAGAAAAGATTATTATTTGTTATTTATTATAATTTTAATCGTTTTTTAATCTGTTGGCAAATTTAACCACTTAAAAAAAAACGACTGATAATGGAACTTATCAGTCGTTTTTCACACGTTTTAATTGTATCAATCTTAAAGAAAGAATCCCACCAATGATAAAAGCAAAGCCACCTGCTAATCGAATAATCATAGAAGCTGAATCTATTCCTATCAAAGCTCCAAGACCATTCCAAAAAAAGGGCGTAACTAACTGGCTTAACGTCATTGAAACTGAAATCAAAGCAGTTGACAGCGTCAGCAACGAGCGAGGGGAGATTTGATTCACTTTTAAAATAATATACGGGCCTGTAAACGAATAAATAAAATTGAAAAAAATAGCCCAAAAAGCAATCATAATACCAGACTTAGACAGACTGATAAATAAAATACTCATACCCGCTAGCAAATACCCCAGAGGCAATAATTTATGTCGAAAAAGAACAAAAGCTCTTCCAAATAGAAGACCTGCAACTAAACCGCCTACATTCATTAAACTTAATACTAAACTTGCAGGATTATTTTTATTCAATCCTCTTTCTGCAAATATAAGCGGCATTTTCAACTGGACAATCCAAATAATTAAAAATGTAAAAAAACAGAGCACAATCAAGAATAGAATCTCTTTATTTAATTTAATGGATGTTTTACTAGATTCTGTTTTAATTAAAAATCCATCCTGAGATACTGGCGGTTCCGGAATATTGAACGTTACAAATAGATAAACTGGAATAATCAATAGATAGACTAAAAAGGAGACGTTCCAGCCATGTTTTAATAACATACCACTTAAAAAAATCAACAAAGCGTTCCCTAGTGCCATTGTCCCTAATTGGTAACCAAGTAAATTGGCACGCTCATCCCCTTCAAAAAACATACTAATAAGACTAATGGCTAACGGTGTGAACAAACCGATACCCACACCAAATACCAAACGCATAATTAATAGCGCCGTAAAATTAGTTATAAAAAAAGGAGTAACTCCGCCTACAAGAGCAATCATTAAACCTAGCTGAACCGTCTGTTTATTCCCAATTTTCTTTGCAACAAAACTACTTAATAAAGTGAAAATTAAAATTGTTAGGCTTGGAAGTGTGACTAAACTTTCAATCAAAGACTGCGGTACATTGGGGTAACTAGACTTTAAAACGGGTAAAATTCCAGTGATTGCTGTTGCTGAACCGGTTAGTAGAGACATACTTAATAGCGATAGCTTAAAAATCGGTTTATTTTTTTTCATCACTCAACTCCAGTAATTCTTCTACTATTTTTAAAACCCCCTCCTCTTCATTAGAAGGTGCACTATAGTTAGCCGCATGTTTAACTGCTTGACTGCCATTAGCCATTGCATAACTAAAGGCTGCTTTGCGTAACATTTCAACGTCGTTGCCTCCGTCACCAAAAGTGGCCAGCTCCTCATCTAAAATCCCCCATTTTTTTTGCAGAATTTCCAAACCATTTGCCTTATGAAAACCTGGTATAATTAAGTCTAATTCGCCATGACCACTTGAAACAGCTACGAATTTACCTTGGAACTCTTTATTTAAATGCATCACTAATTTCTCAGTTTCTTCTTTGGGTACAGATAAAGCAAACTTAAAAAAAACATCCTCTTCTAACTGAGTTAAATCCGTGACTGTCTTTAAACGATGATAGAATTTTTTGCTAGTTTGTTTAAAGTCCTCAGACTCCTTTTCATCCACATAGGCACTCTTGCGACCGCATAAAAGCACTTGAATTTGTGGGGATTTGCTTAAAAATGCGAGCATTTCATGAACGAGTGGCTCTTCAAACTTTCCACAAAATAATTCTTCTTTTTCACTAATGACTAGCGCTCCATTTTCAGCCACAAAAGAAATTTCATCACTTATTTCTGGGAAAAAAGATTTTAATTGATAATATTGATTGCCACTAGCTACTACAAATTTAATTTCTTTACGCTTCATTTCCCGATAAATTCTTTTAAATCGTGAACGGTTATACTCCTTATTTTCATTTAAAAAAGTACCGTCCATATCTACAGCAACCATTTTAATCATCCTATAATAACTCCTTTTTAGCTTTTTTTGACTCTAACCAATACTCTTCCTGTAAATTTTCCCAATACACTTTATCGTTTTCATCAATTGCTCTTATAACACGACAAGGATTTCCAGCTGCTACTACATTTTTAGGAATGTCTTTTGTTACTACTGATCCAGATCCTATTACAACATTATCCCCAATTGTTACACCTGGATTGACCGTTGAATTTCCTCCAATCCAAACATTGTCTCCAATTTTAATCTGTTTGCCCAGTTCCAAACCTGAAATTCTCACTATAGGATCAATAGGATGACTAGCTGTAAAAAGAGCTACTTTTGGACCAAACATCACATTATTTCCAATTGAAACCTTCGCTACATCCAAAATAACACAATCAAAATTGGCATAAAAATGATCTCCAATTGATATATGCTGACCATAGTCGCAATGAAATGGTGGTTCAATGTGATACTTTTCTCCTACTTCACCTAAAAGCTCTTTTAACAAAACCTTTCGATAATCAGATTGTTCTTCCGTCGTACCATTAAAAAGTCTAGTCAGTCGACGAGATTTTTTCACATCTTGACCAAGTTCTTCATCATTGGCTATATATAAATCTTCTGCTAGCATTTTTTCTTTTTCCGTTCTCATTTTTCCAACTCCTACCTTTTGTTTTTATTCTGCTGACTCTATTAATTCAATTCCTTGTATAATCAAACCCTTTAAATAGTCTTGACTAAACGTGACCGAACTGGCAATTTCAGGCAACTCAATATATGGGAAAACTTCGGCTAAATTTTCTTTAATAGGGATCAACTCTTCTTGAGAAACAATACGCTCATTTGTATAAATAATAATTTTATCAGGGTCATACATGCTGATAATAGTTTGAATTACTTCTTGACTATTTTTATTAAATTCTATTTTATCGAGCAATCCCATTTCCCAGTCAACAGATAACGGCAAATGTTTGATCTCACCTGCAAGTCCATTGCGTCCTTTAAAAATCTTCCCATTTATTAAAATACTCGCACCTGGCGGAAAATCATCAGGATAGTAAATGCCTACTAAAATTTCATGCTTGACTGGCAACCAGTCAGCATAACCTCGAACTGCAGTATTGATATCGTTTTCAATTCCAACTGGCAAATGAAAAACTTCTTGTAATTCTTTTCGTACATTCAAATTCAGCAATGGTGGAAAGTCCAAGATTTTTAACTCTCCATGAATTTCAACTCCTGGTATTCCTAACATTATTCCACCAATTTTAGGAAATTTATCTAGAAAAGAACTCACATATTCTTTAAATCCAGCCCAAGACAATGAACTCCCACTAATTTCTTCTTCTGATACTATTTCTCCAAATAAATCGGTTACATGAAATAAAAAAACAAATTTGTGATTTTTTTCAATTAATTGAATAGCTAATAATAATTTAAATTCAGCATTATACTCATAAGAAACTGCACGTCTACCACCCGTTGTTACTAATTTTTTTGCTTCTTTGATTTCGTCTCTTTCAAGTAACCAAGTAACTAACTTATTAATCGTCACAATACTCAGGCCACTTTGTTTTGCTATTTCACGTTGCGATAAGGGACCATTTTCTTTGATTACAGTTTTTAAAAACATGAGATTATTTTCTTTTACATTTTGTGGTTTACTAGCTTTCACCTAATGCCCTCCTTTTATCTCAAAACTTTATTAACTACATTTAAAATGTTAACACAACAAAATAGCATAATCAACAAAACTTTATAAACATAGTTTAAAAATCACCTTTTTATTAAAAAAAATCTATCGACAGAGAATTCTCTATCAATAGATTTTTTAATTTAACTATTTTCTTTAATCACTTCATCAGAAGCAGCTAATCCATCATAAACAGTTTGAGTAAATGGATTGCGTTTGTATTTGGTAATACGGTAAACATGATAAACTAATACCGCAATATTCACTGCTAATGCAATTCCACTAACCGTCATCAAGGCTCCATCCGAATGGGTGGATTGAACAGCAAATTTTGAACTTGTGACAAATTCAGGGAAGCTCATAGTAAACATCATCCAAAAAGCTAATGTATGAGCACGATGTTGCAACCAAGCTCCTTTTTTGATAAAGAAGGCTGGAATCGTACAAGAAATCAATAACGCCGCTCCTGCATAAAATGAATGATCCCCAACACAATTATAAACATAAGCAAAATTCCAAACATCATATGCAATAATCCAAAACCATAATTGATCTGGCCAAATCATATCTTTTTGTTTGTCTTTGCTGATAATAATTCCAAACCAACCTGAAATCGTTACAATATTGATAATTCCAGCGATCCCATTCATAATGTTCCAAGGTCCACCGTTCATAAACACGCCATCTACCATACCATGCAAACTGGCTACTTGAAAATCACGAATAACCGCTTCACAAATATTAAAAGCTAAAATAAAAGCAGGGAAAGCTAGCGCCCATTTGTTGCTTTGCAAACTCTTAATATGGCGTAAAGCTAGAAATCCTAAGCAACCAGCCAGTGCTGAATAAACTTTCACCCAGTGGAACCACGTTCCGGTACTTGAACCTGGTCCAGCCGTTGTTGGCCAAACAAATACCGTTAAAATAATCGGCAATGCAATAAATAAAATAAGAGCTACATACTTGTTGCTACGTGCAAATTCATTCAAAATCATAAGACCTGCAACAACTGCAATCCACATTAAAAAATCAACCAATGTGACATCTTGAAATAAAAACATTTTCCTCCAACTCCTTCATAAAAGTAACTTAACTACACTCCTATTATGCAGGGATGAAGGCGGTTTAATCTATAGGCAATGTCAGTGATTTGCCCAAATTTACACTGTTTGATTCTTTTTTACACATTTTAAAATGGCGCCATTCATCATTGTTTCTGTCCGCAGTAAAATGTCTTCTTTCGGTTCATTTAAATTATTTTTTAACCATTGTGTAATTTGTGCTACAAGTGCCCAACCATAAAAATGAATAATTTCTTGTTTTAACGATTCAGGCAATGTTGGTTTGATTTCATCAATCACTCCAACTAACATTTGCGAAGCCACAGTAAATAAAAAATTTTCCAATAACTCTCTTCCCATCGAGCGAGAAGTATTTAAACAAAAACTTTTATTCGCTAAAACGTAATCTAATAACCGCTCATAGCCTTTATGCCAGTTATTAAGGTGCTGGTATTCAGATAATCCGTTTACAATTTCATGATCGTAAATCCATTCAACAAGTTGATAAATATCTGAAAAATGATAATAAAAGGTATTTCGTGTAACATGAGCTTCTTCTGTTAACTCTTGAATTGTAATCTTATCTAGCGGCTTGTTTAACATAATCTCTTTAAGGGAAGTTGCTAAAAGTTTTTTTGTTTGGTCTTTTGCCAAGAAAAACACCACCTTTTTTTATAAACGAATCAACCTTATTTAGTTTAATTTCATAGAAGAAAATTATTAAATCTTTTTTCTATATTGATGCTGAGACAATACTTCACTAAAACCGTTTGCCAGTAAACTTTGCGTTGTGGCTTCATCTGCTACTAAATTGCTTCCAATCCATCTCTTGGGAGCATAGTTTATTTGGAATGAACCTAAAACGCTTTTTATTTGCGTATAAGCCTCATCCAGTTTTATTTGGTGAAACACTAAACAATCTTCTTTAAAACTCACAACAGCGTACCCCACCAAGTCTTTAGCAGCATAAATTCCTAAACAATCATATCCATGAATGGTTTTATTTTGCCATAGGGTGGCTTTATCTTCTGTTATTCCAATTGCCTCTAACGTTTCAACTTTTTGTATCTCGTGATGTGTTTTTAGAGGATATTTTTTTTGACTTTCTAACATTAAAACTTTACATATAGGTACAAAACCGAATTTTTGATAAATGAAAATAGCACGATTATTTCCATCGATAGCTTCAAGATACAACGTATCGGTGTTTCTACTTTTAGCTGTAAGTTCAAATTCATGTAACATCTGAACAGAAAGGTGTTGATTTCGAAATTTTGAATCAACCGCCATTCCACCTAACCACGCTGTCTTTTCACCTGAAAAAACACCTTCCCCATGAAGATAAATCCCTGCTGGTTGCTGATCTATATAAAGAATTTTGCTTAATTTCTGAGAAATCGATAAACTAGACAAACGATTATCTAACTGCTCTTTTGTCATATGAATTGGAAACATGTAATCTGAAAAACCATTATTCCAAACTTGAGTTCGTTCACTTGCGGAAACGTCCTTGTATTGTCTAAACAAAATGTCACCTCTTCCTTATTGTTTACTTTTATCATACTCGATTCATGATAGAAAACATAGACTTTAATCATGACATTCTATTAAGCAGCTTTGCTTTTTCTAAAGTTCGTGATGAGAAAAAATTGTCATGTTGCTTGCTTAGACACTTTATTATTGAAAAAAAACTTTCAACCTCTCTCAACTTGCTCACTCTCCTGTTGTTTTCCTTTATAATTAGAATTAAAGAATAAAGATTCAATTGAAGTCAAATGAAAATGGAGGAACACTTATGGACATAAAAGCAATTGTTTTAGATATTGATGGCACACTTTTAAATGATGAAAAGCAACTAACCCCGAGAACGAAAGACTCTTTAATTGATGCTCAAAAACAAGGGATTAAAATCGTACTTGCTTCTGGCAGACCCACACCTGGCATGTGGAAATACGCAGCAGAATTGCAATTAGAACGCTACAATGGGATGTTAGTTTCCTATAACGGTGCTTATGTTGTTGAGGTTGCTACAAAAAAAGAATTATTCAGTCAACCTCTTTCAATTGAAATGAGCCAGCAGATTTTAGAACATTTAAAACAGTTTGATGTCCTTCCAATGATCGCCAAAGAAGAGTACATGTATGTTAATAATGTTTATAACGGGCTATTAGATTTAGGAACTCCACTAGGTACTTTTAATATCATTGAATACGAAGCAAAGGGGGGAGAATTTCAGTTGTGTGAAATAAAAGATTTAGCTGCTTTTGTTGATTTTCCACTGCATAAAATTCTAGTCGCTGCTCAACCAGACTATTTAAATATGCATTGGCAAAAAATTCTAGCTCCTTTTAAGAATAAGGTCCATGGTGTCTTTTCTGCCCCTATGTACTTTGAATTTACAGATCAAGGAATTGATAAAGCTCAAGCATTAGCTAAAACGTTAACTCCTTTAGGCGTGAAACCTGAACATATTATTTCATTTGGTGATGGTCACAATGATTTATCTTTAATTAACTACGCAGGTATCGGGATTGCCATGGGGAATGCTGTAGCTGAATTAAAAAAGAATGCAGACCAAATCACCTTATCTAACAATGAAGACGGAATTGCAAAAGCTTTATCTGGATTACTTTAAAAGGACAAGATGAGAGTCTATCTCTCATCTTTTTTACGCTTAAAAATAAAAACTAGTTTATACTAGAGTTACACAGTCTAAGAAAGGTGGCATCCATTCATGAATTTACTTTTAAAACTGAAAACATTAACTCCTGTTACAACTAGTGAACGTATCCTTGTTCAATTTATTTTAGACGCTCCTGAAAAGGTGATTTACCTATCACCAAAAGAATTAGCTGAAGCCTCATTTGTTTCTATTTCTACCATTTATCGTTTAATTACTAAACTAAAACTTGACGGATTAAATGACCTAAAACTAGAACTCGTTAAATACTTAAATGTCCATAGGTCAGAACCGATTATTGACATTAATTACCCCATTTCGTCAGAAGATACTAATTTTTCCATCATGAAAAATTTACAACTAGTTTATGAACAAACCGTTCAATCAACCATTGATACTAACGAGTTTGAAAACCTAAGTGTAAATCGTACACTTTTACAAGAAGCAGAAACAATTGATATTTATGCAACTTCAGCAAATATTTATTTTGCCGAAAATTTCAAATTTCAAATGCAAGAAATCGGAAAAACAGTCAATGTACCACAAGATAACTACACTCAACATTTAACTGCTGCCAATAGCACTACTAATCATTTAGCCATTATTGTCTCCTTTGAAGGTCGTGGTGGGAATATTCCTGAATTATTTGCTATTTTGAAACAAAATAAGTGTAAAATCTTGCTCATTACATCAAAAAATAGTCCTTTGCTGAAGGAAGCAGTTGACAGTACGTTTCTTTTTTCTTCTCTTGAAAATCACTACCATAAAATTTCATCCTTTTCTACAAGAATGTCCTTAATGTATCTTTTTGATATGCTTTATCTTAGCTATTTCAACATAGATTATGAAAAAAATAGTGCGTATAAACTAGCAAATTATCAAAAAATGAATCCTCGTTTAATTTAATAAATTAAGTGTTCTTATTTTTTGACAAAAAAGCTCCTTCATGAGATGCTTTGTGCGTAATCAACTTTACAAAAAAAGAATGGGGGATTTTTATGTCAAGTATGGTCTTTGTTAACTTTCCAGTATCCGATGTGAAGCGCTATACTGAATTTTATGAGAAGTTAGGCTTCACCAAGAACGAGGCTTTTTCGAATGAAACAAGCAGTTCAATGGTTTGGGACGATCATTTTTGGATTATGTTACTAAGTCATGATTTTTATCGTCAATTTATTAATGGGAAAGAAATTGCAGATGCTAAAACTAGTAGTGGTACACTTGTTGCCTTTAGTCTAGAAAGTGCCGATGCGGTTAAAAAGTTCGCTGAAACAGCAAAAGAAAATGGTGGAAACTACTACAAAGTTGAGATGGGAATTCCTGAAGATCAAATGTTTGGGCTTGAAGTGCAAGATCCAGATGGCAACATGCTAGAGCCAACCTGGATGTCTATATAAATAAAAACGCCCCAAAAAGAACAGTTCTTTTTGGGGCGTTTCTTGTATTTAATTGTAGCAAAATTTTCAATCCACTCTTAATTATTTTCTAACTTTTCACCATTTGTTGCAATAACTTGTTTGTACCAATTAAAGGACTTCTTACGACTTCGATTTAAGGTTCCTTGGCCATGATCATCTAAGTCAACATAGATAAAGCCATAACGTTTTTTCATTTCACCAGTACCTGCAGATACCAGATCAATACAACCCCAAGGCGTGTAGCCGATTAAATCGACCCCGTCTAACTCAATCGCATCCTTCATAGCTGCAACGTGTTTTTTAAAATAATCAATTCTATAATCGTCCACAATTGAACCATCGCTTTCGACCGTATCGACTGCACCAAAACCGTTCTCAACGACAAATAGTGGGATATTGTAGCGATCGTATAAGTTACTTAATGAAATTCTTAAACCTAATGGATCAACTCCCCAACCCCAATCAGATTCTTCTAAATAAGGATTTTTCACTGCTGGCATTTGATTTCCACCTACAAATTTCACCTTATCAGGATTGGCAGAAGATACGGTTGACATATAATAACTAAAACCAATGTAATCCACCGTTCCTTCTTTTATCAGTTCATCGTCTCCTGCTTCTTTTTTAATCACTACCCCTTCGCGCTCAAATTGTTTTAACTTATGCGCTGGGTAATACCCCTTCACTTGAACATCAATATAGAACTCTTGCTCACGATTAAACTGAACGGATTCCATCACGTCTTCTGGTCGACAAGACATTGGGTAGCTTGGAATATAAGCAACCATCATCCCAATTTGAAAATCGGGGTTTATTTGATGCCCTAACTGAACTGCCTTCGCACTAGCAACAAACAAATGATGGGCAGCTTGATACTTTCCTTGAAGACTGCTATCATGAATCCCAATTTGCGTCCAACTTCTTAAAAAATTAATTTCATTAAAAGTCATCCAGTACTTCACTTTATCTTTATAACGCTTAAATATCGTTTCACAGAAAAATAAAAAGTAATCAATCACTTTACGATTTGACCACCCATCAAGCTCATCTGCTAAGTACATAGGGATATCAAAATGATTAATCGTAACAACCGGTTCGATATTGTATTTTAACAACTCATCAAATACTGCATCGTAAAAAGCTAATCCTTCTTCATTGACTTCATCTGTTCCTTTAGGACAAATCCGTGACCAGTTAATTGAAAGACGGAAACATTTAAAGCCCATTTCAGCAAATAAAGCAATGTCTTCCTTATAATGATGATAAAAATCTGTAGCAACATGACTTGGATAATACTGTTCTGGATCAATATAACCAACTGCTCCTGCTGGTAAAGACTTTTCTCTCGTAACAGATTCAATCTTGCCCTCTTTTGTTTTGTAAGTAATTTTTCTGGGTGTCGTATGACTACCACCTGTAATCGCATCTAGGGTACTTGGTTCTTTTCCCCCAGATAAATACCCACCTTCATATTGATTGGCCGCTGTAGCTCCGCCCCAAAGAAAATTTTTAGGAAATCCCATTGTTCAATCGCTCCTTTTAAATTTATTTTTTGCTCTTTTATTTAAGCGTGTATGTCAATAATTGACTCACCAACATACACGCTCACTTGTTCCATTTAAATTAACGCGGTAATCAAATCATCATTTAAATTAATTTCTTTTTGCTGTGGTTCTAAAATATCCAAATAATCGTCACTATTCGTAATAATAACTGGAATTTCTGTACTGAATCCAGCTGCTTCAATTGCTTCTTTATCAAAGGTCACCAATGTTTGACCACGTGCCACTTTGTCTCCTTGTTTTACAAATGCTTCAAAATACTTTCCTTCTAATTGAACCGTATCAAGTCCGATATGAATCAATAACTCCATTCCATTATCGGAAATTAGACCAATGGCATGCTTTGTTGGAAAAACCGTCATGACAGTCCCATCAAATGGGGCTACTACTTTTCCATTTTCAGGTGAAATCACTACTCCTTTACCTAATGCACCTGATGAAAAAGCATCATCTTTTGAGGTACTTAGTGACGCAACCGTTCCTTTCACAGGAGATGTGATAATGTCTTTATTCATTGCTTTTGGAATGTCAATTTCTACTTCTTCTTCTACCACATCATCTTTCCAAAAGAAGAACGTTAATGTGAAGGCCACTGCAACGGCAATAACAACACCAATTGCCCCATTTACAACACCACTAGCGTCTTCCCCGTTGATAAAGTTTAAAATACCAAAAATTCCCAAACCACCCATTGTATAGGAAGTAACTTGATTTAACATTAAATACAAACCACCTGCTGCAGCTCCTACCATTGAGAAAATAAATGGTTTTTTCTTTGGTAACGTGATGCCATAAATCGCCGGTTCCGTTACACCAAAGATGCCTGAAATAATTGCTGGTGGACATAGGGCTTTTATTTTTTTATCTTTTAATTTAAAGAACATCGCTGCGACAACTGCTGTTTGAGCAAAGCTTGCTGCAAATGAAGCTGTTAACACTTGACTAAACCCTTCTTGCGTAATTTGCATAATAGCCAAAGGCACAACGCTCCAGTGTAAACCAAAGATAACCAAGACTTGCCAGAAAAATCCAAGAATAAGACCATATAATGCAGGTGAAAAAGACATTAATCCTTGGAATCCGCTACTTAGTAAATCAGTTAAGATACTGATAATTGGACCAATTACTAAAAATCCAATTGGTAAAGCAATTAATAAGACAAAAAATGGCACTAAAAATGTTTGAACTACTTCAGGAATAATTTTTTTAAACAACTTTTGAATTTGAGCAGCAAATGCAATAATAAAGATTACTGGCACGACGCTACTTGTATAGCTACCGCCTACCCAAGGAATCCCTAAAAATGTATCATAAGCGGGTAATCCTAATAAGCTATAAGGAGCTGCAGCACCAGCGCCAGCAGTACTTTCAAAAACTGCTTGTAATGCACTTCCTTGCACGGCTGGATAACACAATGCTGCTCCAATCACAATTCCCACCATTGGATGTAGTTTAAATTTCTTAGCTGAAGTGTAACCTAAAATAACAGGCATAAAATAAAAGATCGCATCTCCAATACCATTTAACATCGTATAGGTTCCGGATGTGTTTGAATATAGCTTTAAGAAAACCAATAAAGCATTAAATCCTTTTACCATCCCAGCTGCTGCTAAAGCGCCTAAAAAAGGTTGAAAACAGCCACTTAAAATATCGATTAAACGATTAAAAATACTTCCGCCAGATGATTCTTCTTCAGTATCACCAGACAAACCTGCAATACTCACAACCTCTTCATAGACAGCAGGAACGTGATTGCCAATGACTACTTGGTATTGTCCACCACTCTTCATAACGGTTACAACGCCATCCATATTTTTTAGAATGTCATCATTTGCATTCCTCTCATCCTTCAACTTAAAACGCAATCTCGTAATACAATGTGT
Source organism: Carnobacterium divergens (assembly GCF_900258435.1). NCBI lineage: Bacteria > Bacillati > Bacillota > Bacilli > Lactobacillales > Carnobacteriaceae > Carnobacterium > Carnobacterium divergens. The sequence goes on along the minus strand of NZ_LT992558.1, from coordinate 1,197,933 downwards.
TAAGCTATTAATGTTTTCTTTTCCGCCTACATTTGCTACAATTTTTTCTGCTAATTCATGATATTTTCCCATTTTTGTTTCCTCCAATAATTAATAAAATAGTTTAATTGAAGGTTTAGCCAACTGAATGTCACTATCCAAATGTTTCATGTCTCTGTCAATTCCTGCTTACCTTACCTGCTAGCTTTCTGACCCCCCTTTTTAAAATTTTATATTATGACTAACCATTCTTTTCAACAATTCTTGCAATATGAATGGTTAGGTATAAACGTTCATCAGTGGATGTTTCATAATGATAATTAACTGCTAAAAATTCAGCAATTTTATCGACACATTGATAGGCATTCCAATACTTTTTTCGTACAATTTCTAACAAATCCTCATCAGTCTCATTTTTATAAGGTTTATTAGACTGCATTCTCGAAATAAAAAATCGTAAATGTGTAGTAAATCGATAAAAATAGACTGAATCTTCATCAATGGTGATTTTAAAGTAATACGTAATGATATTCATAATGTCCTGAATAATTTTGGTTAAATCGTACATATTGTTCATTTCAGAATTTCCAGTTTGAGCATTAACTAAATGCAACGCAATAAAGCCTGCTTCGTCTTCTGGAAGATCAATGTCGTAATGTTCTTTTATTTTTTCAATCATTTTCATGCCAATTTTAAATTCCTTAGGATAGAAACGTTTAATGTCCCAGAGTAATGCATTGCGAACTTGCAGTCCATTTTTCTTTCGTTCCATAGAGGTAAAAACATGATCTGTTAAGGAGATATAAATAGAATCATTCAGTTCCGCATCTAATATTTCTTTACTGTAATCAATGATTTGATCAACTATTGCTAAATACTCAATAGGCAATTCTAAGAGCAGCTCTTGAAACTTTTGTGACAATTCATCGCTACTTAATCGATAAACTTTGTCAATCTTATCCTTCTCAATTTTCTGCCCAATTTTTTTGCAGTAAGCTAATCCTCGTCCCATAATAATAATTTCATTTCCATAGCGATCTTTTGTGATCACAACATTATTATTTAGAATTTTTTCTATTAGCATTTCTTTCACACCCCGCCTTTCATGAAAAAAACCTAATACACCTTCATAGTCAAAGAAGTTTGCACTCCTTACTATAAACGTTGTATTAGGTTTAGCTTGCCGAAACAATCACTATCCATATGTTGTATGTAAATCCTATTTATATCATATACATTAACATTGTAAGCGCTTAATGTCAATCCCTTCCAAAAAAATAACTTCTTATAAATGAAATTCTATTTTTCATTTTCTCTGATTATATTACAACAAAAAATAAAAAAAAGTACCAACGAATCGTTAGAAACGTTGATACTACTAGTATACCGGCGGCCGGGGTCGAACCGGCACGCCCTTGCGGGCACAGGATTTTGAGTTTCAGCCAGAGACCCGATTTGACATTCTTACATAAAATTAAATAAGACTTAAGTCATCCATAACCAATTAGAATTGATTACAACTTAGTCTTTCAGGAAACTATTTGGTGATATATAGAAACTAATAGCAAGAACTCATTCGCACTATCTCGTTCAAAATATCTCTACTTGTATTGATTACTAACAAAGTATAGCATTTATTCAAACGCTTGTCTAGTGAAATTAGGCTAGATGGTTGAATATTTTGATTAGATGCTTACCTCTCTCATATCTTATCTGCTCAGTTTGATTAGATGATTTATTCCAGGCATAAACGAATGACTTAAATCTCATTTCACTCTAGCTAGAATACATCAGCATACAAAAAAGATTCTTGTAGTTAAATTCTTTTGCAGAACTCTTTTATCTTTTTATCCTAGACAGAGGTCCTATCTATAATTAAAAACAGTTAACCTTTCCATTTTAAACTCTATATAAGGTTAGCTAAAATCATAAAATAATAACCACAACTTATCCAAAAGAACAGCCAAACAGCTAACAGAATCAATTTTATAATAAAGGTTACAATCATATCTTTTCCAAATTTCATAGATATCCAATTTGAGCTAAACATTGAAAAAACCATTCCTCCAATTAATGGGACTATAAATATATTGAACTTATTGTCGAATAGATATACTCACCGATCACTTGATTTTAAATCTCACTCAACCAAACTGACACAAACTCATTTTATTGTAACTTGTACATAATTTTCCAGTTAATTGTTCACTGTCATTTTAGTTTTAGAGCAAAGGTCTAATGAATCAGATAAATCAACTTAAATTTCCAATTATTTTGCTTCTTTATCTTGGGGTACTCAGAAGTTGTTTTCACCACCCTATATGTAGATTTTTACCTTAGATGAAATCGTCTAACTTTGATACTAAAAGCCCCTACCTTCTTTGAACTTTAGAAGCTCTTTTGAGGAGTATATAAAGAAATATTTTAGGATAAAGGTACTTTACAAAAAGTTAGACTGCGGAAATAATGATTTCAGGTCATTAGAACCGAATAAACCAAATACAAAGGAGAACAACTTTTATGAAAAATTTAACACTAACTAAACAGGATTTAATCGAATTAGGATACGGACATTGCACAGCCGAAAGCATCATTAAGAAAGCCAAAGCATTACTAGTAGCTGATGGATTCGATTTTTACGACAACAAACGATTAGGTGGTGTACCTGTAAAAACAATTGATACCATGCTTGGAATCGACTTAACATCAGAACTCAAAGAAATTAGTACATTAAAATCAAAAGGAGCGTGTTAATAATGTCAGTCACAAAAGAAAAAGGTAAAGACACATGGAAACTAGATATCTCTAAGGGGTACAATGCTGTTACTGGTAAGCGAAACCGATTCATTAAAAGGAATATAAAGACCCGTAAGGAGGCTTTAGAATTAGAAAGTTATTACAGAATGACGAAATATGGTGACTACTCTACTATTAAGGGAGCTTCACTCGACATCTTATACGAGATAATGAAAGATGAAGACAAGAAAAAACAACGCAAAGAGAGCTATATTTCATCGCAAAACTGCAGTTATAATAAACACTTTTCAACGTACTTCAAAGACGCAACCATTGGCCTTTTAACCTACAAGGATATGGACGCATTCAGAGAAACATTGTTAGATAAAGATTTAACTAACAACACTGTCAATAAACAAATGATCTTAATGAAAAAACTATTAGACATTGCCGTTAAGGAAGGTTTTCTTAATGAAACCCCCTGTTCTCAGATTAAAAGACTGCCCGTACCTAAGCATAAGATGAACTACTGGACTGTAAAAGAGTTCCAACAATTTTTAACCTTACTAGAACCAGATGATAGCTCATACAAATTAATTTTCAAGGTACTTTTTTCAACTGGGATGCGTATTGGTGAATTGCTGGGGTTAACGTGGGACGACATCGACTTTAACAGAAAAGAAATTGACGTAAATAAAACACTTATACATCTTCCAGGGAGAACCATACTCAACGAACCAAAAACAGATGCCAGTAAACGTAAAATAACAATTCAAAGTAACTTAGTTGATGAATTACAATCATGGAAAGAGACACAAACCGCTAGGTTATACCGATTTACTGATGATGTAGAACAATTACAAGTCTTTCAGTTTGCCCCTAGTATCATCACTCGATACATGGTAACTAACAAGTACAACGCCATTCTAGAACGAACAACCGAGCTAAAACGGATTCGGATTCATGACTTTAGGCACTCACATGTTGCTTTATTAATTGAGAATGGAGAAAAGGAATTCCCAATCAAGCAAAGACTCGGTCACGCCTCTATTCAAACGACTTACGACACATATGGACATCTTTACCCAAGTAAGCAGAAAAGCATGTCAGACAAGCTAAATGACTTATTCTAAAAAGAAAGAGCTTGAACGTAATAATAACGTTTAAGCTCTTTCTTCATCTATAATGACGGTTACTAATATTTCAAAATAAGATACAGTTAAACTAAATTCATTTATTATGAAGAAAGTATTATGTAGTCAAAACTTAAAAGAACTTTATATGGTATAATGTATGTAGCAAAATAACTCTAAACAAGTTATTTACTATGCTAAAAACAAATTTTATTTCTATTTAACCATGATTCAGAAAGGAAAATAAATGACACTTTTTATTATATTATTATTAATAATAACCTTGTATTTTTTATATCAACAGCTTTTAAGACAATCAATCCAACCTTCTGGTTGGATTGGCAGTATGATGATGAAATTATGGAATAATGTTTATCTACCCATGGCTATATGGAGTCTATCTTTTCTGAAAGAACAAAGTTTTGATAATATTTTGGATATAGGCGTAGGAAATGGTGCAACGACGAAGTATATTAGTAACACTTTTATCTCTGATTTTATAATTGGGATAGATATCTCGGATAAAGCTATTGAGCAAGCCAAGTTCCGGAATTCGAATTATAATATAGCCTATGAAAAAAAAGATATCAATAAAACTCAATATCCTTCAAACCACTTTGATTTAGTCTGTGCATTCCAAAATCACTTTCATTGGACTGATCTTCGTGGAAGTTTTTTAGAAATAAGAAGAATACTTTCTAGTGACGGTATTTTTATTATTGGTTGTGAGTATGCTAAAATAAAATACTTTTTATATCATCTAAAAGAACAAAGTTCTTTTGAAAAATATCTTAGTGATTTAGGATTAGAACTAATGCAAATGGAACAGCAAAAAGACTGGATATTTTATAAAATTAGAAAAATATAGTTAAAAGAAAAGTTCAAACAAGTTGAATGGGTTATTCAAATGAAAGGAGTTTCAGCTTTATCATTATGTTGAAACTCCTCTCTTTTGCTTTTGATGTCTATTCATTAACTCAACGTAAGCCACTCATTCCCTAGCGAAGTGAGTGGCTTACGTTGATATTTTAAGGCATTTAATAAACTTAATTTAATTACTATCAGATTTTTTCAGCTTAATAGAAATATAATACATCAAAACAGAAAATACACCTGTCCCACTAATAAGAATTTTCCAGTTATTGTAAAAAAATGACAGTAAAAGCAAAACAATTATAGCTGATACATAAATATACAATGCCATATTCAATTTTTTAATGCTCATGTATTTATCTCCCTTCATAAAGGTATTAACTAATTACTTAATCATAGCAATACTTCCTATATTAGTCAATTTATGCTATATGGGAGACATTTATGGCTCAAATTAGAGACTCTCCTAAAAATAACCAAGACAAAAAGAAGAGCACCAACGTTAATGAAAACGTTGATGCTCTAAGTATACCGGCGGCCGGGGTCGAACCGGCACGCCCTTGCGGGCACAGGATTTTGAGTCCAGCGCGTCTGCCAATTCCGCCACGCCGGCATAATTAACAAAAAGCTAGTATTTTTAAACAATGATAAAGGCGGTAACCGGATTTGAACCGGTGATGAAGGTTTTGCAGACCTCTGCCTTACCACTTGGCTATACCGCCACCATTTAAAAATATTAATAAAAAACTGGGCTAGCTGGATTCGAACCAACGCATAACAGAGTCAAAGTCTGTTGCCTTACCGCTTGGCGATAGCCCAATAATACAAAGGCGACTGATGGGGATCGAACCCACGCATGGCGGAACCACAATCCGCTGTGTTAACCACTTCACCACAATCGCCATCATAAAAATAGAAAATAATAAAATAAAAATACCTTAAAGGCGACTGATGGGGATCGAACCCACGCGTGGCGGAACCACAATCCGCTGTGTTAACCACTTCACCACAATCGCCATAACAATAAAAAATGGCAGGGGTAGCAGGAATTGAACCCACACTAATGGTTTTGGAGACCACTGTTCTACCTTTAAACTATACCCCTGTATTAAATTAAAAAACATAAAAAATGGTGGAGGGGGGCAGATTCGAACTGCCGAACCCAAAGGAGCGGATTTACAGTCCGCCGCGTTTAGCCACTTCGCTACCCCTCCAAAAATGGTGGCGCGGGACAGAATCGAACTGCCGACACATGGAGCTTCAATCCATTGCTCTACCAACTGAGCTACCGAGCCATATAGGGAAAAACATTAAATTATTAAAGCGGTCTGGACGGGACTCGAACCCGCGACCTCCTGCGTGACAGGCAGGCATTCTAACCAGCTGAACTACCAGACCAAAATAGGCTTTATTTATTACGTCACATTTATTTTTCTATAATTGTGTCAATCAGTATGATTGAAAATTTTAAAAAAAATGGAGGTTAACGGGATCGAACCGCTGACCCTCTGCTTGTAAGGCAGATGCTCTCCCAGCTGAGCTAAACCTCCAGATAAAACTATGACCCGTACGGGAATCGAACCCGTGATACCGCCGTGAAAGGGCGGTGTCTTAACCGCTTGACCAACGGGCCTATTTATTTTGATACGGAGAGTAAGGGATTCGAACCCTTGAGACAGTTTTCACCGCCTACACGATTTCCAATCGTGCTCCTTCGGCCAGCTCGGACAACTCTCCAGATTCATTTAAATCTCAATACAACTCAATAACACCATAGAAAACTATGTAACTCCGCAAGTAGGACTCGAACCTACGACATCATGATTAACAGTCATGCGCTACTACCAACTGAGCTATTGCGGAATAACTAAAAGCGTGGCAACGTCCTACCCTCACAAGGGGAAACCCCTAACTACTATCGGCGCTGAGAAGCTTAACTTCTGTGTTCGGCATGGGAACAGGTGTAT
>NZ_LT992558.1:1141745-1191145 GCF_900258435.1 Carnobacterium divergens | reverse complement strand
TGACCTAGTCAAGAGACCCTACACATTTGGTTCGTCTTACTTTGTTCAGTTTTCAAAGGTCTAAGTTGTTTCGTTGTTGTTTTGACAACTTCTATATAATAACATCTCGCTAGAAGGTTGTCAACAATAAATTTGAATATTTTTTCAATTGATGAATAATTATTCAAAACGTTTTTCTTGTCTTTTTCACAAGACTTTTACTATGGTAACATTTTTCTTTTTGCTTGTCAAACCTTTTTCATTTGATAAGCAGAAGTTTTTCTTGTTAACGTTACTGTCTTAGCGACATCAACTACTATACCAAGTTATCTTCAATTGGTCAACAATAATTTATCATTTTTATTCAAAAAAATTTAAAAACGAACATTACAACTTTCCTCTATTTTAAAAATCGGATATCTATGCAAAAAAGAGCCGTCTTTCAGGGTTTAAAAGTTTTAGTTGTTCGTCTATTTAATTACTGAAACAAGCATCGCTTGTTTCAGTAATCAGTTATTTGAGTTTAAAAACAATTACTTCATAAGGTTTTAACGTCATTCCAACTAGATTTTGTGGAGGATTTGGATAATTCGATAGCACGACTTTATCTATTTCTTGAATTTCGCCATGATAACTAGCAGGTTTATTATAAAAATTAGCCATCACCAACCATTTTTCATTTGCTAGGCTCCGCTGATAGACAAATAGGTGTGGATCATCTGGCAATAGTTCTCTATAGTCCCCCCACACAACGAGTGGATTTTCTTTTCTTAATGTAATTAATTGTTGATAGTAATAAAAAATTGAATTAGGATCTGCTAAAGCTTTTTCTACGTTAAGTTCCGGATACAATTCATTCAGACTAAGCCATGGTTTCCCTTTTGTAAAGCCACCATTTAAGCTATCATCCCATTGCATTGGTCTGCGAGCGTTGTCACGCCCTTTGCGATTGATTGATTTTAAGATGTCTTTACTTTCATAACCTTGCTTTATACGTTCTTGATACATATTAATGCTTTCGATATCGTCAATCTCTTCTATAGAAGAAACAGGGGTATTAATCATGCCGATTTCTTCTCCTTGATAGATATAAGGCGTTCCTTTCATTAAATGAAGGAGCGTTGCCAGCATCTTTCCGCTTAACTCGCGATATTCTGGGCTATCATTTCCCCATCTTGAAATGATTCTAGGTAAATCATGGTTGTTCCAAAAAAGACTATTCCAGCCCTCATTGCCTAATTCTGTTTGCCATTTAGATAATACGCGCTTTAATTTGATAAAATCTAAGGGTTGATAGTCCCATTTGCTCTTACCAGGTTGCTCGTCTAACCCGATATGTTCGAATTGGAAAACCATTGATAATTCTTGACGGTCTGGATTGGAATAGAGTTTGGCAATTTCTGGAGTAGCCCCCCATGTTTCACCTACTGTCATGACATCGTATTTTCCAAAGGTTTCTTGGTTCATCTTTTTGAGATACTCGTGGAGTCTTGGACCGTTCCCTGTAATTTTTTGATCTGGTATTTTTCCAACCAAATCAATGACATCCATTCGAAAACCGCCTATTCCTTTTTCTAGCCAAAAGTTCATTAATTTCCATACTTCTTGTTGGACGGCTGGATTCTCCCAATTTAAATCGGGTTGTTTTTTACTAAACAGGTGCAAATAGTACTGACCTGTTGTTTCGTCTAACTCCCAAGCGGACCCACTAAAAATAGATTGCAAGTCGTTTGGTTCTTTACCATCCACTGGGTCACGCCAAATGTAATAATCACGATATGGATTTTCTTTTGATTTTTTTGCTTCAATAAACCATGGATGCTCATCTGAAGTATGATTCACAACTAAATCCATAATGAACTTAATGTTTCGTTTCTTTCCTTCAGCAATGAGTTCTTCCATGTCTTCCATCGTCCCAAATTCGGGAAGAATAGATTCGTAATCGCTAATATCGTATCCATTGTCGTCATTAGGCGATTGATATACAGGACTAAGCCAAATAGCATCGATTCCTAGTTTTTCTAAATAATCCAGTCGTTTTATAATTCCTCTTAAATCCCCTATACCATCATCATTACTGTCTTGAAAGCTTCGAGGATAGATTTGATAAATCACGGAATCTTGCCACCATTTTTTTTCCATCTACTCACTCCTTTACATTTTTTTGTCTTTAAATTTAGTTACAACAAATGCAGCGGTCAACATAATTACCATTCCTAACGAACTTAAACTGAGCATTATAGTGAGATCAAAATGAACAATGCCTACCACTAACCCCAATAACATTCCCCAACCACTTGCATTTAAAATGAAATTGACAGATTCTCGGTAACTTGCAATGGATGAATAGGCATTGTGCTTTGTAAGCCAGACGAAAATAGCCGCTCCGCCAATTAGCAATATATTACTTACTACTAAGATAGATCCCGTCATCAACATCATGGTAAATGAAACAAAGGCACGATTTTGCTGGTACCACATTCGTTTTAACTCATCGACTAATTGTTTAGCTGTTGTACTTGCGGTTTTATCAAAATCTTTTGTATACGCTACGTTAAACTCATAACCACTTTGATCTTTTAAAATAAACTGATTTTTTTCAAATGCTACCACATTTGCTTCTTTTTTCAAGGCTTTTTCAGGTTGATTCACGCCTACGACTCCTGATTCTTTTTCAATCAACAATTTGGAGCTAGATTGCATCTCTCCATTTTTAAAGCCCACCCCTTCCATTGACTTCATTGTTTCGTCGTCAATCAGTTGCAAGGCGTTTGGCATCATCTCTTCTAATTGAAATTGCTTTGAATTTGCAAAGAATAAACTTACTGGAATCATTAATAGCCCATTTAAAAACAGAAAGACAATCACAATTTGAAACCAATTTAATTGATTTCGACCATAAAAGGCCGCCTTTGGTGTCACCATACTTTGAAAATAATTTAGGGGAAAGCTCGTTTGTTTCAATTAAATCACGTCATTTCTACATTAATATCCTATCCTTTGGTTCCACCAGCCATTAGGCCAGACACAAAATTCTTTTGTAACATAAAGAAGAGCACTGAGATTGGCAACGCAATTAATATCGCTCCGGCTGCAAAAAGGGAAACTTTTTGATTTTGTGCGTCACTAATGAAGGTCTGCAAACCTACTGCAACCGTTAGTTTTTCTGGAGAACGTAATAAGAATTTGGCTAACATAAAGTCTCCAAAAGGTCCCATAAAGGCCCAAAGTGCTTGAACCGCAATCATTGGTTTTACTAAAGGTAAAATAATTTGCCAGAAAATACGCAAATGTCCTGCTCCGTCTAATTTAGCAGATTCGTCTAAATCGATGGGAACCGTATCAAAATAACCTTTCATAAGCCATGTATTCATTGGAATTCCGCCACCAATATAAATTAACGTTAAGAACCAATATTGATCTAGCGCACCAAGTAACAACGCCATTACATAAAAGGCAGTTAGAGCCGCCATCGTTGGAACCATTTGAATAATTAAAAAGAACAAGAGACTATTTTTACGACCAATAAAACGATAGCGACTGTAGGTATATCCAGCTAACGTAATCACGGTTACTTGAACGATCATTGTTGAAATCGCAATAATCAGGGTGTTTTTATACCAGCTTGCATAAAGTGTTTCATTAAATAGTCGTCCGAAATTTCCTAATGTCCATTTGCTGTTTAAATCAAGTGAAAAGGCAGAGACATTTCCTGCTTTAAAGGCAGAACTAGCCGTAATTAAAATGGGATAGATGATAATAATTGATAGTACAATCATAAAAAGATACGTTAACATTTTGCCTATTAATCGACTTGTTTTTTGTGATTTTGCATAATTTTTCATTTATAAGTCCTCCATATTAAAGGCATTTGTCTTCTTAAAGATGATTAAAGAGACTGTAATAATCAGTGCTGAAATTAAAAGTGTTACTGCTGCTGCGACAGAATATTGCGGTGAATTTCCTGTTGTTAATTTATAAATCCATGAAATCAGGATATCTGTTGAACCAGCACCTCCACCAACGCTTCCTGGTCCGCCTTCATTAAATAGATAGATCATTGAGAAGTTATTGAAGTTTCCTGTATACTGCGTAACAAAAATAGGTGCTGCCACAAATAAAATCATCGGCATTGTAATTTGTTTAAATCGTTGAATTGCATTGGCTCCATCAATTTTTGCAGCTTCATAAAGTTCTCCTGGAATGGATTGTAAGATTCCTGTTGTCATTACGTAAATATAAGGGAAACCTAGCCAACCTTGAATTAAGATAATCGCTACCTTTGTCCAAAATGGATCGGTTTTCCAAGCAATCGCACCAATATCAATAAAAGGCAAATGATTGAGTAACGGAATAACTTGAGTATTAATCGCTCCGATACTATCGTTGAACATATTTGAAAAACTCATAATCGTAATAAATGCTGGTACTGCCCAAGGTAGTAAAAAGATAACTCCAAAAAACCGTTTGCCTTTAATAAAGCTTTGATTTGCAATGACGGCTGTAAAAACACCTAGCACAATTGCTAACGTTGAAGATAATAGCGTCCAAATTACAGTCCAACTAAAAACAGCCATAAAGGTTGCTCGATAAGAGCTTAAAAAGAAAATACTGAAAAAGTTTTTAAAACCCACCCAATCAATTAAACTTGCAGGCGGAATATGATAAAAATCATAGTTGGTAAATGCCATAAAAATTGTAACTAATACAGGGAAAATGATCGTAAAGATCATTGCAAAGTAAGCTGGAAATGTAAGTAAATAGGGAAAACCGTGATCTAACATATTGGCAATAATTTCTTTTGCTGTGCGATTGATTTTTTCACCATTGCTTTTCATGGTGGCTACTCGTTTTGCGTCCATCAGATTAATGCTATAAAAAACTAAAAATAAAACGGTAATAATTAATTGCAAGGTTCCTTCAATCATTAAAAATAAAGAATGATCCTCAATAGGAACACTCCCTAATGTAACTAACCCTGTTAGTGCTTGAACGCCACTTACAGCCATTTGACTAATAAAAATAATGGTTAATCCTAGAAAAATAACCCCTTTAAAGGGTTGTCCATTGTAAAATTGTCCTAATCCTGGAATGAAAGACAAGCGCATGGCTTTTTTTACTTCGTTTGGTTGAACTGCTTTTGGTTTCATGTTCGTCAAGCCTCTCTTTTTAATTTCCCCGACAGATTTTTTTATTTGCTGTCGGGAAAATCAATTCATTATTTTGTATATTTTTGATCGATTGCTTCTTTAATGATTTTTACTGACGCATCAGCTGATTCTTGTGGAGTTTTATTTCCTGCTGCTGCTTCAAACATTAAGTTTTCTGCACCTGTCCAAATTTCACCCATTTCCGGAATATTTGGCATTGGTTCAGCATTCGCATATTGCGCAATAACGGCATTGGTCAATTCATCATTTTTACCTTTTGCAATTTCTCTAGCTGCTTGGTTAGCGGGTACTTCATTTGTTGCTTCATAGAATTTTGTTTGGTTGTCTTTATTGGTTACGTAATCTAACCATTTTTGTGAAACTTCTTTATGTTTTGAGTAGTTGCTAATAACCCAACCTTTTCCACCAGCAAATGGTTTGTAATTTTCGCCATTGTCTAATGTTGGAATTGTAGCTACACCGTAGTTAATTTTAGCTTCTTTGTAGCTTTGAGCTGCCCAAGGTCCACCAAGAATTGCTGCTGTTTTCCCTGTCGTGAATTGCTCTGCAATAAAGTTATCTGCACTTTTCACATCTTGCATCCCTTTTGGCCATACATCTTTAAACCATTTTGTAGCATAAGTGATTCCTTCAACTGCGCCTTTATTGTTTAAGCCAATATCTTTTGGATTTGTTCCTTCATCTCCAAAGACATAACCGCCATATCCTGCTAATAGACCGTATGAGAAATAAAAATCTGTCCATTTTGCTAAGAATGCTGTGTTTTTTCCTGCTTCTCCTTTAAAGTCAAAACGCGGATCTTTCGCTAATTCTTCAACATCTTTAAAAGTTTTTGGTGCTTCTGTAATTAAATCTTTATTATAGTAGAAAACAAGCGTTTCAATTACTGCTGGTTCGCCAAAGATTTTGCCATCAACTGTTACTTGCGCTTTATCTGTTTTATCGTATTGTTCTTCATTGCCTAATTTTACCTCAGCAATATGACCTTGTTGCCCTAGTGGACCAATTCTATCATAAGCAGACATCATAACATCTGGTGCTTTCCCTGCTGGGCCATCTAAAGAAAGGGCTTCCAATTGATCGAACATATCTTTTTCTACTACTTTAATTTTAATATCGTTTTCTTTTTCAAAATCCCCTTTGATATCTTTTACATAATCAACGTATCCTTTAGCAACGGATACTGTCAAGGTTTTGTCATCTGCTGTCGCATCCTTTTTACTTGAACTGCCATTCCCACATGCAGCTAATGTTAAAATAACTGATGCTGAAAGTAATCCTAATGCCATCTTCTTAAAACTTTTTTTATTCATCTTTAAATTCCTCCTTAAAAGTTTAGCGAGCTCCTTATTACAAAACTTATTATGACTTGAAAAAACAGCGTTTGCAAACGTTTTCTCACTGTTACCGCTAACAGAAATTAGTTCACTTCAAAAAAAAACGAACTTCGTCAAAAACCAAGTCCGTTTCTTTTTTTATTTTTTTAAAATTACAAATCCATTGTGTTGGATTTGCCATTTTCCATCCTTTAATTCCGTAGCTTGTTCCATCAAAAGTGTACCTTGCTCACTTACCGTATACATAGCATCTCCTTGATTGAAGTAGGCCACAATGGTTTCGTCATTTGCTGTTCGTTTAAAGCCAATTACCTTTTCATCTTCCTCAATTAAATGCCACTCTAATGAACCAAAACTCAACAACGTTTGATGCTCTTTTCTTAATTGAATTAATTTTTTGGTAAATTCAAACAAAGTTAAGTCCTGCTTGGCTTTGTCCCAAACCATACATTTACGGCAATCAGGATCATTAGCGCCATCTAACCCAATTTCAGTTCCATAATAAATGCATGGAGAACCGTGTTGTAAGAAAGTGAAGGCCAGTGTTGCTTTTGCTAATTCTTTGTCTCCATTACAAATGGTCAATAAGCGTGCTGTATCATGTGAGTCTAACATATTAAACATTACTTCATTGGTTTGTTGACGGTACAACATTAATTGTTCGTTTAAGCCTGAAACCATTTTAGTTGGAGCGATGCTTTTCTTAATAAAGAAGTCTTCAATCGTTTCGGTATAAGCGTAGTTCATTACGCCGTGAAACTCATCGCCTTGTAACCAACTTTGAGAGGAATGCCAGATTTCACCTAAGATATAAAAGTCTTTTTTCAAGGCTGTTGTTGCTTTGTAAAACTTTTTCCAAAAATGATGATCGACTTCGTTAGCAACGTCTAAGCGCCAAGCATCGATATCAAATTCTTTGATCCAGTATGTGGCAATATCAAGTAAATAATCTTGCACTTCCGGATTTGCGGTGTTCAGTTTAGGCATATGTGGTGTAAATGCAAACGTATCATAAGAAACCGTCCTAGCTCCTTCAAAGTTGCCATTTTCACCAATTGCAACAGGGAAGCTATGAATATGGAACCAATCGACATATTTTGATTGCTTGCCATTTTTCAAGACATCTTGCCATAATGGAGACTTGTCTCCTGCATGGTTAAATACCGCATCTAGCATCACTTTAATCCCTCTTTGATGGGCTTTTTCGACTAATTCTTTAAAAGTCTCTTTGCTTCCAAAGGCTGGATCAATTTCAAAATAATCAATGGTATCGTATTTATGATTGGAACTCGCTTTAAAAATTGGACATAAATAAAGACCGTTAATTCCCAACTCCGTTAAATGATCTAAGTGGTCGATGATCCCTTGTAAATCGCCGCCATAAAAATCAGTTGTGTCTGGATGTTCCTTGCTTCCCCATGCTAAGGCTCCTACTGGAGTAATGCTTGGGTCACCGTTTGCAAATCGCTCTGGGAAAATTTGATACCAAATCGTTTTCTTAACCCAATCTGGTGCTTTAAAGCGATCAATTTCATGGAAATAAGGCATTCTGAAATAATATCCTGCCACTTCTCGGACTGCTTTCGTATCTTCAAAGCTTCCACGATCTCCGTAGAAAACGGTCTCTTGGTCTTTTCCAACTAATGAAAAAGCATATTGTAAACGACGGTACGGTGCTTCAACAACAATTTGCCAGTAATCATGAATTTCCGTACTAGCAAGTAAGGCCATTGGCTGTTGTTCTTGGAACCATTGATCTTCTCCAAATAAATAAGGATCGCCACTAATTAAATAGGCAGTCTCAACGTCATCTTTTTTTGTTCTCAATCGAATATGAAATTCTCCCTCTTGATAGAGGTACGCGTATTCGCTATCTGGTCTGTGTAAAATTGCTGATTTTTCCATTTCTATTCTCCTTTAGGGTGTATTACCAAGCATCCGTATGGCGCTAAGTGAATCTGTTGATTTTGAATATAGTTGCCTTCGTTTTCAAGTAAAACAGTCCCTGCTTGTTCTGCTTTGGAACAGGTCATTTGCTTAGGTGTATCTGTTAAATTGCAGTAGATATTCGCAGTTGAATCCTCAATCGAACGTGTGTAGCAGTAAAACTCATCTGACGTTTCTTGTAATTGGAATACACCGGTTGTAAATAAAGATGTTTTTTTAAGCGCTATCATTTTTCTGTAGTAATTTAACACACTATTTTTTTCAATTTCTTCTGTGGCAACAGTATCTTCTTTCGATTGATTGACGCCGCTCCATGGGGCTACTTTTGAAAATCCTGAATAGTCACTTGCATCCCATTGCATGGCGCCACGACTAACATCTTTGCTGCTGCTATTTAGCATTTCCAAAATAGCGGAATCCGAATAGCCTAAGTTTGTTGCCTCTTCGTAAAAGCCAACAGCACCTGGATCTTCATAGGCTGCCAAGTCTTTCATTTTTAAATTGAGCATCCCTAACTCTTCTCCATACAAAATAAACGGAATTCCTTTTTGTAAATACATTAAAGTCGCTAACATTTTGCTACTGTTTTTCCGGAATTCCTGCCTTTCATCACCAAATCGGCTTGCGATTCTTGCCATATCGTGGTTGTTCCAATACAATGTTGGGCCACCAATTGAAGCTAATTTAATTTGCCATTCCGCCATCACTTTTTTAAATGTGTGATAATCTAATGAACCTTTTTGCATTCCTGATGGTAATAACGGGTCTTTTTGACTTTCGTCTTCTACAAAATGACGAAAAGAAATGACTGCGTCACACTCGTCTTTTGTTGGGTCAGTGTAGGCAACTGCTAAGTCAACGTCAGCTGAAGCAGCTTCTCCAACAATAAATACATCCGGCTTAACACGTCGCACTTCTTCAATAAAATCACTTAAATACTCATGAACTTCTGGTAAATTGCTATAAAATTCTTCTGCAATCGCAAGTTTCCCTTCTGCTACATTCGCGACATCTGGGTAGTCTTTTTCTTTTGCAATATGAATAAATGCATCTAATCGGAAGGCATCCACTCCTTTAGCTAGCCAAAATTTTGCAATATTTAGCATCGCTACTCGAACTTCTGGGTTTTTCCAGTTTAAATCGGGCATTTCTTTAGCAAATAGGTGAAAATAATAGTCTTTTCGATTAGGTGCCTTTTCCCAAACCGATCCACCAAAAAAGGAGGCCCAATTATTTGGCAATTGCCCTGCTTTTTTTTCATCTGCCCAAAGATAGTAATCTCGATATAAACTATCAGGATCATGCAAGGCTTCTTGAAACCAAGGATGCTGATCTGATGTATGGTTTAAAACGAAATCAAACATTAGCTTAATTCCAAGCTGATGCGCTTTTTCAATCAATTCTTCGACATCAGACATTGTGCCAAATATCGGATCGATTCGGTAGTAATTTGATATGTCGTAACCGTTATCAATTTGAGGTGAAATAAATATTGGGTTTAACCAAATGACATTTACCCCAAGTGAGTGAATATAATCTAATCGCTGGATAATCCCTTGTATATCACCAATTCCATCCTCATTCGTATCTTGAAAACTACGAGGATAAATCTGATAGACAACAGCTGACTGCCACCATTTTTGATTCATGTATGCCACACCTCCGTCATTGTTTTTAAATTCTCTCTAAGCTTAAACAAAAATTGAAGTGGTGACAATCACAATTCAATTGTTACCGCTAACATTATTTTTGAATTAAAAAAGCAGCTTGACTCATAGTCAAACTGCCTGTTAGTTATTCTGGTTTAATTATAGGAACTGTTGATTCACGAATGACTAGTTCTGGTTGAAAAAAATGACTTCCTTGTGGAGCGCCCTGTTGTTCAATTTTATTTAACAGCATTCTAGCGCAATCAACGCCCATTTCAATGACGGATTGCTTCACGGTAGTCAATGGAGGTGAGGCAATTTGATCTAGAAAAACACCATCATTTCCAATAATGCCATATTCTTGAGGGATTTTCCCTCCTAATGTCAAGATGCTACGCTCGATGCCAATCGCCAATCGATCCGAACTGCAAATAAAAGCTGTGCCTGGTTTGAATTGGTTCCAATTTTCTATGATAAACTCCGAGGAATAACGCGAACGATTTTCAAATCGATGGATTACGGGAACTAAACCATGTTGCTGCATGGTATTGATATATCCTGCTTCTCTAGAATATTCAAAAGGTTCTTTGACATTGATGCCAATAAAAACAATGGAGGTAAAGCCTTGTTGGATAGCATGTTGTGTAGCTAAAGTAGTGCCGTACTTGTTATCTGTATCAACAAAATCATAGCCATGGTGATTCTCTCCAAATAACACAACCGGTTTTTTAGCGCCTTCAATCCAACGATAATCTTCTTCTCGCATTCCTGTGATTATATACCCGTCACATGCACCAATATCAAAACTGTTTTTAGTGACTAGTTGCAATGTATAGTGATATTTATCTAACTCTTTTGCGATACCTGTTAATAAATTCATATAGTAAGGTTCCGTCGTGTTCATTTCTTCCAAGATAAAAAATTTAATGACTTGAGTGCGATTATTTGCTAATGCTTTAGCTGCCACATTTGGGCGATAATCTAGCTCTTTCATGGCTTTAAAAACTAACTCTTTCAATTCATCTGTTACTTGTTCAGGATGATTGATTACTCGAGAAACGGTCATTTTTGAAACATTTGCTCTTTTCGCCACATCTGTCAGCGTTACCATTAATTGATTCACCTCGGTTAAATTTCCAACTGCTATTTTCTATATTATGACTTCTTGTTACAGAAATTTCAAGTCTCTCTTTACAAAAAAAGCTAGCCTAGATAGGCTAGTTTTTAATGATTGACTGGTATTTCTGTTGACACGTTTTCAGCTGCTGTATGTTTTGCAAGACATTCTGGACAAGTACCATACATTTCCATACGATGGTGAGTAACTTCAAAACCTGTTAAGTTAGAAGCAACCACTTCAACGTCGTCTAATCCTGGATAATAGATGTCAACAATTTTTCCGCATTCTTCACAAATAGCGTGGTAGTGCTGAGTTGATGTAAAATCAAAACGACTTGAAGAGTCTCCATAAACCATTTCTTGTACAAAGCCAATCTTAGTAAATAATCTAAGGTTGTTGTAAACTGTCGCTACACTCATATTGGGAAAACGATCTGCTAGAGCCCGATAAATCTCGTCTGCAGTCGGATGGCTTTCGGATTCAATTAGAAATTCTAAAATAGCATAACGTTGTGGGGTAATTCTAATATTTGAGGCTTTTAATTTCTCAATTGAATGAACGACTTGTGAATTTTTCATTCGACTTCCTCCTTGACTTTAATTCCGTTTGGTTGAATAAGTGATGCTTTTTTTTAATAAATTAGGAAAGGATTGATTTAGTTTTATAACTAAGAATCGTTCTTTATCCCTTCTATCATACTGCTATTTCCCTCTTTTTGCAACGATGATGACAAATTGTTCATTTTTTAGCCACTAAGCGTTGCACTTCTCTCTTTTGACACTTACAATAAAGGAGCAGTGTTATCAAATAGGAGGGATTTTTATGTTAGATCATACGGAATCAAACCGTTTAGCCAATGATGCTAGACAAGTTATTGTAGGTGGGGTTAATAGTCCAAGTCGTTCGTTTAAAGGCGTTGGTGGTGGAGACCCTGTTACAATGGTCAAAGGAGATGGTGCGTATCTTTTCGATGTAGATGGCAATCGTTATATTGATTACTTAGCCGCTTTTGGGCCCATTATTACAGGTTTTAATCATCCTCATATTGTTGAAGCAATCAAACGTTCCGCAGAAACTGGTGTGTTATTTGGAACACCTACTGAACATGAAATTAAATTTGCTAAAATGTTAACGGATGCGATTCCATCAATGGATAAGGTTCGTTTTACAAACTCCGGAACTGAAGCCGTTATGTCTACGATTCGGGTTGCAAGAGCTTATACCAATCGTGAATTGATTGTTAAATTCTCAGGTGCCTATCACGGTCATTTTGATTTGGTTTTAGTTGAAGCAGGAAGCGGCCCCTCAACCTTAGGTGCAAGTGATTCTGCTGGGGTTACTAATGGAACTGCTAAAGAAGTAATTACAGTGCCTTTCAATCAAGTAGAACCTTTTAAACAGGTTATGGAAAAATGGGGCCATCAAGTTGCTGCTGTATTAGTTGAACCTATTATTGGGAACTTTGGAATGGTAGCTCCAATCCCTGGTTTTTTAGAAGCGGTAAATGAAATCGCTCATGAATTTGGTGCGCTTGTTATCTATGATGAGGTTATTACCAACTTTAGATTTAGATACGGTGCTGCACAAGACATGTTAGGAGTCATTCCTGACTTAACTGCTTTTGGAAAATCAATCGGTGGTGGATTGCCAATTGGGGCGTATGGCGGTCCTGATAAAATTATGAACACGGTTGCTCCACTTGGCCCAGCCTATCAAGCAGGAACAATGGCGGGCAATCCTCTTTCAATGCAAGCTGGAATTGCTTGTTTAGAAGTATTGCAAGAACCTGGTATTTACGAACGTATGGCACATTTTGCTGAACAATTAAAAGATGCGTTATTAGCAGCGGGAGCCGCTCACAACATTCCAACTGTGGTCAATCAAATTGGAGGTTCCTTAACGGTTTATTTTTCAGATCATCCTGTGGTCAATTACGAAGATGCAAAGAATACGGATTCAGAACGTTTTGGTCGTTTCTTCAAATTAATGTTGGATGAAGGGATTAACTTGGCTCCAAGTAAATTTGAAGCTTGGTTCTTAACCATTATGCATACTCAAAAAGACATTGATGATACTATCGTTGCCATTAACAATGCCTTTTCTAAACTAACTTAAACTAGAGTTCGAACAACTTCTTCTACTATTTTAGTGAACATAGTAGAAGAAGTTGTTTTTCGTTTAAATTTTGGATAAAAGCTTTGCTTAAATGAAGAATATCGCTTACTATTAACTAAAGAAGATATTGGAGTTGACTTTTTCTATGAAATTAGGCGCTCGGACTTTAAAAACAGGCTTAGCAATTGCCATCGCGCTATACTTAACACACTTAGCAGGCATTACTTATGTAACGTTTGCTGCAATTTCTGCTGTCTTTGCCATGCAGCCTTCGGTGAAAAGATCTCTTAAAACCTTAAAAGATCAAACTATCGGGAATTTATTAGGTGCTGGAATCGCCATTGGGGCATTTTTAACGGTTGGAAATAATTTTGTTGTTATCGGAATTGCTGCAATTATTCTGATTGCTATTCTTAACCGCTTTCGACTAGATAGTGTAATTGGACTGGCAACAGTAACTTTAATCGTTGTTATGATGACTTCAGAAGATAGCTTTATGCTTTACGCTTTATTGCGTTTTTCTTCTACTATGATTGGGATTCTAACCGCATTTATTGTCAATACACTCTTTTTCCCACCACGTTATGAAGAAAAGCTTTACCATGTAGTCGACTATGCCACAACTGAGATTTTAAAATGGATTCGGGCTAGTGTTCGTAAAAATACTGAATATCCATTTTTGAAAAAAGATTTAAAATGGGTTAAAAAACAAATGGAAAAAATGGATTTTTATTATTCTTTGTTTAGCGAAGAAGATGTTTATTTTAGAAAGACTCGGTTTCAAAATTTAAGAAAAGTTGTGGTTTATCGTCAAATGATTTCAACTACTAAGGCCGCTTACAATTTATTGAAAACCATTCATAATAATGAAAATGCCTTTAATAATTTCCCTCCTGAATTGCGGATTTTAATTCGTGAGCGATTAGAGACTCTCTTAAGTGCTCATGAGCAAATTCTTTTAAAATTCAATGGTCGGGTGCCTGCTGGCAGTGTAAACTTTATCGCAAACAATCGCTCGTTACGTAAAGAATTTATGCAATCTTTCTTTGATGAAGCAAGTACGGAAGAAAACATTAAAGATGATTATCTACAAAGCAACTCAGTGATTCATATTATGTCGAGCATTTTAAATTATGAAGAGTATTTAGAACATCTAAATGCTCTTGTCACGAGTTACAAAGGAAATCATTGGAACCCCTCTTCAGATATTTCAAATATCGAAAATGTAGAGCAATAAAAAAACAATGAGCAAAATTTGCTCATTGTTTTTTTATTTAATTCCACTTGTTGTATCGATAGGTTGAGTCAAAGCTTTTTCAAATAATTCTATATAGAGAGCATTTCCTACACTGTTCAATGTGATTCCATCTGCTTCTAAGGTACTTTCTAAAGGTTGAGCTTTTTCTTCTAAATCAGCGAGATACTGATCATGAAGATCAAAATAAAGAAACGATTGCTCTGCTTCAATTTCTTTTAAATTTTCCAAATAACTGACATAGTTGATTGATCTAGAATTATACACTTCTTTTAAGGCAGTACTTGGTGGAGGCGTCACTAGAATCACCAATGCTTCAGGTAACTGAGCCCGGATGTCCTCCATAAGTTGAAGAAGGTATTGTTTTGAATTGGTTAAACTAATATCAATTTCTTGATCTCCCACTACAGGTACTTGGAAAAAAACAACATCCGGTGCATTACTTGCTAGCGTAGCCACTGAATTTTGAGTCATTAATTGGTATGTACTTGGGTTTGGAATAGAGACAGATTGAATCGCCAAGTCTGCTACCTTCAATTTTTCACCCATCCAGTTTTGCAAAGGGTTAATGAATTCGGGTTGCTGTTCTTTTCCTCCAAAAAATGAAACAGTCGCTTTTTGTTTTTTAGTAGCCACAAATTTTAAATAATCTACCGTTGATAAACTTCCTCGATTGTTTTCAAATTCATTAATTTCTTTTTCTTCTTGTTTTTTGTCAGATACTTCTTTTTTTACAATTTCAGTTTTTCCTTGATTAATCATTGCCTCTTTTTTCGTTTCAGCATAGTGAGAACCCGTTATAATTACCCCAACTGTCACCACAACACCAACTAGTAAAAAAAAGATATTTCTTTTCTCCATCTTGACATAACTCCTTTCTATATACTAATTTATTATATCATATTTGCCATAATGATTGTTTAAAAAAAAAAAAGCACCCTGTCAAAGCGGTGCTTTTTTATGAATCATCCTTGTCATCCAATTGTAAAACCCATCATTTTTGTGACAATTGTTGATAGCGTTCATACCAAAGTTCAACGTATTCTTTAGAAAATGGACCTTTTTCTTCATTAATCCATTCTACAAGAACTTTAACATTTTCCTTTAAAATATGATCGATATCGTTTGGATATTGCCACTTTTTACGGTGAGCTTCATATTCATCTACATCCAATAGGCGTTTTTCTCCGTCAGGAAATACCTTAATGTCTAAATCATAATCAATATATTTTAACGCTTCTTCATCCATTGTATAGGGTGAAGCTAAATTACAATAATACGAAATGCCGTTTTCGCGAATCATTGCAATTATGTTAAACCAATAATGCTTATGAAAATAAACAATTGCTGGTTCTCTTGTGAGCCACCTTCTACCATCTGCTTCAGTTACTAGTGTGTGATCATTGCAACCAATTACCGATTGTTCACTCGTCTTAAGAACCATAGTATCTCGCCATGTGCGGTGTAAACTGCCATCATGTTTGTAGCTTTGGATGGTGATGAATTCTCCTTCTTTTGGAACACGCATCCCATACCCAACTTTCTGATTCCTCGATAAAAAAGAGAAATAATTTAATAATTAACAGTTTTACTTCTTCTTAACTCATCAATATTATATCACATATGGTAGCGTTTATCTAAATTATTCCGTTCATCTATGTAAAAAAACAGTTTCTAACTTCGAAAAGAAACTGTTTTTTATCGTTTTGTTGTTAAAAATTAAAACGATTTACATTTATTTTTTTAATAAAAGAAGGATTTCCTAGCCTATTAATCTAAAAAAAGAAATTCTTTTTCTTTTTTTATTTCACTTAATTTATCACGTAAATTTTTCCAATCTGTATCACTTGGAATTGGATCCCAAATTAACATTCGATTTTCCGATAACTTATATGGAATATTAAACGTATCAGAAACAATTAAATCTGTCTCATCCATCTCTTCGTCTGTAAAAAACAAATGATACTGTGTCATTTTAGAAAGTTCTTTTTTTAAAATCGTTTCTAAAATTTTACTATGAGAAGAATAAAGATAGACGCTGATTGGTATTGTATAGTTTTTCACATCAATTGAAACAAAAAGCGTCAGCATATAACTAGGAAACAGCAATTCTTTATTGTAGTAATACTTTGAGAAAGAATCAAACTCAATAAAATTTTGATACGTGTTTTTTACCAACTTATAAAAAGAAGGGTAAATCCGATCAAAACGTTTTGTCTTTAAAGGTTCTTCAAATGGGGACAACAGTCCTTCAAATAAAAAAACATACATGTGGATACTAATTAAATTTGCTAATAAAATATTGTACTGATCTATCTTCAATGGTTTTGATAAAAAATGATTCAGACTCTCAATAAATTGAACGGAAGCGAGTTTAAAGACCTCATTATTTTCATTAATTGCTTCTAAAAGAGGCATCATTTTATCATCATATTCAACGTAATAAATATTGTACATCATCACTACGTAATAAAAATAAACTTCTTCATCTATTTGTTGGGGAGTAAGATCCCTATTTACTTCTAAACAACGTTCTGTAATTTCAGCTTTATTTTTTAAATAAGAGGGATTTTTTTGTAACATTTTTTTTATTTCTGGCAACGATCCAATCAACTCATTTTCCTTTACCCTCATCAATGTAATCGCAAACCATAAATCAAGCTTGTTTTCATTAATTAAGGTATTGTCCTTAAGATAGTTCTCAGGATAAAGCAATTGTCTCAACTCTTCTATAAAATCTTTTGAATAGGGGAATGGCCACGTGACGCTTGTTCTTGTTTCCCAAAAGAAAGAATAAAAGAAATATCGAATCATTTTTTCTTCACCAATTATTTGAATTTTTGAAGCTTGTTGTAATTCTAAGTTAAATTGAGCTAAGATTGTTTTAACACTATTTATTTTGCGATAAGTTGAAGCTTGGCTTAAATAATAGTCTTTTGCGTATTGCGATGTACTTTTTGTGGTGTTAAAGAAACAATCTAAAATTACTTGATATTCAAAAGATTTCTTTAAATATAAATGAATCAAACGATCTAATGAAAACTCATTACTAAAATCAGCAATAAACAATTTATTGTCTATTTTGATTGATAGCGTCTGAATGCTTAATTCTTCTAAATCTTCTATTAAAGATTCAACTGTTGTTGTCAACGTTTGTGTTGAGCAGTTTAGCTCTTTTGCTAAATCACTAATATTGTTTAGTTCTTTATTATCTTTAGCGATCTTTAATAAACGAATTTTTCGAGTTTGCAATCTGTCTAAAAAGTGTTTCATTTAATTTGTTTACCCCCAACTAAATTAATCAAGTGCACGCTATTTTTTATCTTATCTTATACATTATATACTAATCCATACCAAAAAGGAGAGAAATAGGGGTTTTCTCTCCTTTTTATTATTTAAAATTAAAAATTGTTTGTGTTTTGACATTATTTACTAGTCAGACTGCAGTTTTTTTGAATAACAAGCTTAAGATACTTTTGAAAATGTTTCTTGAGCTGAACTACCTTTTTGTTCTACATTTCTTTTTTCATTTTTTTCTACAACACTTTGAATTAATTGATCGACAAATCCTGACATCTTCAATCTCCTCTTTTCGTTTAAATTTACTATAAAAACTAAAAGTTCTTTGTTCAATAACTAAAAGCTTACTTAACTTGATAATGAATTATAGCATTTCTCCTTTTAATTATGAACGTTTTTGTTTGGAGCAGGAGTCTTAATTCGAGTAAATACCGTCTATAAAGACTAGTATATAAGGATTATTGAGTCATTTATCGTTTATTTGACCATTTCTTAAAAAAAATGATAAAAAGCATGAACTTCTAGTCAGAAGTTCATGCTTTTTAGCTTTTAAATTTCGTTAAATAAGCTTGCCACATCTTTTGTTGTGGACCTGGAAAAGTATATTGATCAAATTCGCTTGGATGTACCCATTTACAATTTTTTGGAATTTCTTCAGCCTCGTTGTCTTCCGTTAATTGACCAAAGTAAACTGCGACAAACCATTTTAAATGGCTAAAGATGTGTTTCACTTCAATAAAAGGTTTCTTTAACCAAACTGGCTCTACTTGATAGTTTTCTTTGATTTCATTTGTTAAATTTTCTAAAGTCTGATTTTCAATCGTCTCAGGTTGCTTACTTGTCAATACTCCTAATGGCAACGGGGTATCTTCTACAATGATTTCTTCTTCTACTAAAGGAAATGTCCACATATTGGCTAATAACCCTTTTTCACTACGCTTTTCTAATAAGAATTCACCACGATTGTTTTTGATAATCGCTCCTATATAGTAGACCGGTTTTGCCTTTTTCTTTTTACTTTTTACGGGATACTGTAACATCGTTCCTTTTTCAAATGATTGACAAAATTCATTGATTGGGCAAAGATGACAAGTTGGCGTTGTTGGCGTACAGGTGCTAGAACCTAAATCCATCATCGCTTGATTAAAATCCCCTGGTTTATGGGGATCGATAATATCTGTCATTATTCTTTCAAAAGTTTTTCTTGATGCTGGTTTTGCGATATCTTCACTGATTTCAAAGAGACGGCTAACCACTCGCATCACATTTCCATCTACTGCTGGTATTGGCAACTGAAAAGCCATGCTTGAAATAGCTCCCGTGGTATAAGGTCCAATTCCTTTTAAAGTCGCAATTAATGCTGGATCTTTTGGCATTTCACCATTAAATTCCGTTACAATTTGAATTGCTGCCTTTTGTAAATTTCGAACTCTCGAATAATAGCCCAAGCCTTCCCATGCTTTTAGCAAAACATCTTCATCGGCATCGGCTAATGCCTGAATTGTTGGAAATAAATTCATGAAATTTAAATAATACGGAATGACCGTATCTACCCGCGTTTGTTGCAGCATAATCTCTGATACCCAAATTCGATAAGGATCATTATTTTCACGCCAAGGTAAGGTTCTTTTTTCTAAATCGTACCAACTTAAAAAAATTGCTTGAAAATCTTTTATTTTAGTTTCAGACCAGTTATTCAGCTCATTTGTCATTCGTCTTCTTCCAATTCCTTTTCTTCAATAAATTGATTAATTAAGTCTCCTGCAAATCCTTTTTGAAAGAGACTTGTTTTTACTTTTTGAATTTTTTTAAACCCTTTGATGCGTTCATTTTTACGCCAGAGTTTTTCACCTTGTTTTTTTAATGCTTCGTATTCATCCTCATCATCTTTAACTGTATCAATATTTTCTAAAACAATAGAAATAACTTCACTCGAAAAACCTTTTTGCATTAAAGTTTGTTGCACTTTATGGCGTGTTTCTCTGGATGAGTGTTCACTTGTTCTTCGTAAAACTTTTGCTCCAATTGCTACACCGTTTTCGACCATTTGCTCAAAAGGATATTGTTCAAGTGCCTTTACAATCGTTGCGTCATCTAGTCCTCTACGTTTTAATTCTTGTTTAATGACAATAGGACCTTTGCCACCAATATTGGCTCCTGTTCTAGTATAACTTTCGCCATAAACTAAATCATCAATATATTTTTGTTCTTTTAATTTTTCAATGACGCTCATTACTGTTTCAATAGTAAATTCATGTTTTACTAAATCATCACGCACTTCTTTTTCCGAACGCAAGCCGTAATTTAAGTAGTTCAAAGCACGATTATAAGCTTTGCGAAGGCCATCTTCCGTTTCTAATTCTTTTTGAAAACTTTTAGTAACTTCCATGCCTTTATGCAGCACGTACTTCACTAAAATGGCTTCATCTATTGGAAAAGCATACTCTCCATCTAAATAAATGTTATAGCGTTCACTACGTTTTTGCGCTTCTATTTTAGTAATGACAGGAATTTTTGGCGTTGTTTCTTGATTTTTTTTTTCATTCATTGGATTCGTTCCCTTCTTCAACGTTAGCTCCTTTACTTTTGTGCTAGTTTATCATTAGTATAACATAGAAATACTTTTGAAAAAGATTGTTTTGATGTTTCATAAAGCAAGTTTTACTTGACCAATCATGCTATAATGAGTACAGTTAAAAAATATAAGATTGGAAGGTATTTATGAATCCAGAACATACAATTGAAATTGGTCAACGATTTCCTCTTACGATTAAACGTTTAGGAATTAACGGCGAAGGGATTGGCTATTATAAACGCACCATCGTGTTTGTAAAAGGCGCTTTACCAGAAGAAGAAGTCGTGGCTGAAGTCACTGAAATCATGCCGCGTTTTGCTACAGCAACTATTAAAAAAATCAGAAAACCATCAAAAAATCGTGTGACTCCTCCTTGTGAAGTATACGAAGCATGCGGTGGTTGCCAATTACAACATCTCTCTTATAATAAACAATTAGATTTTAAACGTGATATGGTTTTACAATCTCTTGAAAAATTTAAACCTGCAGGTTTTGAAGAATTTGATATCAGACCTACTATAGGAATGGATGATCCTTGGCGTTATCGGAATAAAGCTCAATTCCAAGTTCGTAAAAACGAAGACGACAACGTCATTGCCGGTCTATATGGTGAAGGATCTCATAAATTAGTAAATATTGACAATTGTTTGGTTCAACGACCTGAAACAACAAAAACAGTCAATGTCGTGAAACAACTTCTATCTGACTTGGATATTCCAATTTATGATGAAGTCAAACACAGTGGAATCATTAAAACCATTGTGGCTCGTGTTGGGATTGAAACAGGTGAAGTTCAGTTAGTTTTAGTAACAAATAGTAAAAAATTGCCTAAGAAAAAACAATTTTTAGAGCAAGTTAAACTTCAGTTACCAGAAATCGTCTCAATCATGCAAAACGTCAATCAAGAAAAAACTTCTTTAGTTATGGGTGAAGAAACGATTCATCTTGCTGGAAAAGAAAGCTTAACTGAAAAATTAGACACGTTAGAATTCGACTTGTCTGCACGTGCATTTTTCCAACTGAATCCTATTCAAACAAACGTATTATACGATGAAGCTAGAAAAGCACTTGATTTACAAAAAGATGAGACTTTAGTAGATGCTTATTGTGGTGTTGGAACTATTGGTCTGAGCTTAGCAAAAGATGCCAAAGAAGTCCGTGGGATGGACACCATTCCAGAAGCCATTGCTGACGCAAAAGAAAATGCAATCAAAATGGGCTTTGACCACGTTCGTTACGAAGTCGGAAAAGCAGAATCATTGTTGCCGCTTTGGTTAAAACGTGGCTTTAAACCTGATGCTATTGTAGTTGATCCACCAAGAACTGGCCTTGACCCTGAACTAATCAAGGCAATCGTCAAGGCAAAACCTAAAAAAATGGTTTATATTTCTTGTAATCCTTCCACTTTAGGAAGAGATTTAGAAAAATTATCACGAAGCTATAAAGTGGATTACTTACAATCCGTTGATATGTTTCCACAAACCGCTCGTTGCGAAGTCGTTGTAAAATTAACTGCAAAATAATCAAACTTTAAGGGGGAAATTCGACTATGAATTTTCTCCTTATCAATTTCAACTTATAATAGACTAATTTTTACATCCATGTATTTTGATAGGAGTGTATGAAATAATGAAGGGAGACAATAATGCTGTGATTGTTTTAGCAGGAATGATTGGTGCTGGAAAAAGCACCTATACAAAATTAATCTCTGAAGCACTTGAAAGTGATGCATTTTATGAAAGTGTGGATGACAATCGTATTTTAGAAAAATTTTATGAGGATCCTAAGCGTTGGGCATTTTCGTTACAAATTTATTTTTTAAATACTCGTTTCAGAAGCATTAAACAGGCCTTGCAACAGCAACATAATGTTCTTGACCGTTCTATTTACGAAGATGCTTTATTTACCAAAATTAACCATCAGCAAGGAAATATGAGTGATGCTGAAATGGATACTTATCTTGATCTATTAGACAATATGATGGAAGAACTTGATTCATTACCGAAAAAGGCTCCTGATTTATTAATTTATTTAAGAGGTTCCTTAGACACCGTCCTATCTCGAATCAAAAAACGCGGTCGAACTTTCGAACAAATTGATGGAAATGAGGGGTTATTAGATTACTATACCTTACTCCACAGCCATTATGATGATTGGTTCGACCAATACGATAAAAGTGCGACTCTTGTGATTGATATTGATCAACATGATTTAGAAAATCCGGCTGATGCAGAAAAAATCATTCAGCTAATCCATAATAAATTAGAAAATATGAATTAAAAAATAGGATTGAATTTAACCGTGAATGGTTAAACGCAATCCTATTTTTCCGTATTTATGCAATCCGTTTCATATCATCATAAAATTAAACACTCATAAAAATAACAGATTTTTTAATAAAAAAGAAGACTTACTAAATAGTAAGTCCCTTTTGCAAATTTATTCTACACAAAATGGAGCAGGCGCATTGGTACTCACACCAAATTCATACGCAATGGCTTCTAAAATACGTTCTGAGGCCTTTCCATCGCCATATGGATTACTTGCTTCAGCCATTTGTTGATGTGCTTTTGGATCATCTAATAGTTCAGTCATACCCGCTAAAACATCTTTTGTTTCAGTTCCTACTAATTTTAGTGTCCCAGCTTTAACACCTTCTGGACGCTCGGTTGTATCGCGTAAAACTAATACTGGAACACCTAATGAAGGAGCTTCCTCTTGAACACCACCAGAATCACTCATAATCATGTAGCTTCTAGCTGCTAAGTTATGAAAATCAATAACATCTAATGGGTCAATTAAATGAATCCGGTCATGGTTGCCTAAAATGCTACTTGCGGCTTCTTGTACAACTGGATTTAGATGTACTGGGTAAACTACTTCCACATCAGCATGACTGTCCACGACTTTACGAATCGCATGGAAAACGCGTTCCATTGGTTCACCTTGATTTTCTCTTCTGTGCATTGTCATTAAAATTAAACGATTGTCTTCTTTAATTTTAGCTAACACTTCATGTTGATATTCTTCTTTAACCGTCTCATTTAAGGCATCAATTGCCGTATTTCCAGTAATAAATATTTTATCTTTTGGATGATTTTCATTCACTAAATTTTCTTCGCTTTCAACTGTTGGAGCAAAGTATAAATCGGATAAGACATCCGTTACTTGGCGGTTCATTTCTTCTGGGAAGGGAGAATACTTATTCCATGTTCTTAATCCAGCTTCAACATGCCCTACCATAATTTGGTTGTAAAAGGCAGATATTCCTGCTGCAAAAGTTGTGGTTGTATCGCCATGAACTAACACGATATCTGGTTTTGCTTCTTTCATTACATCTTCTAAGCCAATTAAAACATTCGCTGTGATTTGAGCTAAGGTTTGGCGATCCTTCATCACATTTAAGTCATAGTCTGGTTTAATGTTAAAAATGGATAATACTTGATCTAACATTTGACGATGTTGCGCTGTTACAACTACGATTGATTCGAATCGATCACTTTGACGCTCTAATTCTAAAACTAATGGAGCCATCTTAATAGCTTCTGGTCTCGTTCCAAATATCGTCATTACTTTTATTTTCTTCATAAATTCATTTCCTTTTAAGTATATTTTCTATTAACTAAATAACTAAAATAATTGTAACATAAAACAAAAAGCAAACAAACCTGTAACTCGTTTGTTTGCTTTCTATTTTTACAAGCCTAATTGTATTTTTAAATTCTCAGAAATTTTTTGTAACTCTTCTGGTGCTATAATTTGGTATGAAACACCATTAATCATTTCTCCGGTACCTTGCATTTGAATTTGCTCAACATTTCCTGCAGCTGCTTTATATTTCCCTTGAATGTCCATCATATCATCAAAAGTTAAATTTGTTGCCATATTATTCCCCATTGCGTTTAAAATATCTTTGTATCTCGTCAAAGTTGAAAAATTAGCCGCTTTTTTAACAATCGCTTCAATGACTTGTCTTTGTCGACCTTGTCTGCCATAATCCCCTGTTGGATCTTCGTAACGCATTCTTGAGTAGGCTAATGCTTTCTCTCCATCTAGATGAACAGGACCTTTGGTAAACTTAATATTATCTTGAGTGAAATCAAGAGGACTTTCAACATCGACACCACCAACTGCATCAACAATTTCTTTTACTCCTTGCATATTGATTTCAATATAATAATCGATTGGAATATCTAATAAATTTTGAACCGTATTGATTGCCATTGTTGTCCCACCAAAAGCGTATGCATGGTTAATTTTATCTGTTGTACCATGACCTACAATTTCAGTATACGTATCTCTGGGAATGCTTACGATTTTTGTTTCATTTTTTTCTGGATTTACGGTAACGACCATCACAGAATCAGAACGACCTTGCTCTGTTCTACCTAAATCACCTGTATCCACCCCTAATAATAAGACAGAGAATGGTTCTCCTTTTTCAATATTAATTGGTGTTTTTCGAGTTTCTTCTTTATCAACTTTTTTATACATTTTATCCGTTGTTTTGGTAACATCATGATATACCTTATAGGCGTAAGCCCCCATTGCTCCTACTGCGAGTAAAAAAATACATAGAATCCAGATTAAAATTTTTTTCATTCCTATCTCCTAACTATTCATTAAATTTTTACTATCTTGAACCAGTTTTGTGAGTTCTTTTCTTTTCAATATTATATAACATATATATGTAAAAAGATAGATATAATAAGCATCTAATAACGGTAAATTCCAAGAACTAACAATAAAAATAATCGTTATAATCAATTCGATAATGATATCTTTCAACACTTTAATTTCCAATATTTTAGATAGATATAATTCAGAAATTATACATCTCAAAGCTAGCAAAAATACGATTAATAAAATAGTAACTATCAAATTTTTCAATAAAAATGCTGTTATCCCAGTTAAAATAAAACTAGTTATAACTACTAACAGATTAATTTTTAGCAAAATATTTTCTCTTCTTAACGTTTTTAAATACGTGTTCACTAACAATAAAACTTTACTTTCATACAAACACATTGGAAACAACAATGCCATATAGCTCAGACTATCGGAATACTGTGGCAACCACATTGAAAGAATAAATTTCATTGGATAAAAAAATAGCAGCACTCCTAAAAGTGGAGTCATTATTCCTAATCTCAACATCGGATATAGTTTGATTAAATTATCTTTCGATGTTCTTCTCATTACTGGGAAAATTACAATAGCTAGTGAATTAATAAATAACATTAACATATTTGATATACTCAGAGTTAAAGAGACTTTTCCGAATGTATCTATACTCCAATTTTTTTCAATACTAATTCTGATAATTCCTATTATCAGCATGCTTGATAAATTTGCAACTAGCAATTTAATTCCCACAGAAATATTTATCCAAACTTCACGCATAGTAGTTTTTAAATTTTCTAGTTTTTGAAAAATCATATCACTACATATTATTATTGCATAGAGAGTTGAAAACAGTTTAGCTCCAATATCAGCATAAATTAAAATTTCAAATTTTTTGATCCCTAACAATAAAATCGTAATTGTAAAAATAAAATAAAGACTTTTTTCAATAATAAGGATAATAGAAAATTCTTTAATTCTATTAGTGGCCTGTAACACAAATGTTACTAATGATCGAGGAACCACTAAAATACCAGTTACACAAGTGAAAGCAACTACAAATAATTTGTTTATATCATCGTAATTAATAAAATATAAATATAAAATCAAAAAATTTGCCATTAAATCAAAAAAAACTATAAACCAAAATTGAGAAGCTAGCAGTCTTTTAGGTAAATCTTTATAGTGACTTCCACCAAATCTTAAATAAATCCCATCAGTTATCCCTAATGACATATATGATATATACGTTGTAAAGAAAAGATAAAGTTGCCAATATCCATATGAGCTAATTCCAATAAATTTAGGAACAATAATAATTAAAATAGTTGAAACAACTAAAGATAAAAAATTGGCAACAAAAGTATATGAAAAATTTTTAGTTATACTTTTTAATTTAAAGTTCATTATAGAAACCTACTTTCCATAAAAATTATTCCAAATGATATAATGTAATCTTAAATTTATTCTGCAAATCAGACATGACAATTTAATTTTATATGATTTTAAATCTAGCAAATTGTATCTAAATAAGTTTTTTTTCAAATACAGCGTTGTTTTTTTATCTAACTTCTTTTGTTTCATTCCATTCATAAGCAAACTAATATTAATATGCATAAACAAATCTTTATATAACTCAAGCCCACCATTAATGCTATCTTGAAATTTATCGATTATCTGCTGTAATGCCAACAACGCTGTTAATTTTGACTTACTATAAGTATAAGAAGTACTATTATTCCCATGAGTAATATAATTATAGTAGCTTGCTGTAGTTACAGAAACAGACTTACTTTCCATAAATAATTGAGAAGTATAGAGTAAATCTTCACAAAAATAAATATTTTCATCAAATAAAGACATTCCATTTTTTTTAATAATATCCATTGAAAAAAGCTTATTCCATAGATATCCACCTACTTGATTATTCTTTATTAATATGTTTATTTTTTCTTTATTATCTTCAATAGTAAAATAATCAATTTTTCCATTTATAGATGAATTTAATCTAGTCTTGTATCCACAAACAGAAATATCTGAATCAGTGCTCCTGATTAATTTATATAGATTTTCATACATTTTTGGATCAATCCAATCATCAGAATCAACAAATCCAACATATTCTCCTTTTGCAACTTTTAAAGCATCGTTTCTTGCAGCCGATACTCCTTCATTATTTTTATGAATCAACTTTATTCGAGAGTCTATTTTGGCATAAGCATTACAAATATCTTTACTTCTATCATTCGAACCATCATTAACTAAGATAATCTCTAAATCTTTGTACGTTTGAGCTAAAATACTTTCTAAACATTTTTCTAAAAAATTTTCACTATTAAAAATTGGAACTATAATTGTAATCATTTAAATTTACCTTTCAAAATTCATATTATTTATTACTAATGTTCTATTCATCTTTAATTTTAATTATTTTAGCAAAGATTATAATCAATACAATTGTAACAATTTTAATTGGAGAAAGTGAGGATACGATAAATGATAAATATGCAGCTCTAGGTGCAAACAATATTGTTCGAGTCATAAGCAACGCAAAAGTAACGATAATAAACTTGTTACTCTTAATAGCAACAAATAAAATATGCAGCAAACAACCATATAAAAAACTCCCAATAATAACACCTAAAAATGAAAAGTCAGCATAATTTTCAGCTATAAAACTTGAGCCATAGCCATAGCCTTTTAAATAGGCAACAGGCATTATAAGATATGGTAAGGCCTGAGAATACAGATGACCATTTATAGCTCTATCTATTGATTGTCCTGTAAATTCTGGTAACCCTTTTAATTTTCTAAAAATATTATTATCTATAAATTCTATCACTGGACCCAATGTATATATTTTATGAGGTAGTTGATCACGATACATCTCAGTGTAACCAATTAAGTTTGCACTAACACCTTGTGAATATAAAAATTCTTTCAATGAATTAATAAAATCACCACTATTTGCAGTAGCTGTTTTTTCGGTAAAAGACGCTCTGACATTTCCAATAATGGTCATTAAGGACATTAATATGGGAACACTTATCAACGAAGCTAATACTTCAAATTTTCCAATCCATTTTTCTTTTTTATTTACAATCCCAATATTTCTAATAACAAAATAAATGAAAACAATTAGGATATTAAGCATTAAAATTGATCTTCTACCTCCCATTGAGGCAATTATTCCTTCTAAAAGATACAAACTAGTGGGTAAAAGTACTTTTCTTTTAGTTGGGTAAGTTGCCAAAAATGCAAAATAAGCAATATCATACATATTAGATACATTCTGTAAAACACCTGGCAAACTTGATTTAAATGTAGTAAAGGTTTCAAAATATCCCTCACTTATGGCTGTATTTCTCATCTGCCAAACTATAATTAATCTAAAAGAAATAGAAATATAAAAAAATATTAATGCTGCATTTTCCAAAGCTTTATTATAGTCATTAGAAATTGTAATTTTACTTACATAGGGTATTTTAATCTTTTGAACTATTACATATCCTAAAAAAACAAAAATTAGTGAGAGAAATAAACAAGTCATAGTCAAATGAACATAACTAGAATCAACAAAATCTAAACCATAAGTTCCTCTTTCAGTAGATCTATAGTTAAAAAATGTTGAAACAAAGATTCTGCCAATTAAAAATATAAAAAATGTACAATTAAAACAGAAAAAAATTACATTTTTATTAAAATTCGAAATTGAATAACTTACATTGTTAAACAAAACTATTAAAACTGCAGTTAATTCAAGTAGGGTAGAATCAAAAATTAAACCCATCACAAAAACGACTATTGCTAAAAGTAAGTAAATAGCATTAAAAAAATAGGTCTTCTTCATACTTTCAACCTCGGCTTCCAAATAATCAAAATATTTATAATAGGAATAATCAGCTATTCTCTAATATTTTTTTTGAAAAATTTAAGTATAACTTATCCGCATTACTTTTATTTTCCCAAATTAATTTTGAATTAATTTTAAATTTATTATATTTTTTTAAATCCATTGTATAAAACTGTCGGATACTATTTGCAATTTCTAATGGGGTACAATTTTTTTGTAACAATAATCCATTAACATTATTCTCTACTATTTCTTTTGTTCCTCCTACATCAGTTGCCACAATGGGAATACCAATTGACATAGCTTCCATGATTGAAACAGGAACGCCTTCTGAAAGCGATAGATTCATAAAAATTGTTACTGGATTATTTTTATACCAGTTTAAAACTTCATTATTTTTTAAAAATCCTACAAATGAATAATTTGAACACGTTAAATTTTTTTGTGCACTTTTTTTTAATTCATCTAATTCTGGACCATTTCCTATATGTGTCCATTTAAAAGGAATATCTTGAAACTCTAGAATTTTTAAAGCTTCAATTAGTAAATCTAATCTTTTAACTTTTCTAACTGCAGAACAAGTTACTATCGATAAAACATCTTTACTTTCTATCATTTGAATGAATGGGTCAATTGTTCCCAATCTTTCAACACTTATTTTTTTTGTATGCATTGGATAACTATTTTTCAAATAATCAACGCCATCTTGAGAACAAGGATAAATATTATCAAGTTCATTTAATAAAAATAATCTTTGAGGTAAAAATTTTAAAGGAGATTCATTCTCATATAAATCATATCTATGTGCTCTTGAAATAGTATATGGCTGTAGTTGATTAAATAATTTGTTTTTTAATTCAATCGCTACTCTAGCTGTTATATAAAACCAATAACTATATATTGTAACTACATTAAACTTATCAATTTCAAAAGAAGCTAAGTTACTTTCTATATTTTTATAAATGCTTAATGCTCTTGCTTCAAAATAGTAGGAATACAACCTTTCGAATATTGTTTCTGTTTCTTTTTTTATGTTTTTCACTTTTTCTTTATCTTTTCTTATGTTAATATAATTTTTAAAAAACATTGACAGTTTACCCATCTTCGAATGGTTAATATTACTTTTTATAATTTCAACATTTGGTGGAACCTCACGAGTCTGTTCCATTTTTAAAGAAACCATTGTAGAAATTATGATAACTTTATCATAGCAGCTAGATAGATATTCTATTTCAGATTCTATATACTCCTCTCCTTTATAATAAGGATAGTAATTAGTTAATAAAATTAAACAGTTACTCATTTTCAAACCTCATTTTTCTTTTAGTCATGGTTGATATTTTTTCTAGTTATTACTGAAACAATAGTTAAATAAATAATCTTAACATCTAGAATAAAAGAAATATTTTCTGTATAATAAATATCATTATTCATTCTTTGTTCCATTGTTGATTTATTTCTTAGTACAGCTTGATTATATCCCGTTATTCCCGGTTTCACACTAAATTTTTTCTTAAATTCATCTGTATACCTAGATTCATTACCTAACGGGCTTGGCCTAGGACCCACAAAACTCATTTCTCCTTTTAAAACATTAAAAATTTGAGGCAATTCATCGATACTTGTTTTTCTAATTATTCTTCCTATGTTTGTTACTCTAGAATCATTACTAGAGTTAAATGTACTTCCATCAATATTCCTTATGTCTTTAGCATTTTCTTTCATTGATCTAAATTTATACATTGAGAATTGCTCCATATTTTTCCCAAGACGTTTACCATTATAAAAAATTGTCCCTCTATCTTCTAATTTAATAAAAATAGCAGTAGGAATCATTAGAACAATTAACACTGGTAAAATTAATATCGATAGTACAATATCTAATACTCGTTTAATAAAAAATTGGTACATTTTCTAGTTCCTCCATTAAATTATAAATATCTTTTAGTGCTTCGTTAAATTTATATGTTGGAATAAATCCAATTTTCTTTTCTGCCTCAGAGCTATCCATATATGATGATTGTATATTTTCAATTTTATTTGGATTAGTTATTGTTAAATTTCCATTATTGTTAAAAACTTCATTAATATTTTTTGCAACTTCAATATTAGTTAATTGATCTTGGGTTCCTATGTTTAATGTACCTGTATATTCATACGTCATTAAAGCTTTGTATACGGCATTAGCAGCATCCTTTACATATATAAATTCTCTTTTCGCCTCACTTTTCGAGTCAAGTACCAGTTCTTGCTTATTATATGCTTGTCTAAAAAATTTATTTATCATATAATTATTTTTTTCATTAAAACCATAAAGATGGGCTAGTCTCAAATTTTTTACTTTCAATCCTTTTTTTTCACTATACAAGTTTCCAATTTGCTCACATACTACTTTGCTAATACCATACATAGAATTCGGGCGTGGTATGTTTTTTTCTTTCCATGGAAGCTCTTCAGCACTTGAATATACTGAAATAGTTGATGCATAAACTATGTTTTTTATATTTAGTTCCACGCATGCATCATAAAGATTTTGTGTTAATACTTCATTATTATGAAACTCTTTTATTTCTCCTTGACTACCTCTACTTGCAGCTAAATGTATAACTGCCGTAACGTCTTTTAAACTACTGATTAAATCCTCTTTTGAATAATTTGTTTTATAACAAAAATCCTTAATTTCTACATTTCTAGATAAAACTTTAATATCTATTTCTTTCTCTTTTAGTAGAGAGACTACATTCTTTCCTAAAAATCCTGTTCCACCCGTTATTGCAACTTTCATAAGCAAACCTCAAATCTATTTTTTGTAAATAAAATATCCAATTTTATCATGTTGACCATTTACAGGACGGATTAGGTCATTTTCATTATAATACATAAAGTTTTCTAAAGACTGTTTGATTTCTTTTGTATATTTTTTATACGTTGCTTTAGTATTTGGTTTTTGACAAATAAATTCTAAAATATACTGATCATTTATTATTTGTTTTTGTTCTAATTCATTTGTTTTTTGTTCTAATAAATGTTCAAAAGTTAATTTCAATAAATTTACTCCTGAATACTTTTGTAATAAATTCCACATATGACAACCGTCTAATCGTGGTGTTATTTCTATTATATATGGACTATTTTTTTCAAGCTTCATTTGAACGTAAAACGGACCATCCAGTATATTTAATTTTTTACATGCATTTTCAATTATATGAAATAATTCTTTTTCGCTTTCAAGTTTCAATTGTTCAGAAGGAACTATATGTTTTTTTATTAGACCTGTATATTCAGGCCATGTTTCTCTATCTGATGCTACTAAATAACAAATTTCTCCATTTATTGCATAACCATTTACTGATAGCTCTGGTCCCGTAATATAATCTTCCAAAATTACTAAACCAGATCTTGAATAACTTTTTACTGACTCATAATACTTTAAATATTCATCGTAATTATTAATTAAATAAATTCCTCGCTGACCTTGAGAATCCGTTGGTTTCATAATAAAAGGATAATCAAGTTCAATTACGGCTTTTTTATGTTCAACAATTTGATGTCGAACATTTCCAATAAAATCATTTCCCAAAGTTTGGCGCATTAAGTTCTTGTTATTACAAATTTTAGCTGTTTCGTTTGATACAAAATGAGGTAACTTTAATTTCTGACTAATTGAAGTTACGATTGGCATTGCTAAGTCAGAACCTACTGAATAAATTACCGAAATATTATTTTTTTCAATATATTCAATTAATGCATCTTCATCTAGAATATTAATTTCAGAAAAATGATGTGCTTCTTTGGCGCCCGGTCCATCATTGGCCATCGCACAAGCAAATGTTTCGTAACCTAAATTATTTAATTCAATAATTGCATCCATTTGAACTGAAGCAACCCCTAATATCAAAACTTTTTTTCTATCCATGTTGTCCTCCATTATTACTTAATTATTTTTTTTATTGATTCAATAATAAATTCAATTTCAGCATCTTTTAATATCGAATATACAGGTAATGTAACTTCATTTTTATATAAATTATATGCATTTGGAAAATCTTCAATTTTAAATCCTAAATTTCTATATGCTGTCAACATTGGTAGTGGCTTATAATGTACATTAGTTGCTATCCCTTTTTTTGCTAATTCAACAATAAATGAATTCCGTTCATTTTCGGTTTTATTCAGCAAGTTCATTAAATATAAGTGACCACTAGAATAATCTGTTGTATTATAATGTTCTAAATATCTCACAGGTAATTCACACAGACCTTTATTATAAGTTTCTATAATTTCTTTTCTTCTACTTAACATATCTTTGTATCTATTAATTTGAGCTAAACCAATTGAAGCATGTATATCCGTCATATTATTTTTATATCCTAAAATTTCTATATCATACTCCCATAAACCAATTTTACTTTTAGAAAGCGCATCTTTAGTTTGACCATGAAGTGAAAACAACATATACTTTTTATAAATTTCTTCACTATTTAAATCTGTTCGTGGCTTCCATGTTACTGCTCCCCCCTCTGCTGTTGTTAGATTTTTTACCGCATGGAAAGAAAAACATGTAAAATCTGCTACTTCTCCACTTTTTTTATAGTCTTTTATCGCTCCGAAAGAATGAGCTGAATCGGCAATAATGATAATTCTACTAAACGTCTTTTGAATTTCATTTTTTGGTTCAAATAAAAACTTTTTTTCTTCTACAATTCTATTTAATGTTTTGTAATCGCACATTATTCCTGCTAAATCAACCGGAATAATTGCCTTTGTTTTTTTAGTTATAGCATTAGCTACTTGATCATAATCCATTTCATATGATTCTTTTTTAGTGTCGACTAAAACTATTTTAGCTCCTACATGATGAATTACACTAGCTGAAGCTGTGTACGTATATGCTGAAGTAATAACTTCATCACCTTCTCCTACTCCTAATAATCTTAGTGTAGTTTCCATGCATGCTGTAGCTGAATTTAAGCATACAGCTTTTTCTGTATTACAATAATCTGCTACCTTATTTTCTAATTCTTTTGTTTTGGGTCCTGTAGTTATCCAACCTGATTTTAATGCTTCAGATACTGCTTTTACCTCTTCAATTCCAATATCTGGCGGTGAAAACGGTATATTCATAATGTTCCTCTTTTCTTTCTAATATATTTCATTTCTATTTGCTAAATTTATTAATCTTTCTTTTAATAAATCATCATTTTCTCTATTCAAATTATTCAATTCAGTTGTAATTGAATTTTCTGAATAATTAGAAACCTCCCCAACAAAAATCTTATCATGTACTTTTTTATTTGTCTGTTCACCATCTACTAATAATTCTTCATAAAGTTTTTCACCAGGCCTAATGCCAGTTTCGACTACTTCTATTTCATCTTCTTTAAAACCACTTAGTTTAATCACTTTTTTCGCTAAATCTAATATTTTAACAGGTTCTCCCATATCTAAAATGAATATTTCGCCGCCTTTTGCTAAAGCTCCAGCTTGAAGTACTAAACGACTCGCTTCTGGGATCGTCATAAAGTAACGTGTCATTCTAAAATCCGTCACTGTTAAAGGCCCACCACTTTTAATTTGTTCTTTAAATAACGGAACCACACTACCACGGCTTCCTAAAACATTTCCAAAACGGACAGCAGCGAATTTTGTTTTCCCTTCTTCATTTAAACCCGTGACAATCATTTCTGCAATTCGTTTTGTAGCTCCCATAACATTAGGAGGATTAACCGCTTTGTCAGTTGAAATCATCACAAAACTTTCAACATTTGCCTCTTTTGAAGCTTCTGCCATATTTTTTGTTCCATAAACATTATTTTTTAAAGCTTCTATTGGATTATACTCCATCATTGGCACATGTTTATGGGCAGCTGCATGATAAACTTGAGCTGGTTGGTATTCCTTCATGACATCAAAAATACGTTGTCGGTCTTGTATGTCAGCAATTACCGGGATCATTTCAATCGTTTGTTGATAGGATTTTGTCATTTCTTGATGAATATGATAGATAGAATTTTCTCCATGACCAAGTAAAATCATTCTTTTAGGCGCAAATCTAGCAACTTGACGACATATTTCAGATCCGATTGACCCGCCAGCACCACTTACTAAAACCGTTTTCCCTGTTAATTTTTTAGATATTTGTTCCATATCCAATTGAACTTCTTCTCGACCTAATAAATCTACAACATCAATCTCACGAAAACGACTCACGGATAATTTTCCATTTAACACATCTTCAACCGAGGGCATTAAATTTACCTTAACAGAAATCGCATTGCAAATATCTAATATTTCTTCGTACTCTTGAGGTTGTAGAGAAGGGATTGCAATTGTAATTTGTTTAATACCGTACTCATTCACAATTTCAGGAATATCCGTTACTAAACCAATAACTGGAACACCATGTAAATACGTATTTAATTTAGTAGGGTCTTTGTCAACTACTCCTACTATTTTAAGATCAGTGGTATTTTTTTGGGTATTTCTTAAAAATATACTTCCACCTTCACCAGCACCTACGACTAGGGTTTTTATTTGTCTTTGTGTTTGTAGTTTTTTTTCGCTATGATAATTTAATTCATTCAAAATTCGCCAAATAATGCGACTACTTGCAATCACAGATAAGGAAAAAATATACGTTAACAAAATAAATCGGAAACTTACTGCCATTAAGGTCAAACTTGAAATCACTGTTACCACAAGAAAAGATAAACTGACACACGCGAATATATTAATGATTTCCTTAATACTAACGTATCGATTAATTTTTGAAAATATCTTAAAATATGATGCAAAAGCAAGATAGCTAATGATACATAAACCAACACTCATATATAAAAAGAATTGAGATGGGTCAATATATGGACTTAAAAAGATATATGACAATAAACTTGAAAAAACAATCGCTAACGTATCGACTCCAATTAGAATACTTTTCTTTATCCCTCTCTTCATTTCACTTTTTCCCCTCCTTTTATTAAAACAACCCTAGAAATTTATGCTTTTTCACTTTACTAATAGGAAATGGACTAATGGTTTCTCCATTAATTAAGTCTTTTGCATGTTGTTTATAAACTGCAACTTTTTCTATTCCTACGTTTTTTTCTAATTTTGCATAAGCCTCTTTTAAATGAAATGTTCTAGTAGTGACATTATGCGCATCTGATGCAATAATATGAATTAAATTTGCCTCCACCATTTGTTTGCTAATTTTTTCAATTTTTTTCCCAAAATAACCTAGATAACTACCTGCTGTTAATTGAGCAAGTGCTCCTCTTTCGATAAATGCTCCCAATCTATCTGGATTATTTATAAAAACTTGATTTCGTTCTGGATGAACGATAATCGGGGTGATTTTGCTTTTATTTAACTGAAAAAACAACTCTTCACTAAATTGAGGAATCGTCATCGTTGGAAACTCAATTAATAAGTATTGTTGTTCTTCATCCACAAACTGGATATCACCTTTTTGAATCGATTCTATCAGTTCTCCTGTTATTCTAACTTCTTGACCAGGAAATAGGGTTAAGGGAATTTGGCGTTCCTCAAACTCTAACTGAAGAGCCTTCATTTTATCAATAATATCTTCTCGTTTATTAAAATACCGACCATTATTGTGATGTGGTGTCACCAGAATATGCGTGATTCCCTCTGCAACGGCTGCATGAGCCATTACAATTGAATCCTCCAACGTTTGAGCACCGTCATCAACTCCAGGTAAAATATGACAATGCAAATCGATCATATCGAGTCACTCTCCAACCCATAATACTTATAGGCACTGTCTTTTGTTCGTTCTACTCCATTAAATACAGTTCCTATCACGTTTGCATTTACAATTTCAAGAAGTTGTCTTGACTTAACTAAGGCTTCTTTACTTGCTACACCACTACGAACAACAAAAATGGTGCCATCTGTCTTAGCTGCCATAATTTGAGAATCGGTCACGGTAATGATTGGAGGCATATCGAAAATAACTAAATCAAACGCACCTTCTAAAATATCAATAATTTTATTCATTTTATTTGAATCCAACAACTCTGATGGATTTGGTGGAACGGGTCCACTCGTTAGAATAAATAAATTTTCATTGCTTCCTTGACGAATAACCGAGCTGAGCTTAACGTCTTTTTCTGTTAACAATGTCGTTAACCCTTCATGGTTGGGTATTCCAAATGT
The DNA here is from genome assembly GCF_900258435.1 of Carnobacterium divergens. Taxonomy (NCBI): domain Bacteria; kingdom Bacillati; phylum Bacillota; class Bacilli; order Lactobacillales; family Carnobacteriaceae; genus Carnobacterium; species Carnobacterium divergens. The sequence continues at coordinate 1,154,043 of NZ_LT992558.1, read as the reverse complement.
TTTATGAACCGTTGGCTTGCGCATATCTGCATCCACCAATAAAACTCTTTTTCCTTGTGAAGCAAAAACAACTGCTGTATTGGCTGAAATCGTTGATTTCCCTTCGCCTGGTCCTGAAGAGGTAAAAATCAATGATTTTAACTCTTTATCAACCATTGAAAATTGAATATTTGTACGAATGGTTCTAAATTGTTCTGCGACCACAGAATTTGGTTTTGTAGTTGTAATTAAACTTGCACCATTTGACGTTCCTTGATTAGTTGTTTTATTTTTTTTAAACATCCATTTACTCCTTTATACACGTGTTTTTGTTCTTCTTGAGACAATTGAACTTGGTGATTTAGCATTTAATTCATCAAAATTCATTTCCGAGATGGTTCCTAAATTCGTCCACCCTAATGTTTCGGATATGAATTTTTCATCTCGCACGGTTTTATCCATAAATTCTAATAAGAAACTAACGCCAACCATTCCCATAATCCCAACAATGAATCCTATTAAGATATTTAGCATTGGTTTAGGGGAAACTTGAGATGTATTTGGATGTGCACTAGAAATTTGAGTAACGTTTTGAACGCTCATGATTCCACCGATTTTTTCTTGAAAGACAGCGGCGACTGTATTGGCAATATCGGCTGCTTTATATGGATCTGAATCGGTTACTTTTATGGTAAATACTTGAGAATTTTGTTGTGTGATAATTTCAATTTTACTAGCTAATTGTTCCACACTTGATGTAGTGCTTAATTTTTTTCGTACATCTTCTAAAATAACTGGACCTTTAATGATATCCTTATAAGTGTTAATCATTTGTACATCCGTTTGTAAATCGTTCCATTGGGTAGCAACTTGACTTTCATCTTTGGCACGATTTACTAATAATTGTGTAGATGAATTGAATTGCGGGGTTATAAAAAAGTAGGTTATTACTGCTGCTAAAATGATACCTGCTAATCCTCCACCAATAATCAATACCATCCTTTTACGAATCACTTCAAACAGCTCTGATAAATTAATTGTTTCTTCCATCTTTTCCTCCCAGTAACTACTTTACTTAATTTCATTTATTCTTTTTTTATCAATCTTAATAATTATATCATACTCAACAACGATTTCCTTATGTTTCCATCAAAATTTATTAATCTCTAATTATAGAACACTTTATATATCTAGCGCTGTCATTTCATGAAAAAAGCCAATTCTTTTTTTACCTTTTTAGAGAAAATAAAGAAAATAACAACTGCATTCAAATCATTTTCTCTCAATCTATTATTTCTTTTTTTGAATTTTTTGTTTTCCTTCATCAAATTTTTTGACTAAATATTTCCCAACAATATTTGTATTTTCTTCAATTTCTCCATGGTAAAATTGATCCAGAGAGGCATTGATTACGGCTCCTAATGTTAAAATAACACCAGAACCATTTAACCATAGCATCAGTACAATCATTGTGCCAATCGTTCCATAGCTTTGAGTTCGCCCAGAAAAATAATTCACATAGATGGCAAATCCTTGTGACAAAGTCATCCAGCCAACTGTTGCGAACAACGCGCCTGGTATCACATTCTTCACCTTTGTTTTAGCGTTTGGCACCATATAATAAATTAGAATAAAAACAAAAAATAGCACAAGCAAGGTAACAGGCCACTTCAAGGTTTGAAACGTTTTCAGTGTAGATGTAGACAGTTGTAAAAGGGGCGTCAAATAATCTAAAATCATCTGACCAAAACTAAATACTAATACTAATAAAACGATTCCCAGAATCAATACTAACGTAAACGCTAGCGAAGCTAACCGAATTACAAAGATATTTTTTCTAGGTTCTACGCCGTATGCTTTATTCATACTTACTTGCATAGCGTTCATCCCTTTACTGGATGCCCAAATTGCTCCAATGGCACCTGCAGATAACAAACCGCTGCTGCTAGAAGTCAATAAATTTAACATAGTAGGCTCTAGTTGTGTAAAAATATATTCTGGAATCAAACTTTGCATATAAGGGATCAACATTTCCATATCTAGATTTAATAAAGGGAGCAAATTTCCTACTACAATTAGAATGGGAAAAAAAGAGAGTAGCAAGTAGTAAGCTATAATCACTGCTGAATTTGTGACTTCTGCTTCTTTGTATTTCTTTTGAATGGTCTGGATTAAACGAACAAGTTCTTTTTTCTCCATTAATCGTTGCTTTATTTCCATAATCGCTCCTTTAACTCATTACACAGCTTTTAATATTTGGTTCATACTTCTAAGTAAAAAAACGTTGAATCTTCATTCAACGTTTTTTACTTATTGATCTTTTTGTGAGGTAAGAACTCTAGGTCCTTCTTTTGTAATCGCAAGAGTATGCTCAAATTGACAGCTTAGACCACCATCTTTTGTGCGAGCAGTCCAACCATTGTCGTCCATCTTAGATTTCCAAGTCCCTGTATTTACCATTGGTTCAATTGTAATTACCATACCTTCTTTTAAACGTAACCCTTTGCCAGCTTCACCATAGTGAGGAACTGCAGGACTTTCATGAATCGTTGGTCCAATTCCATGTCCAATAAATTCACGGACAACAGCTAAATCTTCACCTTCTACGTAAGTTTGAATCGCGTGGCCAATATCCCCAATTCGATTGCCCACTTGTGCTTGTTCAATCCCAACGTATAGTGCTTTTTTAGTAACAGCCATCAAATGATCTAATTCTGGAGTTGATTTTCCTACTACATAGCTCCAACAAGAATCCGATAACGCACCCTTTAAATCGACACACATGTCCACTTTGATTAAGTCACCGTCTTTTAATACTTCTTTTCTAGGGAAACCATGGCAAATTTCATCGTTAATGCTAACACAAGTTGCATACTCATATCCTTCAAATCCTTTTTGAGCTGCAATACCTCCGTGTTTTGTTATATAATCATCAACAAATTCTTCAATGTCCCAACTTGTAATACCTGGTTTAATAAAATCTCGCAAAGCAATATGCACATCGGCTAATAATGCACCTGATTCCGCCATTGCATCAATTTCACGTGTTGATTTTAGTGTAATCATTCTATTTATTCCTCATTTCTTTATTTTCTTGATACTAGATTAGTATTGTGGTTTCTTAATAATCATCTTCTATATTATAACGTATTTTTTTAATTTGTGTACTATTGTGGTTGATTTCTTATGAAATCCTATTTATTTTATCGTTTTCTAATTGCATTTACAAGACGGTTTTTGTTATAATCGATAAGACTTGTTCACTATTTAGATAGAGAAAGGATGGACTAAAAAATGGCAACTGCTAAAATTGTTTATGCGAGTATGACTGGTAACACAGAAGAAATTGCCGATGTTGTTGCTGAAGCATTAGAAAACTTAGATATTGATGTTGAAACTGTAGAATGTACTCAAGCTGATCCTGAAGATTTTGAGGATGTGGATTTGTGTATCGTCGCTACATATACTTATGGCGATGGCGATCTTCCTGATGAAATTGTTGATTTTTATGAAGAATTAGCTGAAATTAATTTATCTGGTAAAATTTTTGGAACTTGTGGTTCTGGCGATACATTTTATGATGAGTTTTGCAAATCTGTTGATGACTTCACTGCTCGTTTTATTGAAACTGGCGCAACACAAGGTGCTGACAGCGTTAAGGTTGATTTAGCTGTAGAAGAAGAAGACATTCAAAAATTAGAAGCCTTCGCAAAAGAATTGGCGTCGAAATTATAATCTTGTACTTATATGTAAAAAAAAGAACGGACTTAGAAAAATCTAAGTCCGTTCTTTTTTAGTTTTAGTTACTGTATCTTGCACCAAGAATCATATCAGATAACGCATCGCGTAAATTCGATTCAATGTCTTCTTCATTCATTGGCAATAAACCAGATGAAATTAATGACGCAATCCCTTGAGCTACAATCCAAATTTTAGTAAACAATTCAAACTTGTCTTCGTTTGATAAATTTTTCGTGTCTTCATTTTCTTCCATTAAGCGCATAGCGAAATCCAATGAAATTTTATGCATTTTTTCAATACCTAAGTGATTTTCAATGTACAATGCTCGGAATAAAACTTTTTCTTTATCTGCAAATTGGATATAGTTGATACATGCATCAAGCAACGCATCTCCCGTATGTTCATTTGAATAAACTTCTTGTTTTAAATAATTTTTGATTTTTTCAAATAATTCATTTTTCAAGTCATCCATATTTTTAAATTCTAAATAAATAGGTTGAGTAGAGCATTTCATTTTTTTGGCAATATTACGTGCTGTAAATCCTCCAAAACCTTCAGTTCTAACAACTTCATATGCTGCATTTAATATTTGTAGTTTGGTAATTGTTTTTTTTCTAGCCATCCGGCTGCACCTCGTTTCGTTTAGTTGGGTTATTTACTGTATTTTTATAATAAAAAATAGTTTTCGTTATTTATCAAAACACTATTTTAACTATCTAGTTTGATCATTACGAGGATCTATTTTTTATACTTCATAAATGGATAAAATAAGTGCACTAAAGACTTACATTACCTGTCTTCAAAAGGATTTAAAAATTATAACAAATTTCTTTTTTAATAATCGATGTTAATTTTTAGCCTCCTTAACTATTAACAATAAATGTTATTGTTATTTTAACACCTTTACAACAGAAAAAAAAGAACTTTTTATCGTATATAGTCATTATTCTAAAAAATGTGACGTTTTTTTTAAAGTTATTTTATGAAACCTTAAAAATTGACAACATTTGTAATGATTTTAAAGATTATTTTGCATTTGATAAATTGTTTCCACTCTCTCCTTGTGCTATGATAAAAATATAGTTTTTCAATGTTTACAATCTTAATTCAGGGGGAATTTAACATGGTATTACCAAATTTTCAAGAAAATCTACAAAAATATGCTGAACTAATTGTTAGTACAGGCGTAAATGTATCAAAAGGCCACACTGTTGTGTTACAAATAGATGTTGAACAAGCACCACTTGCTCGTTTGATTACTAAAGAAGCCTACAAATTAGGGGCAACAGAAGTCATTGTAAAATGGTTAGATGATGAAATTAATCGCGAAGTCTTTTTAGGTACTCCAGAAGAACGTTTAGTAGACATTCCTCAATATAAGATCGATGAATCTATTGATCAAATTAAAAAAGGCGCAAGTCGTATTAGTGTCCGTTCTGCTGACCCTGATGCTCTTGCTGGCGTAGATACAGATAAAGTTGCGGCCTACCAAAGTGCTGTTGGAAAAGCTCTCTCAGAGCAACGCACAGCTACTCAATCAAATAAAGTTAGTTGGTCAGTCGTTGCTGCAGCTGGTGCTAAATGGGCAGCTAAGGTCTTCCCTGATTTAGCAACTTCAGAGGAACAAGTAGACGCATTATGGGATCAAATCTTTAAAACCACTCGTATTTATGAAAACAATCCAGTTGAGGCATGGGTTAATCATGATCAACTTTTAGAAGCAAAAGCAAATGAATTAAATAAAGAACAATTTGATGCTCTTCATTACACTGCTCCTGGAACTGATTTAACCATTGGTTTGCCAAAAAATCATCGTTGGGAAGGCGCTGGTAGCTTTAATGTTCGTGGCGAAAAATTCATGGCAAATATGCCTACAGAAGAAGTTTTCACTGCTCCTGACGCAAATCGCGCAGATGGTGTAGTCAGAAGCACTAAACCACTTAGCTATGCTGGCACGACTATTTTAGATATGACTTTTACTTTTAAAGATGGAAAAGTAGTAGATGTTACAGCTAAACAAGGTGAAGAGGTTTTAAAAAAATTAATTGCAACAGATGATGGCTCTGCTCGTTTAGGTGAAGTGGCCTTGGTTCCAGATCCCTCTCCTATTTCTCAATCAGGAATTGTTTTCTATAATACCTTATTTGACGAAAATGCTTCTAATCATTTAGCTTTAGGATCAGCCTATGCGTTTAGTTTAGAAGGTGGTACAGAAATGACCGAAGCAGAATTGATTGCTGCTGGCTTAAACCGTAGCAACGTCCATGTTGACTTTATGATTGGTTCAAATGAAATGAATGTTGACGGAATCCGTAAAGATGGCTCAATTGTTCCAATCTTTAGAAACGGAAACTGGGCATAAATAGAAAAGAACTCGTAATTCTACATTACGGGTTCTTTTTTCTTTTTAAGGGCTAGACATTTTTTTTAAACCATGAGAAACTGTGTAAGAGATTTCTTTTGTTCCTATAGCTCAGGGGATAGAGCATTCGTTTCCTAAACGATGTGTCGCAGGTTCGAATCCTGTTAGGAACGTTAGATTAAGACTGGTATATTAACCTTCTTGATTTGTATATCAGCTTGTTTTTATGCATTTTTTTAGATTTGGGAATATTTTGGGAATATTTTTTAAATTAATTGAGTTAAACGCTTGATCCTAAATTTAATATGTATGCCACCTATTAAGTAAATAGGTGGTCTTTTTAATACAAAAAAACCATCTAGCGGTTAGGCTGGATGGTTAAATTAATATAGTAATTATAGTTAGGTAAAAAATAATTTTGATAAATATTTATTTGGTTTATCTTATATATTTTGATATAGTAATTAAGAAAATAAAAAAATACTAAAGTAAGGATGGTTTTATGGAAAAAAGTGATTTTCTTATTTCTAAAATATCAAATGCAAGTGAGATTCATAAAAATACATTTTTAAGTGGTTTAAGTCGCTTTACTTATTTGCCGAGTTGGTTATTATTTGAAGCTAAAATGCATGAAAAAGAATGTAAGTCTAAACAACATAATAAATATCCATATTTTAAACGAGGTACAATAGTAATGATTGATTTTGGGGTTAATATCGATAGTGAGTTCTCTGGAAAACACTTTGCTATAATTCTAAATAAAAAGGATAACCCTAACAATCCGGTTTTAACAGTTTTACCATTAACCTCTAAAGGAGGAAATAACCGTTTCTCCATAGGTAAAGAATTATTTACTCAAACAGTTCATTTACTACAAAAAAATGTAAATCTTATGGGACAAGAATATACCGACATAGAATTGACTAGTATAGAATTAGATAACGATATTAACGAAACGACAAAAGGAATAGAAAACATAAAGAAATATATAGAATCAAATACAGTAAATTCGAACGACGTAAAAGAAGATTTAGAAAAAGTGATTTCAGCTGCTGATAAAATATCGGCTGTGCATGAATCGTATTCTAAAAAAATTTCTGAGCTTAAAAAAAATAAAAAATCAATTCTTAAAGTTATTGATATTTATAGTAAGTATAACAATGAGTCATTTGTTAGAATTTCAGATATAAAAACTATTTCTAAATATAGAATTAACAAAATAAATAAATTTGATCCCTCTGGAAAAATCAAGTTATCTAATGAAATTATGAATAAAATTAGTACAGAGTTAATAAAACTTTATGCATCAAGATAAAAAGATAATGTTGACAAATTTACTTTTAAGTGTGATAATTGTGTTACTGGGAGCTTGACTCCATTATTTTGAGACTGAGGCTTTAAGCCTATCAAAAAGCACCAACACTTGATTTTATTCAAGTATTGGTGCTTTTTTTCTTTATGTACCCTCCCACAAAGTAGGAGGTTCTTTCTATAAACAATAACCGTACTTACGACCAAATCCATTCCCTTGCGTTGCATCAGAATAGGCAACATAGCGTTGTTTTCCATCCCACCCTGTTAATTGCAACCAAACGATTCCGTCTGACCATACAACTTTATGATATTTAATCGCTTGCCCAGTTGATTGATATTCAACAAGTCGTGCTGCTTTAGTTGGTGTGTCTTTCACCCAATTTCGCTCTGTCGCATACATCGTTCCGGTTTCGTTATATGCTCTAGCAAATCCAGTTGTTGGAGGCTGTACTGGATTAACAGGTGGTGTCACTGGCGGAACTGGATTAACAGTTGAATTAAATAGCTTAACAACTTCTGTAGTTACGGTATCCATCTTAGTTAGTAATTTTTGGACGTCTCCGCTGTTACTGATAAAGCCCCATTCAATCAGCAATGAATGCCCTTTAGTATTACGGATAACGTATAAATCTGCAGTCTTTGCACCTCTATTTGGAATCCCCAATACATTTGCAATCGTTGCACTTACTTGCTCCGCCTTGACTTTTCCTACAGGGTCACCAGCATAATAAAATACTTCTACACCAGTTGCTGCAGGGGACGCGCTATTTAAGTGATTTGATAAATTCCATGATGTTCCGTTCGAATTCAAGTTTACTTTATTTACAATTTTTGCAAGGTTATCATTCACAGAAATTGCGCTATTGTCAGTGGCATCAACTGCTCCCGATTTAGCTACAATTTGATTATTAATCATTCTAGCAATATCAGCTTCCTTATAGCCGTTTCCGATCGCTCCTGGATCAACTCCACCATGACCAGCATGTGACGTTGTAATCGCAGCAGTTGCTACCGTTGATGTGCTTAATGTCATTAATACTACTAACATTAATAATACTTTGTTTAATTTTTTCATTTTATCTCTCCATTTCTAATTTTATTTATAAAAAAATAGCCCCCGATTGAGGACTATCATTTATTTAAAGTTTTTTGACTATCACTGATACCTGGTACCGTAGGATCGTTTACAATCCCTAGAATTCCCAATAACAGGAATAAGGTATTAATAAATTGCATTGCTTCGTTTTCGATTAACTCTTTAGCAAATCCAATTCCAAACCAACTTAAAATCTGTTGGATTAATACCAATAAAATTGGAATCATGGCCAACCAAAAAGCCTTTGATTTAATTCTTACTTTCCAATTAATTTTCACTATCAATCACCCCTTTCTGAACAATTTCATCAATGCGTTTATGAGCCTGTTTCGTGGACTCTTCAACTTTAATCAGTTTCTCTGAATTGGCTCGTGTCTCGCTTTCAACACGATCCATCTTAGATTCAATTTTATTGATTCCATTGTTTATATTCTCTAACTTAACCAGTACCGTTGTTAGTTGCGCAGCTTCCTGCATATCATCATTCTTTTGGTCCCGTCGAGCACCAGACAAGCCAAAATAAACCGCGGCTGATACAGATACGATTGATAATAAAATAGTCAATTCAATTGTCACTCCTACACCTTCTTTTTTATAAAATAAAGAAGCTATTAAATTTCAATAGCTTCTTCTTTGTCTTTGGCATCTTTTTCTTTCATGATTTCTTGCATTTGTGTAGCAGTAATTTTTTTTAAATCAACATAGTGAGCAAGCTGTTTTTCTGTAACCCATTCTTTTAAATATCTTTCTTTTAGTGATTTATACATTTAATTTTTCCTCCAATTCAATTAATCGTAAATCGTGATCTGTTGATTCTTGGCCAAGCAATTGGTTTTCTTTTTCTAGTTCGTTGATTCTGTTGTCTTTTTCAAAATTATCTAATTCTAATTCAGTAAGGGCTTGAGCTAACTGTTGAACCTCCGATAACTCTTCTTCCATATCTGGTGGATTAAGTTCATCATCCGTTGCCGTTTCAATCCATTTATTCAAGCGGAAAGACCATTTAGGTTTTAGAAATAACCCTTCCCATTGGAACTTCGTATACTCTGATTCCTCGAACGTTTCTTTATTAACCACTATCGGTATTTCAACATTTCCTTTTTCATCGATTTGGATAACTTCTATAAATTTCATCTTTTTTCCTCCTTCTTTATTTTTGTGGAAATGGATCTTTAGTAAAATAACTTATACCATGCATGCTAAAAGTCGAGTCCGCACGGGTTCTGTATACAATAGTCATACAATTATTAACTTTATCGATTTTAATAACTGTCTGATCCCCTACTGCACTTCCCCCTCCTTCCACACACCCTGCTTCAACAACGGCATCGGAGTCTGGTCTAAAACCTGCCGCAAACGCAATAATGTTTCCTGTTTTTGCTGTTCGCCCCTCTCCTTTATAAAAAACTTGATCTCCAATGCGTCGATATTCAAGAAATTGAGTTGTGGCACCTGCCCCAATCGAAGCTTTAATCCATCCGGTATCTTGCTCTACTCTTTTGTTAATCAAATCAAAATTATCATTAACGGTTTTATTCCAATCTGGCAACCCTTTAAATATTTTTTTCAAATCCATTTAGTTCACTCCTTTATTTTATTGGTGCGAATGGTACAGCTACAGTGTATTCTAAACTTGCGTAATCAACCATTAGCGAGCTTGGTATTTTCCCGTCACTTGGCTTAGCTGATACTAACGAATTAACTGTTCCGTCTTCTTGTATATAATTTCCAACTTTTGTAATTTCACTACCTATTTTTTTAATCTCGTTTGTTTTATTGGCATTAGTTTCTCCACCTTGCCAAACGCCAAAACCATAATTATTAATTTGGCAATGATTCCCATCGCTGTTGCTTCCTCTTGCAAATGCACTTGAATTAGCAGCGACAACATATTTTCTAGCTAAAATAGCTTGTTGCTCTAATACTAATCCGTTGAATAATGACGGAAAATTACGCTTAATATCCTCCACAACATTGTATTTAAATAGCATTTGACTACGATATTCACCAGAATTTATGGTGATTGTTGTAATGACATTATCTTTATAACTGATATTTTTATATAGCCCACCATCTAATTCTAATGTACCTTTTAATGTATCTGGATCAATTAAATCTATTGATCCAATACCGCTATATGGTGTGCGATACGATTTATTTGGATTCTCTACAATGCTGTTGGCTACTTTATTTTTATAATCTAAAGTAGATGTATATTCCATCGTGGTTTCAACATTCGCTTCACCCTTAGAACCTATCTCAACCAGCAATGTCCGAATGTCCTCAACTAATAAATATTGATTTTCAGAAATTCGTTCAACTGTCGGGTTGACCATCTTATACTTAAATGGAACTTTTACAGTTAGAGAATCTAAATCATGATAAAGAGGTTCAGCATGAACGTAATTAACTTCTGACCCTCCAGCTCCCGTTGGTTCTTCTTCCGATGGTACAACTGCTGCGCCATAAGTGCTGTAAAACACTCTTAATGCCGGATAGCAATTTTGATTGTGGGTTAGTTTAAAAACAGATTCCGTAGCATCTAAGTTTTCAATCTTCGATTGCATATCGTCTAAGCGCTCTTTAAGCGTTTTATAAACGATTCCGTGTAAGTCGATTCTAGCGTTGATTAGTTCACTATCGACTGTCACACCACCTATTGTGTTCTTCCACTCGTCTATAATTTTTTGAGTGTCGTTGTCCCATTTAATCTGCAGTTCTTGTGCTAATTTTTCAAGTGCAAGTGCAATTTGTTTATCGTCGTATAAATCGGAAGAAGTCTGTTCAACCAATAGAGCAAGTGCCTCTCGAACATCTTGACCATACATTTTTTCACGAATCCATTTCGCTAAAATTTTATGAACTTTGCTAACTTTGTCTTCGAAAATCCAACTCTCTCCTGTTATATGAGTTGGGTCTCTATAATTTACGGGCATTTTTTTCACCTACCTAAATATTGTTTTTTAAATCTTTCTGATGGATCTTTATTCATATCAACATTGCCATTAATTCCCAGTACGCTTCCTTTGTCGCTGTATTGCCATAAATCCCACGGATGATCTGGCGGAGTGCTGCGATAAGCAGGTATTACAATACTTCCAAAGCGAGCGACATTGATATTAAATTGATCGTATAAATAATTTGCGATATAAGCGACTTGATTCGTTTGGGCAATTCCAAATGAAATCATCTTATTTTGCCACGCTTCAGTTCCTTGTCTCATATTTTCCATCGTGGCCACTTCAACATCAATCATATAAAATAAAGGTTGCTTACCTGTTCCGGAAATAGATTTTGTGCGATTATAGAAGTCAGTTGCTTCTTGACCAGCATCAGCCTCATTAACATATCGCGCAAAAGCGTACACTGCATAAGGAATATTAAGTTGCTGACATTGTTGGATGTTATAACGGTAATAGTTATCAACGTAAGAGCTGCCATCTTGAACTCTTATAATCGCAAGTTCGATATCATCCGCTTTTACTTTAGCCCAATCAATTTGCCCTTGGTGTTCAGAAACATCAATAATTTTACCGATTGGACGTTCTGGATCCGTCCCATTTTCAAGTTCTTTAATACGCCGAAGTGCATCCTCGATTAATTGCTGTTGCTGGGAGATAACTTTATTACTTTCAATTAATTCTTTTCCCAATCCAGCTGTTGTTTTATTAAGATTATTGGTGCGTTTGATTAAAGAGTTTGTTTTATCGGCAATATCATTCAACGCGTTATTTTTCTTTTTTAATTCTGCTTGGTACTGTGATAATGAAATAAAACGATCACCAATTGTCAGTTCAGACGTTTCT